>NZ_FZMP01000057.1 GCF_900196725.1 Candidatus Methanoperedens nitratireducens | reverse complement strand
CCCGACAGGTCTCTGGACATTAACGTTAGGTATATATATCGTAAACACTGTGTAAGTGTGTCACAGAGTAACACGATTAACTGAGGTGATTTTATTGTCAGGACTTGGTAAAAAAATACGGCTTGAGAGAATAATGGACAGGGAAAGCAGGAACATGGTAATAATCCCCATGGACCATGGAATATCAATGGGACCTATAAGAGGCATCGAGAACCTCACGGACATGGTGAACAGGGTGGCGGATGGAGGAGCTAACGCCGTTCTTTTGCAAAAAGGCATGGCAAAGCACGGTCACCGCGGGTATGGACGCGATATCGGGCTGATCATACATATGAGCGCATCCACGTCCCTTGGACCCGACCCCAATGACAAAGTGAAGGTCTGCACGGTGGAAGAAGCGATAAAGATGGGGGCTGATGCCGTGAGCGTGCATATCAACGTCGGCTCTGAGACCGAGGCAGACCAGCTAAAGATACTGGGCACCGTTTCGGAGCAGTGCGACGATTGGGGAATGCCCCTTATCGCGATGATGTACCCGCGCGGGAAGGATATCAGGAACTCGAATGACCCGGAGCTTGTGGCGCACGTTGCGCGCGTGGGTGCGGAACTGGGCGCGGATATCATAAAGACAAATTTCACGGGTGATATCGATTCGTTCAGGAAAGTCGTGGAAGGCTGTCCCGTGCCTGTAGTTATGGCAGGAGGTCCGAAAGCGAATACAGATGAGGAGTTCCTGTCAATGGTACGCGCCGCAGTGGATGCCGGAGGACGAGGCGTTGCGATAGGAAGGAATGTCTTCCAGCACGATAACCCGACGGAAATGACACGCGCCCTTACCCTGATAGTACATAAAGGCGCAAGTGTAAAAGAGGCTATGGAGGCGCTCCGGTGAAAAAGGATAAGACGGTCTGGATAAAAGCAGATAGCGAATCATGGGAAGAGAACAAGCCCAGGGTTACGGCAGGGCTTGAGTCCGGAGCAGAATGCATACTTTTGAACCACGACGATATCCCGAAGGCAAAAGAACTGGGAAACATCAAAACTGCCGCGCCGGGCGGGGAAGCTGATATCATAGTTGTCGGGAAAGGCAGCGAAGGGGATGGGATAAGAAAATTACCATCCGAATTCTCAAACTCCCAGGATATATCGGAAGCGCAACGCTTGACTAGAGAAGGTAAGACCGTCGCCGGATATGTTGTCATAAAAAACAAGAAATACGAGCAATTCGCCGTCGAACTTGGAAAATCATGTGATTACCTTGTCGTTATAGGCACGGACTGGAAGGTCATCCCGCTTGAGAACCTGATCGCCGAGCTGCAGAAGCTTGATGTTGAAATCATAGCGGGTGTCCGGAACGCAGAAGAGGCGATGCTTGCGCTTGAGACGCTGGAGCACGGCTCAGACGGCGTGCTTGTTGATACCGGTGATATCTCAGAAATAAAGAAAATCGTAGCCGTCCGGGACCGGCAGGGAATGGAAAAAATACCCCTTGTAAAAGCCAGGATAACGAAAGTAAAACCCGTCGGCATGGGTGACAGGGTATGCGTGGATACCGCGTCTTTGATGGTTCCGGGCGAAGGGATGCTTATAGGCTCACAGAGCAACGGGTTGTTCTTTGTTCATTCGGAATCAGAAGAAAGCCCATACGTGGCGGCTCGCCCTTTCAGGGTGAATGCAGGCGCTGTACATGCCTATATCAGGGTAGGCGAAAAGACGCGCTACCTCTCCGAGCTTGCATCAGGCGATGAGGTCATGGTAATAAATTCGGAAGGAGAGACACGACCTGCCGTCGTGGGAAGGGTGAAGATCGAGCGCCGCCCGCTAATGCTCGTTGAGGCTGAAGTGGACGGGACGGGGATAAAGACGCTGCTCCAGAACGCGGAGACCATCAAGCTTGTCGGGGATAGCGGAAAGCCGATGCCAGTTACCGCGCTTAAGGAAGGTGATGAAGTGCTTGTGTATTTTGAGAAGGCAGCGAGGCATTTCGGGATCAAGATCGAGGAAACTATAATTGAGAAGTGATTATAAATTCGCAGGTAATTAAAAAGGTTTATATGAAAGAATAACGTTTCTGAATTAAGAGGAGTGAATTTGTATGGTTGGTACAAGCAAACAGATGAGTCAAGAGAGTGGAGAGAAAAAAGATGTTTTTAGAATATGGGCAGATAGCTACGTAGCAGTTTCAAGAATGTGGGAAGATTCCTACACGAATCTGTACAAGCCATGGATAGAGTCTTCCGGGACACTGCTTGATAAAGCCGCTGAACTCACAAAAGAGGCTTCGGCAGAAAAATACAGGGAATTCTATGATGAATATGTGAGATCATACCAGAACACCTTTGGTAAGCTCTATCCGGTCCAGATGGGAAAACTTGATAAAGAGACACTTAAGAAATTGAAAGATAGCGCTGAGGAATCAAAAAACCTCTTCCAATCATGGGTTAACTTATTAGAGGAAGATATAAGCAATACCGAGAAGCTTTCCGGGAAAGAGCTTGATATGGAAAAATCCAGAGAGATCTATAGCATGTGGCAGAAGACATATGGAAAAATATTTGAGGATTTTCTTACAATGCCGACAAGGGGAGCCACAAAAGAGGTACTTGAAAGTTATGGAGTGCTGCCAAATATTTACCTGAGGAATTTTTCGGAGCTATCCAGAATCTGGAGAGATTCTTACATGCATCTATACGTGCCGTGGGTTGATTCTATGATGAAGGTTTCCGGGAAGATGGCAGAGCTATCAAAAGGAAACGCAAGCCCCGAAGCCTATAGAGAATTTTACAGTCTCTGGATGGACACGTACAGGGATATGTCCGGCAGGTGGTTCGGTGCCGAGTCATTTAAACCCTCAAAGGAAGTGTTTGATAGCTTCTTAAAGAGCACGGACATCTATCTTAATATGTATAAATCCTGGATATCTGCCCTGGAGAAGATGTCAGAGAAGACCACAGAATTAACAAAACGAACCACTGACCCGGAGGCGTTTAAAGAATTCTATACCACCTGGGCAAAGATGAACGAGAAGGCGCTTGAGGACTTCTTTAAATATATGCCTGCCGTCGGTCCGATGAAGAACATGATGGAGCCGGTAAAGAACGCGACCAGGATGTATGCGGATATGTTCGCCAATATGTCAAACGCATGGATGAGGATGGCCCCCGGTGCTACAGCTACAAGCCAGGTTTAAATATGGAAAAATCCAGTGTTGAATTAACACATGAGTTTTTTGACCAGTGGTTAAAGACTTACGAGTCTACCTATGGCAGGCTAGTCGAGGTGCCTGCGATGGGCCCGATGCGTGAAAGATCAGAAAAAATGGTGAGGAGTTTTTCTGTCTCTGTTAACCTATATACAGCCTGGATGGAATCCCTTGTCAACTTCCAGCACATATTCATGGAAGCCATGCGAAGAATGCGCAAAAAGATGACAACTGAGATGGAAGTGGAGATCCGTCCTGAGATGTATAAAGATTTTTACCAGCTCTGGATAGAGACTTACAGCGAGACGTTCAAAGAATTCCTGAAATCAGGTCATTTCTCTTCTGATATGGGGAGACTGACATCCTACTTCGTGGATTTCCAGAAAAGCAACCGGGAGCTAGTTGAAGAGAATGTCCTGAAACCGGTAAACCTGCCCACAAGGACCGAGATAGACGAGATGAACAGGGAATTGTATACTCTTAAGAAAACTGCAAAGAACCTGACAAGGGATATGGATTCTCTTAAGAGAACGATGCAGGAATTTACAGAATTGGCAAGCCAGGTCAAAGAACCATCCGAAGAAAGAAGTTGATATACCTTCAGGGGAGGGAGAGGAGGAAGTCATGAACGCAGTAGATATGATAGATAGTTATAGAAGATTCGTAGCAGGAGTGGAGATACTGTTAGAACCGCCCGATTTTTCTGTCGGGACAACGCCTTCCGAGGTAATTTATACGGAAGACGATATGAAACTTATGCATTATTTCCCTGCTGTAGAAAAGCCATACCCGATTCCGGTGCTTATAGTTTATGCATTTGTGAACCGTTACTATATCCTGGATCTTCAGCCCGATAAGAGCGTGGTGAGGAAGCTGCTGGATGAGGGGCTAGATGTTTATATTATTGACTGGGGGTATCCTACAGGCGCTGACAGGTACCTCACGCTTAACGATTATGTGAACGGCTATCTGAACGACGCCGTAGATAAGGTCAGGGAACTGTCGGGGTCAGATAAAATAACGCTATTTGGGGTTTGCCAGGGGGGTACAATCTCAGCGATGTACGCCTCACTGCATCCCGATAAGGTAGAGAACTTTGTCGCCCTTGTGACGCCTATAAATTTCGACACTGATAAAGGGCTCCTTCATGTCTGGGCAAAGAGCCTTGATGTGGATAAGATTGTGGATTTCTACGGGATAGTACCGGGTGATTTGCTGAATACAGGGTTCCTGCTCACTGATCCGTTCAGGCTTCTTATCGATAAGTATGTGGGTCTTTTTGAGAGGATCGAATGCAAACCTGAGGACATGGAATGCCAGCTCAGGAACGAGGAAACCGTCAGGAATTTCCTCAGGATGGAGAAATGGATATTCGACAGCCCCGACCAGGCAGGTGAAGCATACAGACAGTTCATGAAGGACTGCTATCAGAAGAACCTGCTTATCAAGAACGAGATGAAAATCAACGGGCAAAAAATCAACCTGAAAAATATCACCATGCCTGTACTAAATGTCATGGCCGAGACCGATCACCTTGTTCCCAATGAAGCAAGCTTACCGCTTACTGATGCGGTGGGAAGTGAGGATACGGAGACGCTTGTTTTCCCGACAGGGCATATAGGTATCTTTGTGGGCTCCAAATCCCAGAAAGAAGTCGTACCCAAAATCGCAGCGTGGTTAAAGCCCAGATCTCTTCCCGAAGAAGCAGGAGATGAAATAGAGAAATCTATGGAAGAAAAGCCCCTGCAAGTACGGAAAAAGCTGCCTGCGCGACAGGCGGAAGTGGCGTTCGAACAGCATACCGGGAAGAAACCTAAAACTAAAAGAAAGAGCCGCAGGACGAAGGGAACCTGAGATGAGACTTGAGAACAAAGTTGCAATCATTACCGGGGCATCAAGCGGCATTGGTAAAGAGACTGCTATGCTTTTTTGCCAGGAAGGTGCAAGAATAACTGCAACTTCAAGGTCGGCAGAGAAATTAGAACAGATATGCAGGGAAATAAGCGGGTATGGGGAAAAAGTAATATACATCAAAGGGGATGTCACCAGCAGGGAGGAGATGGAAGAAGTCGTCAGAAAGACGATTGATACCTTCGGAAGAGTGGATATCCTGATAAACAATGCAGGTATCACCCAGGATGCCCTGGTAACAAAAATGACAAAAGAGCAATGGAATAACGTTATCAATGTTGATCTTTCCGGGGCTTTTAACTGCATCCAGGTAGTAGCCCCGTATATGATCGAGCAGGGGAGCGGCGTAATCATCAACGCATCCTCTATTTCAGGAATTTACGGCAATATCGGTCAGGTCAATTATGCTTCAGCCAAAGCCGGGTTGATCGGCATGACAAAGACCCTGGCTAAGGAACTCGGGAAAAAGGGGGTAAGGGTCAATGCAGTGGCTCCGGGATTTATAAAGACGCCCATGACCGAAACTGTGCCGGATAAAATAATGAATATGATCATAGAACGAACTCCTCTGCGCAGGATAGGCGAACCGGGTGATGTGGCGCATGCATACCTTTATCTCGCTTCGGATGATGCGAAGTTCATCAACGGGGAAGTGCTTCATGTAGATGGCGGGCTCGTCCTGTAGCGGGAGTTACCGGTGCGCCTGGCAGTACATGCCAGTATACCCGTGTGCCGGATTTTGTATCCAGTATATAACAGGTGGGAATAAAATGAATAAAGTGGTTATCGTATCAGCGACAAGGACTGCAATAGGAAAATTCGGGGGAAGTTTAAAGGATATAGCGCCGGGACAGCTTGGCTCAGTGGTATTGAAAGACGCTCTCAAAAGAGTAGATGTTGATCCGGCTGAGGTTGAAGAGGTCATTATGGGGAATGTCCTCTCGGGCGGTCAGGGTATGAACATAGCAAGACAATCCTCGATATGGGGAGGAATACCAATAAAAGTACCGGCATTTAGCGTGAACATGGTTTGCGGCTCAAGTTTGAAATCCGTTATCCTGGGCGCGCAATCTATAATGGTCGGTGATGAAGAGGTCGTCCTGGCAGGCGGGACCGAATCCATGTCAACAGCGAGATATGCACTGGCAAAAGCACGCTGGGGAATAAGGATGGGTAATGATGAGATCGTGGATATGATGATAAATGACGGACTGTGGGATATTTTCAATAACATCCACATGGGGGTTACTGCAGAGAACCTGGCGGAGAAATATAATATTTCAAGGGAAGAGCAGGATGAGTTCGCAGCGAAAAGCCAGAATAAAGCAGAGGCAGCAATCAAAGAAGGCAGGTTCAAGGACGAGATAGTTCCGGTACCGGTTCCACAGCCAAAAGGCGAGCCTTTGCTTTTTGATACGGATGAGTTCCCCAGGTCCGGGACAACAAAAGAGACACTGGCAAAACTGAAACCCGCCTTTAAAAAGGGCGGCACAGTGACTGCAGGCAACTCTTCAGGCATAAACGACGGTGCTGCCGCAGTCCTTTTAATGTCCGAGGATAAGGCAAAAGAGATGGGTCTTCGACCCATGGCAACCATTGTAAGCTATGCTTACTGCGGCGTATCTCCTGAAATAATGGGCATCGGGCCTGTTTGCGCTGCCAGCACTGCTTTAAGTCGTGCTAACCTGACGACGGATGATATCGACCTGATAGAAGAGAACGAAGCCTTTGCCGCCCAGTCCATAGCCGTAGATAGGGAGCTGAGATGGGATCCGGAAAGGGTCAATGTGAACGGCGGCGCCATAGCCCTGGGGCATCCGATAGGAGCAAGCGGTTCAAGGATACTGGTCACACTGCTATATGGATTGATGAGGCGGAAAGGCAAGTACGGTCTTGCAACGATGTGCATTGGCGGGGGCATGGGTATTGCTGTGATTATAAAAAGGTGACGATGGGTTATAAAGAGGTGATACGATGAATACGAATGGGAATGGAAAAAAACTTGAGGGTAAAGTCGCCCTTGTTACAGGCGGCTCAAGGGGTATAGGGATGGCGATCGCCCTGCGGCTGGCGGAAGAGGGTGCAGACGTGGCGATTAATTACCAGCGTACAAAAGAACAGGCTGAGGAAGTATCAAAACTGATAGATCAGATGGGCACTAAAAACGAGCTTGAAAAATTAGCCATAATGATAGACAACATGGATACCAAGGAGCATGCAAAGGAAGTGTCAAAGAAAATAGAGTCGCTGGGCAGGCACTCCATTATATGTCAGGCAAACGTGAGCGATCCCGAACAGGTATGCAGAATGCGGGATGAGATCGTAAGGCAGTTCGGTAAAATAGATATACTGGTCAATAACGCCGGGATAACAAGGGACAAGTCGTTCGCAAAGATGACACCGCAAATGTGGTCTGAGGTATTATCCGTGAACCTGGACGGCACATTCCATTGTACCAAAGCGGTCATAGATGGTATGCTTGAGAGGAAGTACGGACGGATCGTGAACATATCCTCGGTTATCGGGAGGATGGGCAACTTCGGGCAGGCGAACTATGCAGCTTCAAAGGCGGGGATAATAGGTTTTACGCAAACCCTTGCAAAGGAGTTCGCAAGTAAGAACATAACTGTGAATGCCATTGCGCCCGGATTTATAGAAACGGATATGGTAAAATCAATCCCCGGTGAAGCTATGGAAAAAATCCTTGCCCAGATACCCCTTCGAAGGCTGGGGAAGCCGGAAGAGGTTGCCGGGGCAGTGACTTACCTGGTCTCGGAAGGTGATTATATAACCGGACAGGTAATAGATATTAACGGGGGACTCTATATCTGATATGATAAGCAGGATTCCTTAAGATATACGGTAGTTGTATTTTTAACTTCGTTTATTTTATATAAAGGATTTACCGCTATGCGTAGACCTTTTTGTTCCAGCGCATATGTGCGTAAACTATATATGACACGTTCGCGTAGATACGAATTAGTTCGACGTTATCCTGTTAAGCAGGACAAGATAGTAGTAAAAAACCGGCTATTCTGTGTGTAGAATAAAACGGCGAACTAAAATCACGAAGGAGAATACAAAACGAATGAAACTTAATAACGAAGTTGCAATCGTTACAGGTGCCGGAAGCGGCATCGGTAAAGAGACAGCTCTTCTGTTTGCAAAGGAAGGAGCTAAAGTCGTTGTAGCTGATATAAATGAAAAAAGCGGTAATGGAACAGTAGAAGAGATCAAAAAAGCCGGAGGCGAGGGCATTTTTGTTAAGCTGGATACCTGTAACAGGGAACTGGTGAAACATATGGTCGAAGACACCCTCAAGAAATACGGTAAAATCGATGTGTTAATAGCTAATGCCGGTATTGTCCAGGATTCCCTCCTGGTAAAAATGACAGAGGAACAGTGGGATAAGGTCATTAACGTGAACCTTAAAGGAACTTTTAACTGCATCCAGGCTGTTGTTGATGTTATGATCCAGCAGGGCAAGGGTGTAATTATAAACACTTCTTCCGTCGTAGGGCTGTATGGCAATGTCGGTCAGGTCAATTATTCCGCAGCCAAGGCAGGATTGATCGGCATGACAAAGACTTTAGCCAAGGAACTTGGAAAGAAAGGGATAAGGGTCAATGCGGTAGCCCCGGGATTCATAATGACACCTATGACAGCCGGTGTACCTGAAAAAGTCCTTGAATTAATGAAAGAGAAAACCCCTCTGCGCAGGCTGGGAGAACCCAGGGATGTTGCGAATGCGTACCTGTTCCTTGCTTCGGATGATGCCAGGTACGTTAACGGCGCAGTGCTTTCCGTAGACGGCGGGCTTGTAATCTAAACTAAATACAGAAATTTTGTCAGGAAAGATTTATTAAGCTCCACGCACCAGTTAGAATCTGGGTGAGAAAATGGGAGCATATCAAGATACTCTTAATGATATAGAGAAGACATTCGGAACAGTTCCCGGGTTCATGAGGTTTTTCTGCGAGGAGTCGCTTGTCCGCGACTGGCCCTCCTGGAAGAGAGATAACCCCGGGGAGATATACCTTGAAAGAGCAAGATACCTGCTCAGTGCAGACGATATAATTGAAGATGCGCTGAACAAAGGCGAAACCAATGATAAGAGCAAATCGCCTGTCGGGACGGCTACGCCCGGGCAGACGATTGATGCGGCGGGATGTGAAGAGCAGGGATAAGAAATCCCTCTTACAGGTTCCTTAAAAGAACCTGTCCACTATCTCAACTGCCCTGGTGAGATGTATCGCGGACGCGTCCGTTGTACCTCCCGCGCCGACTTCAAGCTGGTAAGGGATGTTATTTGATTCAGCCGCTTCTTTTAACCATCTCAGCACGCTTTCAGGAACGATTATGCCACACCCTTCAGCATCGCTTACGGTGACGGAATGCCCTTTTCCAAGCTCTATTGCAGATTGTTTCTTCTCTATACCCGGATGGTCCCCTGTGTAAGACACATCAGTAGCCAGTGCTACGTCAGGATTCAATCCGAAGGCTGAGGTTTTAGCACCTTTTAGCCCCACTTCCTCCTGCACAGTGAATACTGCGTGGGCGGTGGCTTTTACATCTGCCATTTCCCGCAGCCCCCGGATGAGCATGGCGCAGCCTGCACGGTTATCGAACGCTTTACCGGTGACCCTGTCGTTGCCAAGCTGCTTGAACTCTGTGTCTAAAGTAAGTGGTGTCCCTATTTTCACGCCCATTTTCCCGGCATCCTCCCTGCTCGTGGCGCCGACATCGATGAACATATCCTCGGCTTTGACCGGTTTTTCTTATCCTCTTCTTTCATGACATGAGGCGGCTTTCCGCCGATAACGCGTAGAGTTTTCCCCTCTCCGTATGCACGATCATCCTCTGGTTGAGAATCGTCTGGTCAAACCATCCGCCGCTTTTCGTGAAATAGACAAGGCATTTATCATTATTGAAAAGCGCTACGGCATGTAGTATCCTGAATGACCATAAATTATAAATAAAAGAGCTTCCATTACCAATAGAATGGTACTAATTATGATTATGGAATCTTTAGATGGGATATTAGAGCAAATTCGAGATGCTCAATGGCATAACATAGACGAGGTTAAACAAAATACTTCCCTGTCGCAAGATACGTTAGATAAGTTGTTTCTCTTTCTTCAGGAACAGGAGTTTATTGATAAAAAGAATAAGAAACTGAGAATTACATCTTTCGGATCAAAATACCTGCAACTTCCTGTTGAACTTCCTTCTAACCCTGTACATCAGCCTCATCCTTCAAAATCTTCACTTGTTCCTTCCCACTCTCTGTAAGCTAATCTTTTTTAAATAAGACGTTATTATCTTTATCAAATACAGTAACTGAAGACCATCCCACATTTCCATTTCGTACGTTCTCATCGGGAATAATTATTCCTTTACTATTGTTAACTAACTCGGTTACTTCGTCTTTGTTTCTAAATACCACAGTAACCTTATATGCCTTTTTTAACATTTGATCGTTGTTGATAATAACGGCTACAAACGGGACTCCGGTTGCTCTACTGCCAATAGAGACCGGTGTAAAAGCAGAATTGTTTGCCCATGAGAGCTGGGTCCAGGACATTTTACCGGTCTCATCGATAGATATTTGATAAACTCCCATCTCCGATTCGTTTTCATACAAGACCACGGTAGAATTCCCAACAGTCCGATTCGCCAGAGATGTCACGTTCTTTTCTTCAAGGAACTGTTTTATTTGGGATTCAGAAGGAGATATAGATGTTTCCTGTGCGCTATTGTTTCCCTGAACACTGTAGTTATTCTGTACGCTATTGTTTTCTTGTACGCACCCTGCAATTAATAAAGACAGCACTATTAATGCAAAAGGCAGTAACCGTAAGCTTCTCATAACATTTGCTTCCCTTCCCACATGGACTTATCTTAAAGGCTGGTTGATTAATTCGCTTGATATGCAATATTATGTATGTTTTACTTCATCAATTCTTCCTTTCCGATCAAGAAGAATAGAATAACTGCTATAAACTTTCTGCTGACAGCATATCCTCGTTCAGATCATCGAGGCTGTACTGGAACGGTATGCCTTTTCCTGCGGCGATAGCTATCATCTCCCGTAACGGTATGCCTGCAAATCTGGCCTTCTGTAAAGGATGATGCATCAGTTTCCAAAATGTCTTCTTTTGATAATAGTATTATAGCAAGATTCCAAAATTGCCGTAAATTTTAAGGGTAATCAAACATATTCTTTAATGGGGGAGTGTTTAAATGACAATAACACCGAGGGGTAAATCATTTCTTCCAGACTTTTCTAAGGATGAGTTGAACGACCTTTATCAAAAAGAGGTAGATCCAAAAGCTAAA
>NZ_FZMP01000059.1 GCF_900196725.1 Candidatus Methanoperedens nitratireducens | reverse complement strand
CTGTCCACTTTTTGGGGTGCAGTCCAAAGCCTTACTTTTGCTTTTGAATCTTCTTCCTTATGATACAATTCAGTCAATTCCTTTGAAGAAAAGTTTGGCAGAAATGATTCACCTTTTGGAACTTTTACCATTTTAAACAACCCCAGTGCCCGTACAAAATAATCTGCTGAGGTAGTATTTACAAGTTACGGAAATTTCGGCATTATGCTATAGAACATTTATTAAAACTCCTCGCCAATTATTCTGTAATGTTCCTTAACGCCCTGCTCTCAGCCTTCGAATATCTCGCATCAGTAATCCCTGCAACAATCATCGGCATTGTCCTGATAGAACTGTTTATCGAACTCGGCTGGATACAGAAGCTGGGCTTTGTGACCGCGCCATTCATGCGTTTCGGGCATTTGCGGGAAGAGGTGGGCGTGAGCTTCATGGCGTCTTTCGGTTCTCCTACCGCCGGGAATTCCATGATTGCAGAGCTCAATAAAAAAGGCTTGATCGACCGGACAGAGACCATACTTGCTTCCCTTGTTACCTCATTTCCTGCGACTTTCATCTTTGTCAGGGACCTGACCCCTGTTCTCATAATACTACTCGGGACTACGGGATTGATCTATCTCGGTATTGTAGTTATGATAGGTCTTCTTCGCACTGCAATAACCCTTGTTCTCGGGCGCATTTTGTTGCCTCCCAAAAAACCGGCAGTAGTCCGGCAGGAAATAAGGACGAAAAAGTTCGGCGAGGCTTTTAAGACTGCAATTTCAGCTTCATTGGCACCGCTTCGGGGCATTATCCCTACAATGGTGATCGCTGCGATAATCGTGTTCCAGCTTATTGACATTGGATTTTTCGATATCATATCGATGTACCTGAAAGATTTACCTGTTCTCAGGTATCTTCCGCCACAGGGCCTGCCTGTCATTGCAGCATGGTTTGCAAGCAACGTGGGAGCGTATACGATAGCGGGCAGGCTTCTGGCTGAAGGGATACTGTCATCAAAAGAGATTGTAATTATCCTGTTAGTCGGAAGAGTACTTTCCAGCCTTGTGCGCCTGAGATTCACGATACCTTACTATACAGGCATATTCTCTCCCGGCATGGGAATGCAGATAATGCTGCTTGCCACGTTGATGCAGGAAGGGCTGACGGTAGTTATAATAATACTGCTTGCTTTGTTCTGGTAGAAAAGTATTTAAAAGATAAAGTTATCTTTTTACACATGACTGAAAACATCAAAGTCCACGAAAAGGATAAACGCATATTCGACATGCTTCAGGCTGAACTAACGCTCAGGACCGGTAAAAAGATAACCCAGCAGGAGTTGTTCTCCGGCATCATAGAGTTTGCAAGATCAAAAAAGGAGAATTTTTTTGGCAGGCTCTTTAAACTTCCCCTTTCTGAAAAAGACATCAAGAGAATAAAAAGTGTCCAGAGTGACTGGGGTGTTATTACAACTGAAAAAGAGATCGATATGGTAGTTTATGGAGCTGAAAGATGAGTATTTTCATTGATACCGGCGTCTTCATCGCGTATGTTAACAAGAGGGATGAGCATCATACCCCTGCCGCCCGTCTTGTTGAAGATATCATGAAAAATAAGTATGGGGCAGCATTTACCTCGGACATGGTTTTTGATGAATCGATGACCTTTATACTTTACAAAACAGGGGATATCGGTAAGGCAATAAGCGTCAGGGATCTAATACTCGGGAATGAAGAAAAAGACGTTCCGCGGTTTATGGCTCTCATTTTTGTGGATGGGGACATACTGGAGAAAAGCTGGAATACTTTTGTGAAATATGCAGGTAAAAGGTTGAGTTTTACAGATTGTTCCACAATAGAGTTGATGAAAACAAAGGATATTGAGCATCTGGCGAGTTTTGATGGCGGATTTGACGGGATAGTGGCGAGGCACTGGCAGTGATAGTTTATTCACTTTTCGCCAGCCAGGATACATGGTATAATTAGCAGCGTGGGTTGGGTGACCGTACAAAAATACAGCGCATATATGAACGGAAGACACAGCAGGAACCCGATTATCCGTATGTGGTTTCTCTTCATATCTCATAGTATTTATTTAAATGCAATAAATTTATCTCTGGATGCACCGCACAGGGGACATTTATCAGGCGCTTCTCCTTCCATGGTATATCCGCAAACTTCGCAAACCTGTACCGGACCGAGTTTAACATCCTTTCCTGAATTAACCGAATCTAATGCTTTTTCATAAAGCTGCTTATGCATTTTTTCAGTGCCATACGACCATTCAAAACTTCTCTGCGCTCCTTTTTCTCCCTGGAATTTTGCTACTTCGATATATACCGGGTACATTTCTTCAATTTCAAATGTCTCGCCGAGGATAGCCAGTTTAAGGTTTTTCTTTGAATCACCCGGACCGAAAGCTGCCATGCTGTTTGCGACAAATCCCCCATCCAGGTGCTTTAACTCCCGGTAATGGTCTCCTGCATGTATATATTCAGCATGGGAAACCGCGCGGAATAAACGGGCAACATTACTGAATTTTTCTTTTTCCGCCTGGTTTGCAAAATGCAAATACCTCATATTTGCCTGGCTCTCCCCTCCAAATGCGTTGATAAGATGCTGTTCGGTCATTTTCCTCATTTAAAAAACTCCCATCAATAAATTTCCTGTTGTTTGTATTTATACTTAACTTCGCACGGTATCGGACGGTATATACATCTACCCTCGCGCAATTCAAAATCTTTTACAAAATTATTTATATATACACCCTGTCCTGATTATTATAGAACGATAAATAAAGAATAAAATACGGTGACGTTATGCATGGGGAATAGAGCAAACTTCAAGGGTATAAAAGGAAAAGACATGAACTGGTTCTATTTGCAAAAATACCTGCCTGAGTATCTGACCAGCGAGGATATGGCAGCTATTGATGAAAATGCCGCAACTTTAGGCATCCCGGGGCTTATGCTGATGGAAAATGCAGGCGCTGGAACAGCAAGGATCACTAAAGAGAATCATAAAGTCGATGAGAAAAGAATCGTCATCATAGCAGGCACCGGTAATAATGGCGGCGATGGCTGTGTTGCTGCAAGACATTTGCTCAACCTGGGGGCATCGGTGTGCGTTATTTTGCTGGGGCAGCCGGATGATATCAGGACACATGAGGCGAAGACTAACTGGGAAGTATTGTCAAACCTTGATGTTGGTATTAAAGTAGTTAAGGCAAGAAACCCTTCAGACCTGGAACTGCTGAGGAACGAGATTAAGTCATCCGATATTATCATAGACGCGATACTGGGCACCGGTATTAAGGGCTCGATACGCGAACCGATCGCAACAGCCATTCAACTTATGAACGAATCCGGGAAGCCTGTGGTCGCCATTGACACTCCTACTGGACTTGACCCATCGACAGGAGACGTTAAAGGAGATGCAATAAAGGCGGAGTTAACCGTTACTTTCCATCGTATGAAAAAAGGTTTGATCGACATGGAGGAATACACGGGAAAGGTATATGTGTGCGATATAGGGATACCGATCGAAGCTGAACTGTTCACCGGACCCGGCGACGTCAGAAGGGTCGTAAAACCGCGCAGCCTTTACTCCCATAAAGGTGACTACGGATACGTTCTGGTAATTGGTGGAAGTGACGTGTATTCAGGTGCCCCGGCACTTGCTGCGATGGCTTCATTAAGAACAGGCGCAGGGCTTGCGATATCGGGTGTTCCCGAAAGTGCGTCTTCCGCTGTTAAATCGTATGCACCTGACATTATCGTGCATCCTCTGGAAGGAGACATTCTAAGCAAGCGTAACATCCCCTACATCAAAGGTCTGCTTGAAAAAGTTGATTCTTTGATTATTGGCCCTGGATTAGGTCTTGCACCTGAGACCGTTGACACCATCGGCGAGATATTACATTTATCAAAGGTTAAAAAATTGCCGACATTAATTGATGCAGACGCCATCAAAGCACTTAAGGATGATTTAGAATTTTTACGAGATGGCGACTTCCTGTTAACACCGCATGCAGGTGAGTTTGAGACCATTTCCGGGGTCAGGGTTCCAAATAGCTGGAAAGAAAGGGTTGAAACCTGCGTAGAGTTTGCAAAAGAAAACAGATGCACGCTCTTACTGAAAGGGCATGAGACCGTAATAACCGATGGAAAGAGACTGAAGATCAATAGAACAGGCAATCCTGCAATGGCGACTGGCGGTACAGGGGATGTGCTTTCCGGCATAGTGGGAGCCTATCTTGCCCAGGGAACCGATACTTTTAATGCCGCCTCGGCAGGTGCTTTCATACATGGAAAAGTAGGGGATCTGGCTTATGAGGAGAAAGGTTTTCATATAGTTGCTTCAGACCTTCTTGACAAGATCCCTGTAGTCCTCAAGCATTTTGATGTAGAGGTAAAAAAATGAAAGCAATGATACTTGAAAAAATAATCCCCTCTATAGAAGAAGAGCCCGGACCTTTACGTATGGTAGAGCTGCCGGTTCCCGATTTTGGTCCAAAACAAATCCTGGTAAAAATTTCTGCCTGCGGGATATGCCACACCGAACTTGATGAAATCGAGGGACGGCTTTTACCAAAGCTCCCTGTTATTCCGGGACATCAGATCGTGGGGAAAGTGGCTGATAGAGGAAAAGATGCAAAGAAATTCAACATCGGTGACCGGGTCGGGATCGGCTGGATTTATTCCAGTTGCGGGAAATGCTTCCATTGTCGGAGGGGGAACGAAAATTTATGCGAGCGATTCCAGAGCACAGGATGCGATGCCGACGGGGGTTATGCTGAATATACAGTCGTATCTGAAGATTTCGCTTACCCGATCCCTGAAAGATTGACAGATTCCCGGGCAGCTCCTCTTCTATGCGCCGGGGCGGTTGGTTATAGAGCGTTGAAACTTTCCGGGGTTGGAGATGGCCAGACAATCGGTGTTTATGGTTTTGGGGCTTCTGCACACATCGTAATTCAGGTTGTAAAATATAAATTCCCGGATTGCAGGGTTTTTGTTTTTACCAGGAGTAAAGAACACAGGGAGCTTGCAAAAAACTGGGAGCCGACTGGGCTGGAGTACCCGGGGATATCCCGCCTGGGAAGCATAATTGCGCTATTGATTTTACCCCGGTGGGAATAACAGTGCGTGAAGCTCTGGGGAATTCAGAGAAGGGCGGAAGAGTGGTCGTAAATGTTATCCGGAAAGCAACACCTGTTCCGGAACTGGATTATACTCAGGATCTCTGGCATGAAAAAGAATTGAAAAGCGTTGCCAATATTACACGAAAAGACATCGAAGAATTTCTTCCACTGGCAGCCAGGATACCGATCGTACCTGAGATACAGGAATTCAAACTGGAGCATGCCAATGAAGCACTATTATCACTCAAGCAGGGAAAAATCAAAGGTGCCGGGGTCTTAAAGATGCAGGATTAAAAGTATAATTATGGAAGTGCAGTTTAAACTATCCCGAAACTTTCGCAAATCATTAAATATTCTGCTGTTCATTGTGGTACCAGTGTTATGACGTCCTTGAAAGAATATAACCTCACAAATAACGAAAAACGCGTTCTGCTGGCTCTTGCTAAAAAAGACAGGGTCTCCCCGGAAGAGCTTGCAGCGAACTCCGGATTAAGCATCGAGGCAGCCATGCAGTCCGCATTCCTTCTCGCTGAAAAAGGTCTATGTGACGTCAAAGAAAAGCTCACGGCAATTTACACGCTCACAAAAGAGGGCGAACTTTACGCGCAAATCTCTCTGCCGGAGCGCCAGATAATCAATTCACTCACTGCACCGCTCTCTCTTTCTGAGTTAAAAAAGAAATTCCCGCCCCAGATGGTAGGAATAGCCCTCGGGTGGCTGCGTAAGAAAAACTGGGCTAAAATAGAGGGGGACAAGATAGTCCCATCAGGAAGTGCTGAAGTCGGAGAGGACGAAGAGGTACTTCAGAAACTCAAGCAAAGTGCAGATAAGGAAACTGCAGTCTTATCCACAGATGATGTAAATGAATGTGGTGATAAGGTACCAAGCCATATAATTAAAAAAGCAATAGAAATGGGCTGTAAAAGTACGAAATATATCTATAGAGAAGGCCATTATTGTAAAAATTTTCCAGCATCTAATCTATATGGTTCACCACATCGTTTTAGCAACCCCAAGAGTGTACAAGATCATAAGGTTAATTTAGGAGAGGGCTGGGTAATATTTGAGTCCCCATCTAGAGATTTAATAAAGCGAAACCTTGTTGAAAAGACAGAGAAAAAAGAACGAAACATCACAATCACAGAGGCAGGAAAAGCCCTTGCTGAAGCGGGTTTGACCATAGAAGAGGAAATAGCCCAGCTCACACCTGCTATAATAAAGAGCGGCGCATGGAAGACCGGAAGAATCCGCCCTTATAACATTCATACTCCTGTAAAACCGATATACGGCGCGAAGATCCATCCATACCAGCGCCTTATCAACGAGATGCGCTCGATTTTCCTTGATATGGGATTCACGGAAATAAAAGGCGATATAGTCCAGAGCTCTTTCTGGAACTTTGATGCGCTCTTTCAGCCTCAGGACCATCCTGCAAGAGAGATGCAGGATACCTTCCACCTCGCTACAGAATGCGACATTCCTGAAGAGTATATCGCGCCTGTAAAAGAGATGCACGAGCGAGGCGCAGGCATTTCAAGAGGCTGGGGAGGCAAATGGAGCGAGGAGGTCTCGCGCAAACAGGTGCTCAGGACTCATACTACGGCAGTGACCATTAAATATCTCGCGGACCATCCCGACCCGCCCGTAAAAGCCTTCTGCATCGACCGCGCATACAGGCGCGAGGCAATCGACCCGACGCATACGCCCGAGTTCGAGCAACTTGAAGGCGTGGTGATGGATAAAGGCGTGAGTTTCAAGAACCTGCTCGGCTGCCTGACAGAGTTCTATCACAGGATGGGCTTTGACGAGGTGCGGTTCAGACCCGGATATTTCCCATACACTGAGCCCAGCGTGGAACCTGAGGTATATATCGAGAGCAGGGGCAAGTGGGTTGAGCTTGGCGGCGCGGGTGTGTTCCGGAAAGAGGTCACACTGCCGCTCGGGATCAAATATCCTGTACTGGCCTGGGGGCTCGGCGTGAGCCGCGTGGCTATGCTGCGGCTGGGGCTTAAGGATTTGAGGGAGCTGTACCAGAGCGATATTGACTGGCTGAGGAAGAGCACGGTGCTCTAACTGCACATAGTTTTGTTTGAAAAAATGCTCAAGGTTTGCAGATAGGGCAATGTTTCAGCTTGCCTCCAACCTGCTGCTGTGCCCATTTTTCAAGTTCATTCTGATCTAAGGAACATATTTTGATGTAGTCGAGCGTCCAAGACTTTCCATTTGTCGGAGTTCCAGTAATTGTGTTGCAGCTTGCAAGATGAAGGATCAGATAGTTTGGATTCGGTTGTCTATTACAATTCACAACAAAGCCGTGAGAATTAGCATTGATCCACTCCAAATAGCCTAGATCATCATCCTTGAATTGTTCTACATCTGCAATTATATATTTTAATGCAATCCTTTTTGTTTCCTCAAAACCTCTGCTGAGGTATATTGCCCCAAACAAAGCTTCGAGAGCCTCTGCATTTAATGTTTCATTGGTTTTATAAGCAGGCGGAGGATTTTTGATATCCATATATTTTACAAGTTCAAGTTTAATCGCAATATCGGCAAAATTCTTATTAGATTCATTCTCTCCCCCACACAACTTCGTAAGTTTTCCTTTGTTCCAATCAGGGTGCCTTCTGTAAAAATATTCGCTTATTATTAACTTTAGTACTGAATCTCCAAGAAAGGCAAGCCTTTGATTGTTGGGCAGAATTCCATTGCTACTATGAGTCACAGCTTCTCTGAATATTGTGTTTTCTTCTTGCGTTAAATCAAAAATACTAAACAAAAATTCCTGTAGGTCATTGCTCATATATCTCAACCTCTTACATTTTTAACGACTGTGAAGATTATAAAGCTTCTCTTTATTATTTTTAAGTGATTTTAGATTATGATCTCGCCGTGAACTACAGTCATTTCTTGAGCTTCGCAAGGTATTGCTTTCTAAACTTTGCCACCTTCGGCTCGATCACTATACGGCAGTAAGGCTGTTCAGGATTGCGACTATAGTACTCCTGGTGATACTCCTCGGCAGGATAGAATGCCGAGAACGGCGTGAGCGCGGTTACAATAGGCGCATCCCAGACCTTTGCCTTCTCAAGCTCAGCTATTACCTCTTGTGCAACAGCTTTCTGTTCCGGCGTATGGTAGAATATCACCGAGCGATACTGCGTGCCAACATCAGCCCCCTGGCGATTCAACGTCGTTGGGTCGTGGATCGTGAAGAAAACCTGCAGGAGTTCCCTGAACGAGATAATCTGCGGGTCAAATGTTATCCGGACAGCCTCAGCATGACCTGTAGTTCCCGAGCAGACCTCACGATAGGTCGGATCAGGCACATTGCCGCCTGAGTAGCCGGATACAACTTTCTCCACGCCGCGCAGTTCGTTGAAGATAGCCTCCAGGCACCAGAAGCATCCGCCTCCCAGCGTTGCGATTTCATAGCTTTTATTCATGAATATACCTCCCCATTTAATGATTTACTTCTTTCTAACACGTTCAACCGGTCTGAATATACTCGTCTTTGTACTTTAGCTTTTTAAGAATATCGTTGATATTCATAAGTAGATTTTCCTCGGCATTATATTTATAAGTACTCTGCTCAGCCTAAAAATAATCAACCAGTCCGTTACCGATGCTGTTTCATGTTCGGTTATGAACCGCGTTAATAGCTGACTCTATGGTTGATTATCTTATTTTGACCTATTTTAATAAAGATGGCAGATTTTTTTATATTGCTTTATTAAGTTTCACGGATGACGATAAATATAAGAGAGTATAAGCCGATTTTATTAACGGAGTGTTAAGAATGTCCGGATTACGAATATCAGAGGATTCTACCAGTGAGGAACTACTGCCTTTTGCAAAAATGGTGCATGAACTGCTGTCCCTTCCCGTCACGATGCGAAGCAAAAACAGGAAAGGGGTAAGGCTTGAGCGGGGAAACGTGGTCGATAGGGATTATACAGGTCCCGTACTTGAAGAAGCTCTTGTAAAGAACAGCGTGATACATACCATACCTGATAGAGGGGCATATAAAGGAATTCCTGTCGTGGTCGCACCCATCCGGGACAGGAAAGGGAACCCGGTAGCAGCTATCGGTATCGTTGATGTTGTAAGCACGATTGACCTGGCATCGGTGTTCGGGAATTACCCGCAGATAGTGCGGCAGGTGGAGGAGAGGAAAAGCTCCATTTGAATCGGAATCAGTCTATCCCGTGGAACACAGGGAATGTTAATACCCCTATTTCGCCCTCAAAACCTCATGTATGGTTTTCAACAATCTCTCAGCGGTGTAAGGTTTTGGCAAAAAAGCGTTTGTAAGTTCTGCGACTTTCGCAAGTCTATCTTTTTCGGTTAATCCGCTAACTGCGATAATCTTGACTTGCGGATTAACTCTCCGGATTGCCCGGATGCTCGCCTGGCCGTCCATTACAGGCATCATCATATCCATAAGAATAACTTTGATTTTATCCCTGTTTTGAGCATACAATGCAACTGCTTCTACCCCATCGTTAGCCGTAAGCACTTTATACCCGCTCATCTCCAATGTCGAGAAAGTGACATCACGAATTGATTCCTCATCTTCAGCAACGAGAATCCATTCCCCGTCTCCAACGAGCAATCCAGGTTGCTGCTCACATGCTTCATGTATTTCTGTTTTAATCGCGGGCAAATATACCCTGAACGCTGTTCCTTTCCCGACTTCGCTATACACATTAATGAATCCGCCGTGGCCTTTCACAATTGCAAGAGCCGTTGAAAGACCAAGACCTGTGCCTTTGCCTTGCTCTTTTGTCGTGAAAAAGGGCTCAAATATCCTGTCAACTATTTTAGGAGGAATACCAGTCCCGGTATCAGAGACTGTAATGACAACATAAGAACCGACTTTTGTGTCAGTGTGCATCCGCACAAAGTTCTTATCAACAAAGAAATTTTCAGCGGAGATACTTAATACACCGCCGTATGGCATTGCATCGCGTGCATTTACACACAGGTTCATTATGACCTGGTGCAACTGTGTGACATCTCCGGATATTGTCCAGAGATCATCTGGTACATTAGTTCGGAGTTCGATGTTTTTCGGGAAGGTCTCTTTTGCAATTTTGTCAATTTCAGATATGATATGCGATACCTGGAGAGGTTTGCGTTCACCCTCCATCCCGCGCGCAAATGACATGACTTGCTTTATTAAATTAGCACTACGCTGGGAGTTCTGTTCAAGAATAGTAAGCAATTTCTGGCTCTGTTCATCTTTGTATTTTTCTTTTAACATTTGCAGGGATAGCATCATAGGCGTCAGCATATTGTTGAGATCATGCGCTATACCGCCTGCAAGCGTGCCTATGCTCTCCATCCTTTGGGAGCGCAATAACTGCGATTCAAGCCTCTTTTTCTCTGTGATATCCTCAATGGCGAGGAGTATCAGCTCTATATCGCCGTCTTTTTGATAGATCCGGCGGGCATTAAGCAGCATCGTTCTACGCCCTATGTTTTGAAACTCATGGTCAACCTCAAAATCATGGAACTTAATGTTTTTGGGGAGAACTTCTTCAAGCAGTTTTCGCAGTTCTGGAATATCCCACTGATGGTTACCAAGGTCGTAGATGAATTTGTTCACGGTTTCTTCCAATGAAACCTTGAAAGTCCTGTAAAAAGTCTGATTTGCTATCACTACTCGCAACTGTACATCCAGAACCACCAGGGATTCTCGCAATGTTTCTACTATGCTCTCGGCATATACACGAGCATCCTGCTCGGCTTGTTCAGCTCTCTTGCGCTCGACAGTTTCAGCTTGTAACGCTTCGTTGGATTTTACCAACTCATCGTCCGCTCTTTGCAATTTTTCTTCTGCTCTCTTAAGTTCCGTGACGTCAATTATCGCTGTTCGACATTGGCTGAAGTTACCCCCGCTATCCTGTACTGCCAGGCTCTCCAGTTGAACATTGAATTGATTTTTATTCTTATCCACAAGTTTAATCTCGCAAGTTTGCTTGGTATTGGTTCTAAAAACCTTCCGCAGGTGCTGATAAAATACATCCCTACTGCTAAAAGTTATATAACGAGAAAACGGTTTTTTAATCAAAAAGCTTCTCTCCATTCCTAATTTATTGGCACCGGTGAGGTTTACTTCTATGATAAGCCCGTTCTTATCAAAAGTAAAATAACCAATGGGAGCGAAATCATACAGGTTAGAATACCTGTTTCGCGATTCCTCAAGTTCACTCTGTGTCCTGCGAAGCTCTTCGTTCTGCATCTCCAGTTCTATATGGTGCACTTGCAGTTCGTGAATTATGCTCTTGACATCCTCGGTCGATAGCTTCTGCAAGTCTACAGTCTGACCTATCAACGCTCTCTCTGCCTGCTTGCGCAGGGCTTCTGATTTTTCCAGTTCAGACGTAATTTTTTTTTATCTCCCACTTTTCTTGGATTCAGTTTACACTTGCATTATATTATACTAACTCTTAAGACTATTTCTTATATTAACATGGTGGTTATACTATAAAATATATATTGATTCTTCAATAATAATCATTCATCAGCATTCATTAGTGTGCTGCCTGCTTGTGCTCGGTTATATCTTCAATGACCAGGAGGATTCTCTCTGTGCCTACTCCCTCCTGATAGATTCGGCGGGCATTTAGTGACATTACCTTTCGCCCTATGCCAGGGAACACATGATCAACCTCGAAATTTTTGAAATGGCTGTTCTTGGGTAGGATCTCTTCCAGCAATTCTCTTAAGCGGGGAATTTCCCACTGTCTGTTGCCTATGTCGTAAATGAATTTGTTTTCAGCCTCCATTGGTGAAACTTGAAAAGTGCTATAGAAAGACGGATTAGCTGATATTACCCTCAGATCTTTATCCAGTATCAGAAGAGATTCCTGCACCGTGTCCACTATGCTCTCTGCGTATACCCGGGCATCCTTCTCCATCTGCTCAGCCCGCTTGCGCTCAGTGATATCAATGAATGTAATAACAGCGCCATCGATGGTATTGTCTATGGTTCGATAGGGCAAGATTCTCATTAAATACCAGGACCCTTTTTTATCTCTCAATTCTTTTTCCTTCAAAACCAGAGTATCGAGCACTTCCTTCGCATCTCTTTGCAGGTCTTCATATTCCAGATTAGAAACTATATCGCCGACAGGGCGTCCGATGTCAGTTTTAATAAGGTTAATTACTTTGGTGGTCGCAGGGGTATAACCTTTAATTCGCAGGTCGTTATCCAGAAAGAGTGTGGCAATTTCTGTACTTGCGAGCACATTGTTCAGGTCGCTGACGGTTTTTGACTGTTCCTCGATTTTGGCCTGATGCTCTGCGTTAAGCGTTACCAGTTCCTCATTGGCTGATTTGAGTTCTTCATTGGAGGTCTGAAGTTCTTCTATTGTTGCCTGGAGATTTTCTTTGGTGGACTTTAATTCATTTTCCAGTTCTGCAATATGCTCTTTAGCTTGTTTTGATCTGTAAGTTGATTTTACCGGTCTTGAAGGCTTAGCAGATGGAACATCCTCAAAAGTGACCATTATAAGTCCCTGCATTGTCGATTCTTTAATAGGCTTGACTGTTAAATCAATGGTTTGATAAGCGCCATTGGTCTTTACATTCAAATTTTTGAAGATAACATCTTTTTTTTGTGTTACGACTCTATGAATGGCAATATTTAACTCGGTTCTTAAGCCATCGCGTGCCATATCTATGATACTGGAACGGAAATTTCCAGTGGCAGGCTCCAGATATTTACCTGTTCTACCATGGATATAAAGGACATCGCCTTTTTCATTTATGATAGCGCACGGAGGGGTGTAAGTATCAAGCAGCATCTTTTCAATCTTCATGCCAATATTGATTCCGGCTTTTATTTCACCTACTTTCGGGATTCCAACCCACGGAGCTATCGGGGCATGTTCTGCTATCAAAGGTAAATGTGCCCTTTCCCCTATGCGTTCATAAATTTTCCATTTTTTATCAACAACAGAGTAAAGTTCTGTAAATTCGCCTACCGTCTCAGAACTGCCAAGGAAAAGGTATCCGCCTGGATTTAAGGAGTAATGGAAAAGGAGCAATAATTTTCTCTGTGATTCAGGAACCAGATAAATCAACAGGTTTCTACAACTTATCAGGTCTAACATGAGAAAAGATGGATCGCTGATAGCGTTTTGAGGAGCAAAAATCACCATTTCCCTGATCTCTTTTTTTATACTGTAGGTATCAGGATTTTTTATAAAAAAACGATTTAAACGCTCAGGAGATACATCAACTGTGATATTACTGGGGTAAACACCCAAACGACCTGTTTCAACAGCATCCCGATCTACATCTGTTGCGAAAATCTGGACATGGAAGTTACTTTTTACCTCGTCCATATACTCCTTAAGGACGATGGCTATAGAGTAGGCTTCTTCGCCTGTTGAACAGCCCGGAACCCAGATCCGCACAGGTTGATCAAGGCTTTTATCTTTTAATATCTCTGGTACTATCTTTTCTTTAAGATCTCTAAAAGCTTCAAGATCTCTGAAAAAACTGGTAACTCCGATTAAAAATTCTTTGTGGAGAATCTGGATTTCAGGCTTGTTCTCCTGAAGATAACGTACATAGTCGGATATGTTTTTGATCTGGTGGAGACTCATCCGCCGATCAATTCTGCGGATGAGGGTACTCTGTTTGTAGGCAGAAAAATCAACCCCTGTCTGGGTTCGGATAAGGATAATTATTTTCTGTAAGTAATTGACAATTTGTTCGGTTACGATTCTTTCAGGTTTCGTTATTTCCCTGGCGTAAAATTGATTTACATAGCTTACCAGTTGCTCAGGCATTTTTTCTGGTAATAGAATATAATCAACAAGCCCTGTAGCTATGGCACTTCTTGGCATGCCGTCATAAGTAGCAGATTCCATACTTTGAACCATAACCATTCCGCCTTCACCCTTTATGGCTTTTAAGCCCAGAGTACCTTCAGTTCCTGTTCCTGAGAGGATAATACAAACAGCATTTTCTTTCTGGTCGTCGGCTAAAGATCGGAAAAAGAAATCGATCGGATGCCGGATACCTTTGCTCACTACAGGCTCGTATAAGTGCAGCGTCCTGTGAAATATTGCCATATCCCTGTTAGGCGGAATGATATACACATGGTTTGGTTCAACCTTCATCCCATCTTCTACCTGAAATACCTCCATTTTTGTATATCTCTTTAATATGTCAGCCATGACGCTCTTTGCTGCGGGATCAAAGTGCATGATGATGACAAAGGCTATACCGCTATCATGGGGCATATTAATGAAAAATTTCTCTAAAGCCTCAAGCCCGCCTGCAGAAGCACCTATGCCGACTATCGGGAAGGCGCTTTCTTCATCTGGTTTGATGGGCGCTCTATTTTCCCGGGCAGGAGAAACAGACTCATTAGTATTTTTGAGGCTGTCAGGCTTTTTTTGAGTGGAATTCATTTCGATATTATTTTTTAATTTCTTTTTCTTTTCGGTCTCTTGCATAACCTTATTCTAATAAGAATCACTGTTATAAAACACTAACTAAGAGCATATCTGAAGCGTCAGCGGATTAACTGGAAAAGGCAAACTTGAGAGAACTGCATAAGCATGGAATAATCTTTTAAGACCGTAAGGCTTAATGTTCCTCATGTCTTACCCCTACATATAACCAAAAATACTAAATCTTATAAGTATGTAGGGATAATACACACCTCTATGGTCGCAATCAGGAAAAAAACGATAGGAAACAACACATACTATTATCTTGAGCATAGTTTCCGGGAAAAAGGTAAGGTAGAGAAAAAAGAGAAATATATAGGGAAAAAGCTACCAAAAAACATTGAAGAACTGAAGCAGCATTTTATTTCTGAGATTTACAGAGATAAATGGTTTGACCTCTTCGATGAAATAAAAGATGAATATTCAGCGCAGAGAGAAATAACTCCTCTATCCGCAAGAGAGAAAGAAATAGAAAATTTCATGATCAAATTTACTTATGATACCAACAGGATAGAGGGTTCAAAGCTAACATTCAGGGAAACATCTCTCCTGCTTGAGAAAAGTATAACACCGAATGCAAAACCTGTGGTTGATATCAAGGAGGCGGAAGCACACAGGAGCGTATTTTATGAAATGCTAAAGTATGAGAAGGAGTTATCTTTAAAAATAATATTATATCTCCATAAAAAACTATTTGAGAATACGAAAAAAGACATTGCCGGGAAGATCAGGCAGCATCAGGTCGCTATCTCCGGGAGCAAATTCATGCCGCCATTTCCCGCAGAAGTATATCCTTTACTCATGGCTTTTTTAAGATGGTATGGGAAAAACAAAGATAATATCCACCCGGTGGAACTCGCAGCATTAGTTCATCTTAAACTTGTTACCATCCATCCGTTTGCAGATGGAAATGGAAGAATAAGCAGGTTGATGATGAACTTTATTCTGAACAAATATGGCTTTCCCATGCTTAACATACCCTATGAAAAAAGAGCGGATTATTATAGAGTGTTGGAGCGGTCTCAAATAAAAAAAGATGAGAGTATATTTTTGCAGTGGTTCTTCAAAAGGTATATTAAAGAATTTAAAAGGTATATTGAAAGGATGTGAATTGGAACAGACTTTGAGTGCTAGCACTTTTTGAGCAAAGGATTAAATCATATGACATAATAGTAAGCTGTCCACCAGAGGTAAATTATGGCAAGATTCCCGGAAGCGGAAAAAGTACTCTTACACATGCAGATTTGCATGAAATGCAATGCCCGCAATTCACCACGCGCAACAAGATGCAGGAAATGCGGATATACACATCTCAGACCGAAATCAAAGGAACTGAAGGGCAAAGGAACATAAACTGTCTTTGTAAATAGCATTAATGGGCAGATGAACCCATACCTGAATATAGGCAGACCCCTGACCTCTTTAATGATCGGGTTAGCCGTGTTCACGTCTGCTCTAATAGGAGCAGGAAGCGATGTGGGTAAATATGCCCTCCCTGTTTTCCTTGGCTTTGCGGTCGCTTTTTTATTCGGCATAGCAGGCAATGCGATAAATGATTACTTTGACTATGAGAACGATAAAATCAACCATCCCGAAAGACCCCTTCCATCAGGTGAATTAAAACCCGGGCAGGCGCTCGGATTTTCAATGGTTTTTTTCGCCATCTCTTTTTTGCTCTCCCTTTATCTGAGTTCGCTCGCAGGATACGCCGTGCTGCCTGTCGTTATAATCGCGCTTGCATGCCAGCTTGCCTATGAGCTAAGGTTCAAGCATGAAAAGGTCATAGGGAACATGATAATAGGCACCCAGACCGCGCTTGCGTTCATATTCGGCGGCGTTATCGTGGGGAAAACCACGATCACAGGCATTATCGCGGTTGCAGTGTTCTTATCCATAGCAGGACGTGAGATAGTGAAAGATATCGAGGATGTTAAAGGCGACAAAGGGCGGAATACTTTGCCAAAGAAGATCGGTGTAAGGAAAGCAGGCATCGTAGCGGCATTTCTTATAATCCTGGCAGTGCTGATAAGCCCGATACCCTATTATCCGCTTCACCAGTTCGGGTGGCAGTATCTGGCAGTGGTTTTAATAGCCGATGTGATGTTCATTGGTTCGATACCCGTGATTTTCAGGGACGCGAAAAAGGCAAGAAGGATGCTTAAATTCGCGATGCTGATTGCGATAATCGCTTTTATGGTAGGAAGTGCTTTCAGGGCTTAGGATTAGTGTACAGCTATTTTTTAGTTGTGTTAAATCTGTTAAGCTAAGGACCTATCCTCTATCAGTTCAGGAACATTCAACCTGATGACTTCAACAATATATGCACCCACTTCATGGATAGTAACCCTGGCACGAACAAATCATAATATTCACACTGCCGTATCGCCACTGCATTTACACCGATAACCTTGAATCGATAAAATTTCTTGCGTCGATCCGGATTTAATAAAGTATATATTCCTTGATGGCATACGTAGTAAGTTGGTGTAAGTCACATGCCAGAACTAGAAACTGAAGATATAGAAACAGCAACGGTGAGTACAAAAGGACAGATTATCATACCAGCAAGGCTGAGGAAAAAGTTTGGGCTTCAAAAAGGCAGGAAAGTTATATTCATGGAGGAGGAGGGCTATATCAAGATGGTCCCTCCTGCAGATCTGAGATCACTATGCGGCTCATGGCCTGATCTTGATATTGATAAAATAACAAAAGAAATAATAGAAGAACGCGAGGATGACTTAGGGAGAGAACGGCTAATAGAAGAGGCTATTAAAAAATCAAATTCGAAAAATTCAAAAAAGAAGTGAATAGATGAACAGGATATTAATAGACACCATGCATCTGGGGAGACTTTTAAAAGACAAATCATATTTTGAATTAGCTGGAGCGATAAGCGATGGTGATATCGAGGCGATATCATCAGTTATCTCCCTCACAGAACTAACCAAAAAACTGGGAATGATAGATGATAAACGAATGCGTGCAGCCATTCAAGAATTACTATCTTCAAGGCTGATTTTTGTAAACGTAACCCGTTCAATAGCGATTCGTGCCGGCGATCTGCGTTTGAAATATGATATTCCCACAGTTGATTCAGTGATTGCTGCAACCGGTATAGTTGAAAATACCAGACACGTTTTCACAGATGACACGCGTCATTTCAAGACCGTTAAAAATTTGATTAAAATAATCAATCTGGAAACGGCAATAGAAATGTCTAAACAATAAAAGAAGGTTAGCAGACTTTAAGCTCAGGGATTCCGGTTAGAACTCATATATCTCAGGTCCGTACGAGCTAAAAATAACCACTCTTTTCTTCATTTTTGCCTCTTCTGATTCATCATAAAAAGAGCTGTGGATGAACGAAAGCTCAACCTCCCTCTTTTGCCTTACAAGGTCTTTTTCGTCCCCCTCGTATTTTTTGGACAAATGCGTCCCTTTGTTCAGGAGCATGCTCCTCAAGCACAGCGAAATGAGCATTATTATCTGCCTGTCGCTCCAGTTCATGTTGGATGAGCCATTCTGGGCATAAACAAAGCTGTTGTTGTTCAATTTCCCGTAAAGCCACATATCGCCGTTCACATATCCTTTGGCATGCCTGAGGATCACGTTCACCTCCGGCAGTGCCTTAAAGAACTCTTTCCCCTCCTCTGCCGCCCACCTGGTCGAGTAGTTTATCATAAAATGCACCGTATGCTCCGGGTTCTCTGCGCTGGCATCTTCGAGGTCTTTCAGGTCTTTTCTCAGGTCGTAAGTCGTATCCCCGGGGTCGATGCGGACATCGTACTTACCCACGAATCTCAGCCTTACGTTGTCCATTTTAGAGAATTCCCTGTACATATCAACATGCCTGCGCATGCCTTCGTAAATATCCCTGTAGTTAACTCTCTCCTTATGTCCTTCGTGTATGACGTTAATGTAGCTGTTCTTTGCGCCAAGCACCCTGAGAAAATGAACGAATCTCATGACGAACAGCCCGCCGTCAAAATATGCATCAGACCCCTCAAGCCCGGTCGATGTCCTCGTGCCATCGGTCATATCGTAGATGACCAGCTCTTCCATGTTCTTTTTTGAGCCGTCGATATCCAGTTTTTCACAGCAGTCCTTAAATATTGCAAGAATTTTGTCATCCGGTGGTAGGGTAATCATGTTTATTCTCTGCATCGATTAGTACCTTCGGAGCTATAATAAGAACTAAGGGTATAATAAATATCCCTCAAAAACAATCCATGACATCAGGGTATAACATGACTTTACCATCCGAACAGGAACATCTTTCAAAACCTCTTTCAAAATATGATAGAATCCAGGCTATCGACCTTGTTAGAGGCGTAGATATCATACTTATGGTACTGTTCAATTACTCAGTCACATTAAGCTATTTCGGGATAATCCAGGCACAGCCGAATTTCCTTTACTGGCGTATTTTTCCTATTTCAATAGCTTCGATTTTTATTTTCCTTTCAGGAGCAGCAGCCCGTATCAGCTTTGAGAATCATAAGGAAGGATTTGGCAAAAGGTACTTCACAAGGGGATTGAAACTCCTTATTTTTGCGGCGTTTGTAACCATGTTCACTTCCATATTCGTGCCTGAAAGGATAATATATTTCGGAATACTGCATTTCTTTGCAGCCAGTTCGTTCCTTGTGCCGCTGTTCATTAAATATAACCGGCTGAACCTGGTTGCAGGTTTGTCCATAGCAGCATCAGGCTTTTATCTGCAGCAATCAGAGTTCAACTTCCCTTATCTGTTCTGGCTGGGTTTCATACCGCGGGGCTTTTCCACATTCGATTATTTTCCCTTAATACCGTGGCTGGGAGTGCTTTTGCTGGGAGTGTATTCCGGAGAGTATATTGCCGGGAAGACGGCTAACATAAGGTTCGGGAACAGATTAGCCGGCAAGTTTATGTTTTTGGGAAAAAAATCTTTAACTGTTTATCTGGTTCACCAGCCGATACTTATCATTCTTTTACTTGCCACAGGATTTAAACTATTCTGAAACTTGTTCAGAGATTTTCCTGATACTTTCCTTGAAGGATACAGGCTCAAATCCAAATATTCTTTTAAGGTCGTTCGGTTCGCACACCATTGTATTTCGAAGGGACTCTATAAGCCAGTAAATCACATCCGGATTCACAGGGGCAAGTCTCCCAAGCATATATGCTGAGACCCTGTGCCATGAGCCGGGAATTTGTATAAAAACTCTCTTTAATCCAAGCTCCTTTGCATACTGCTGCATCAGCTCCCTGTATGTTAAAATCTCAGAGCAGCCTATGTCAAAGCTCCTGTTGATGGTCTCGCTCTTATCAAGGCATTCCGCAAGGTACCGTATCACATCCCCGATGTATATGGGCTGCACTTTTGTTTTCTGCCAGTTAAAAACCGGAATTACCGGGAGTTTTCGTACGGCAGTATCAAGCGTCTCAAATGCAGCCCCGCCTTTACCCAGGATAACCGAAGCCCTGAATATCGTGTAATTAATGCCGCTGTTCCTGATGATTTCTTCAACCTCCTTCCTGCTTGCAAGATGATGTGACAGCTTTTCCTGCGGGTTGCTCATGCCTGTGAGGTGGATGATCCTTTTCACACTGTTAGCTTTGCAGGCTCTGACCATGTTTGTTATTGCGATCCTGTCAAGTACTTCGAATTTTTCCTGTTCCTTTTGCTTGCCCATCATGTGGATGAAATAATAAACAGTATCCACGCCTTTTGTTGCTTTAACAAGGGACTCGTAATCAAGAACATCCCCGGTTACATAGCTTATATTCGGGTTCCCGGAATTTATCGATTTCCTGGAAAGGCATCTTATTTGAAGGTTTTTTTCAGACAGGGCTTTGAGAACATGCCCGCCTATAAATCCCGTGGCTCCCGTTAATAGAATCATGCTTGGTACTATGGGTGAATATATATTTAATGTATCTGTAATTTATCCCCGAAGCAGCCAAAAACCACAAGTAATATAAATAGTGATAACAATCAGTCAACCGATGAAAGCCTACAGGTCTTACGAAGATTTACCCAGGATAAAGCTGCCGCTGGGGCAGGAGGTATTTATAAGCGACAGCACCATCCGGGACGGCTCGCAGATGCCCGGAATAGTGATGAAAAAGAAGCACAAGATCCAGATATTTGAGTACCTCAACAGGATAGGTATCGAGAAACTGGAAACGTTCGTATATAACGAGCGCGACAGGGAAGCGGTGAGGGAAATGCTTGACAGGGGCTATGAGTTCCCCGAAGTTACAGGATGGGCGCGCGCAAATCCCAGGGATATCGATTTTGTGCTTGATATGGACGGGATAAAAGAAACGGGTATATTGATGTCGGTTTCGGATTCGCACGTCATTGATAAGATGGGTTTGAAAAGCAGGGAGGAAGCCGAAAAGAAGTACACAGAAGCGCTGCAGTACGCTGTTGACCACGGGCTTCGCACAAGGGCGCATATCGAGGACATGACGCGCGCGGACAACGAGGGTTTTGTATTCCCGCTTGTTGAGAAGCTCCTTGAGATAGACCCTGACTGCACGATACGCCTGTGCGATACGCTGGGCTACGGCATGCCGTTCCCTGAAGTGGATGAGCCGTACGGGATACCCTATATCGTCAAACGGCTCCGGGAAATCGGGACAAAGAACATCGAAACGCATGTTCACGATGATTACGGGATGTCGGTGGCATGCTCCCTCGCAGGATACTGGTACGGCGCCAACTGGTCAAGCCTGACCTTTTTAGGCGTAGGCGAAAGAGCGGGAAATGCCGAACTGGAGAAGGTTGCGCTGTTCCTGATAACGCGGGTCGAGGGATTCCAGAAGTACGACCTGAGATCCATCACGGAATTTGCGGAATTCATGGAAAAAGAGATAGGTATAAGAGTCCCGCGCAACAAATCGGTCGTGGGTAAGAATATTTTCGCCCATGAGAGCGGCATACATACAGCAGGCGTCATAAAAAATCCTTTTACTTACGAGCCGTATCCGCCAGAGATAGTGGGAGGAAAGAGGCTGTTGATGATAGGCGACTCTTCCGGGCTTGAGGTTATTCGCTTCAAGGTCGAGGAAGCGCTGAACGAGTTGATGCATGTTGGCATAAAGCTTGATAAGAACGACCCACGCATCAAAGCCATCCAGACCGATATCCAGAAGTTGTATAACGAGGAGAAGCGCGTCTCTGCGATCTCGGATGAAGAGCTAAAGAAATATGTGGAGAAATATTTCATGCTCCAGCCGATAATTGAGCCGATCGGTGAGGAGCACAGCGCCGAAGAGCCGAACCTGGATAAAAACGCCGGATAGCTATAGTAACCGACCTTAAATTATAGCCATTACAGGAAGTCATATTCGGCAGTCTTCTGAAATATTTCGCGTAACGTTCTCACTCAAGCCCGAAATGCTTTACGTTCCAGTCCGCGATCGCCTGTATCTTCTTGATCTCCTCAAGCCCGCCTTGCATCGTAAAGAGATGCTTGAACCTGCCCTGAGCCTTGAGATATTCTTCGACAGGCTTCCTGTTCTTAAGCTTCCGGACATTCGTGACGGCGCCGTTCTCCATTTCGTATAGCGGCCACATAGCAGTTTCCACAGCCAGCTTCCCTACCTCGATGGTCTTTGAACCCTCAAACCTCCAGCCCGTGCAGCAGGGCGCATGCACGTGCACATACGTGGGTCCTTTTACCTCGGCTGCTTTCTTGACCTTCCTTATCATGTCTGGAGCGTATGCTATCGAAGCTGTAGCAACATAGGGTGAGCCGTGTGCTGCCATTATTGCAGGCATGTTCTTCTTATGCTGCGGGTTGCCGAATGAGACCTTACCTGCCGGGCTTGTGGTCGTGCTTGCATACAGCGGCGTCCCGCCGCTTCGCTGCACACCTGTGTTCATGTACGCCTCGTTATCCACACATATATAGGTAAAATCATGCCCGCGCTCAAACGCGCCCGAGATTGCCTGCAGGCCTATATCCAGCGTGGCGCCGTCGCCGCCTATGGCGACTATCTTTGTGTCGTTCTTTTTACCAAGCGCCTTGAGCGCCACCTCAACCCCGGACGCAACTGCGGCTGCATTCTCAAAGAGGGAGTGGATCCACGGCACGCCCCAGGCAGATTCGGGATAGGGCGTTGTAAATACTTCAAGACAGCCGGTCGGGCTTACAACGATTACATTCTCGCCCAGCGCATCGAGTACGAACTTTCCTGCAAGTGCATCGCAGCATCCTGCGCATCCGCGGTGACCGGGTTTCAGGAGGCTCATGCCAGGTCCTCCCTCAGGTCTGCGATCTCGCTTTCCACATATATCCCCTTTTCCACTAACTTCGCTTTGTTGATTATTTTCTTTATCGTACTCATTGGAATATCGCGTCCTCCGAACCCGAGCATGATACCGATAACGGGAATTCGAATATCGGTATTGTAAAGGCATGCCTTGACCTCGGTGCACAGGGCGCCTTCGTTCTTGCCGATTGAAATATTCTTATCGACGGTTATAATGATCTTTGCATTTTTCAGCGCCGAGCGAATAGCATCAACGGGGAACGGCCTGAATGACCTGACCTTGAGAAGCCCAACAGGTTCGCCCTCGCTTCGAAGTTCATCTATTGTATCCTTTATCGTGCCTACGACAGATCCCATTGCCATTATAACGATCTCAGCATCATCAAGAGCGTATTCATCGATAAGTCCGCCATAGTATCTTCCATATACATCCTTGAATTCGTTGGCGATCTCCTCTATCTTCTTTAATGCCACGCCCATGGCTTTCTCCTGCTTGTACCTGAATTCGGTGTATGTACCCGGGTCGGCAAGCGTCCCGAACGACACGGGGTTTTTTGTATCAAGCGCAAACTCAGGAGAATATGGAGGCAGGAATTCATCGGTCAGGCTCTGTTCAAGTAAAATGACCGGCTCGTAAACATGCGAAAGAATGAAGCCATCCATGCATGTCATAGCCGGTAACAGGACCTCCTCATCTTCAGCAAGTTTGTAGACCTGTGGCAGCATATCCGCAGACTCCTGGACATCTTCGGCATAAAGCTGTATCCAGCCCGTATCCCTCTGCGAGATGGAATCCTGCTGGTCGTTCCATATATTGATCGGGGCGGAGAGCGCCCGATTAACCACTGTCATGACAATAGGCAATCTCATGCCCGATGCATTGAACAGCGCTTCATGCATCAACGCAAGTCCCTGCGATGTTGTTGATGAGTATGTGCGCGCACCTGCGGCACTTGCTCCTATCAGCGCTGATATAGCTGAGAATTCCGACTCCACGTTCATATACTCGCAGTTCATATCGCCGTCCGCAACGAACTGGGATAGATCCTCAACAATGTGGGTTTGCGGGGTTATGGGGTATGCCGATATCACATGGGGTTTGCATACCTTGACTGCATGGGCTACTGCGTAAGAGCCTTCAACTACAACCATCCTTTGCCTCATTTTCCCTCCAGCACCATTACTATTGCTTTCTTCGGACACTCGTTCGCACAGATGCCGCAGCCTTTGCAGTATTCATAATCGGGTTCAAAGAAGCCATTCTCCAGTTTATTGATGATCCCTTCAGGACAGTACATTGCGCATATGCCGCATTTACTGCATAGTTTGTGGTCAAAAACAGGCATGAATGAGCGCCATGCGCCTGTCTTGTTGGCGCGTGTGCTTCCGGGTTTGGCTACTGTTTTGATAATAAGTTTCATCTCTGTGCCTCCATGACATCATATGCCGCCTGGATAGCCTTTGCATTATTTTCCCCGACTTTCCCGGGAAAGCGCTCCATAACAGCGCTCTTTATAGATTCCGGGTTTATGAGACCCGAGACGCCGGCAAAGGCCCCGATAAGGGTTGTATTTACGATCGGTTTTCCGATGTTATCAATTGCAAGTCTTGTTGCGTCAAGCGTTTTTATAGCAGCTTTCGTCTCAAGCTTGAACGATTCGGGCTTCTTTTCAGTGTTTATAAGAATGATTCCGTCCGGCTTGGTCCCCCGTGCAACATCAACTACATCCACAAGAGTCGCATCCTGCACTATCACATAGTCCGGTTCGTATATCTGGCTGCGCAGACGTATCGGTTTATCGCTCAGGCGCACAAATGCCATAACAGGGGCGCCTCTTCTCTCGACGCCGAACGCAGGGAAAGCCTGGCTGTATTTCCCGTCTTCAAAAGCAGCCACTGCAAGAAGTTCTGCTGCGGTCACAGATCCCTGTCCACCGCGGCCGTGTATTCGTATTTCCTTCATTTCTTTTTGCTCCAAGAATACTAGATAATATATATTATTGTTGAATTATCAATCGTGATAGTTGCCTTTGACAATTGCATTAAGGTATTTATTCTTTGCGGAAAATCGGAAACAATGCCCAGCGGATTAATACACCGGATAAGAGCATTTGCAGTGCTTATTAATATTTCTGAGTAAACTATATCTTACCGAATACCATAAAGATGAAGTTCAATATGACTGACGATAAACTCCTGATAACAGAACTTGTAATGACTGCCTATCTGTACAACCAGTCGGATAAACTCGGTGTAGATGATCTCCCCCAGCAAATAAGAAAACATTACTGGAGCGAGAAAGAAAAAACCGTCAAGCGCCCCATCTATGTAACCGAGGGCGATGTAAGGACTATCTATGGTCTTGAAAACGTAAAAAACAGCACGAAAATGCTGCCTTTCCTCGAGTTTGAAGATTTTGGCTCCCAGATAAAACTGACTGTTTTCGACCTCGGTGCAAAATGGCTTGCAAAGCATGCTGAGGCGGTTGACAGGATAAACGGGAACCCTGTTCTGGCATCCTTTTTTGAAAGTTATGATTCTCTTCCAGTGAGCTATGAAAAAGCAAAAGCGTCCATTGCGCCAAAAGAGAACGGCAGGGAATGGATAAATTCCCTTGTCAAGTCCATAGAGACGGAGAAAGGGTCTGAAGAGATGCTGAGGCTTGTCCACATAGTCGCGCCCGAGGATATCCAGCAGAACCTGAAAGACCTTGTCCTCACAAAAGAGCAGAAAAATGAGATCGAAAAAATAGCGAAAGCCATCCAGTACCGCGACTACCTGAAGAGGATCGGTCTTCGGGAGATAGGAAAACTCTTATTCGTCGGTCCCCCGGGCACAGGGAAAACTTCGGTCGCCCGCGCACTTTCAGGAGAACTGAAAATCCCCATACTGGAGGTAAAGCTCTCGCAAATAGCAGACCAGTACCTCGGTGAGACCGCAAAGAACATCGACAGGGTATTTGAACTTGCAAAGCGCCTGGGCCCGTGCATATTGTTCATTGATGAGTTCGATTTCGTGGCTAAAGCGCGCGCCACGGATGAGCACGCGGCACTGAAGAGGGCGGTAAATACACTGTTAAAAGCCATAGATGAGATAAGTCTTGTAGAGCACGGCGTGCTTCTAATAGGCGCGACGAACCATCCTGCAATACTTGACCATGCCGCATGGAGGCGGTTTGACGAGATAGTGGAGTTCACGCTCCCGGATGCGGATATGCGTAAGAAGATTCTTGACATCGTGCTTCGCGATATTGAAGGCACCTTCAATACAGAAGAGGTAGCAAATAAGACAGAAGGGTACTCCGGCTCCGATCTGCGGTTAATCATCAGGGAAGCTGTCCTTAACGGTCTTGTATCCGGACGAACTGTGCTTGTACAACAGGATCTATTGCGGGGTATTAACGAGTTCAACAGGAGAATCCCTCTTAAGACTATGGATGAGACCGAATGAAAATAACCCTTCTTGGAACTGGCGATGCGGTAGGGACGCCCAAGATAGGATGCTCATGTCCTGCATGCATGGATGCCCATGCCGGCGGAAAAAGCAGGAGACTCCGGTTTTCCGTGCTGGTCGAATCATCAAAGGGCAGAGCTCTTATCGATACAAGTCCCGACCTTCGGTGGCAGTTATTGAAAAAAGGGATAAATCATGTCGACGGAGTGATCTGGACCCACCCGCATTATGACCACTACGCAGGTTTTGGGGATTTTCACCGCATCCAGAACGGCGTAAATGTGTACGGGCTCAAGAACACCCTTGATTACATACTCTCTTATCTCAGCTTCATGAAGCCGGTAAGGCATGATGTAAGCTTTTATACGCCTTTTGAGCTCATCGGTCTTAATATGATCCTGGTGGAAGTAACCCACCCTCCTCTTGAAGAGTCTGCCGGCGTGATAATCACCGAGGGTAAAAGCAAAGTTGTGATCACAGGAGATACTTCAAAAGAAATTCCCGGGAGGAGCCTTGAGCTGATGTCCCGGCCTGACCTTCTTATTGCTGACGCCATAATCCCGCCCAGGGGAAAAATCCCAAAGCATATGAATTCGCAGGACGCGATGGAGCTTGCTTTTGAGCTTGAAGCGAAAAACGTCGTACTTACCCATCTGAGCCATAATTTCCCTCCTCACGATGAATCTGTTAAACAGTGGCCCCTTGGATATGACGGCATGGAGTTTGAATTCTAGTAAAAAGACAATTTTGGTTGACCAAGCCATGCATGTTCTACGGAAAGTATATTAAATACGCTAACCTTTAAGTAGACGCTTCTTCTAACTCATAGAACAGGTGATTGAAGGCGCATCTGAGATAGCAGTGCAGGAAGTTAAAACTAAAGAAAGGTAATAAAATGGAAACAACGGCTACAAATTTCAATGTAAACGACTTGACAGAAAATTCAAAAAATGTTAATGCCACTCTTAAAGTAATCGAAATTGGAGAGACAAAGGAAATAAATTCCAAGTTCGGAACGAAACACGTGTGCGAAGTGAAAGTCGCTGATAAGACCGGCAGCATCCTTCTATCCTTATGGGATGACCAGATCGGAAAAATCGCAGTCGGGGATGTAATAGATGTCCAGAACGGTTATATCTCGATCGTAAGGAATTCGATGAGATTGAACATAGGGAAATACGGAAAGATACTATTATCCGAAACCACACTGGATGAAGTCAATACCGAAAATAACGTGTCGGACAGGCATGTTGAGCAGCCCGAGAGACCAAGGCGCAGTGGCGGTTATGGCGGTGGCGGCGGTTACGGCAGCATGTACGGAAGCGGCGGTAGCGGTGGCGGCGGTTATGGCGGCGGCGGACGCGGCGGCTACGGCGGTGGACGGACGCAGGTGGACGGCTATGGCGGTGGCGGACGCGGTCGGAGGAAGAGATAAAAGAGGCGGCAGGGGAAGAAGGTAAATCCCCTTCTATTCTTTTTTTATTACTAATTTTTATAGTGGGCAGTGTTATATAGTAATTTGATGCTTGAAAGTATTCCAGATATATTTCTCAACACTAT
>NZ_FZMP01000060.1 GCF_900196725.1 Candidatus Methanoperedens nitratireducens | reverse complement strand
GGAAAAAACTTGTCAAACGCTCCACTAGAAGAATGCGACCTACATTATATCCCTAAGATGCAAAGGAGACAATATCTATTTACGCAAACCACCATACTTCCAGGGCGCTTATTTCACTGTGACTAACATCTTTTCTGCATTCTCCACAGGCTTGGAACCGTTATTTATATTCGCCGTTAATCTCTCCACGCAGCTGGATTGTGTGAGATTATATCGCTGCTCAAATTCTGATATATTATGCATTCCTTCAAGATAGGTTGCTATGTAATCCATCCAATATTCTGCATGTTTTTGAACACTCAAAGTTTTATTTGTTTCCTGCAATTTATAAATACAGTATCTATCGATGCTGCTTTTTCCAAAATTGAATCCTGCAGACGGCGAATCTCCATAAGCTGCAATTTTATAAGCTATAATTTTTATGGCATTTGTATTTTCTGCCTTTGATTGCTGTTCCTGTGCTGGCGGGTCTGATGCTGCTGGCTGTGTTGTTGCTACCGCTGTTGGAAGGATCTTACCGTCTGAACCGGTGTGCGTCTCCGTATTTGATGCACCGGATTTTGCTGTTTCAGTGTCCATAAAATTCATGTCCTGGTTCTGGATAACGCGAGGCTGCGCAACTACATATACCGTAACTATCAGGAGCAATGCAATTATTGCTCCAATAACTATTCTTGAATTTCTACTTAACACTCCCACTCACCCTTAATAGGTTATGGGGAAAAGTTATACTTATAAGTAATGAGTCTAAAATTTTTTAGTCTTCGGCGGCAGGGAGATTTGCAGGGTAAGATAAAATCAAATGTAGCGCTGATTCCACAGAGAACAAGGCCGGCTTGAGAGCTGTATGAAGGTTGTGTGAAGTAAAAGCTTCAGTGAAAATTAAGTGTGTGAAATTTGTACCATCACCCCTTTATTTCAACTGGAATTATATATATTTAGATAATATACATTTGGATGATATACATTTAGATGATGTACATTATTACTTATATTATCTTGCTTCGCACCTATAACCGTTTTATCGCTTCATAACTGCCTCTGAAACGTACCTAAGAAGATATAAAATTTAAGAAATTTATAGTTGCATGATTTGCTGAAATTCCGAATTATTTTGTGATTGTTTTAATTATAAGAGTATGATAAAAAAAGATAGGTGAAGCTTAACCTATCTCGGGAAATCTTGCTTTTCCGGATGCTACTGTCTTTTCAGCCTTAGACATCTCTTGATCCCCTTTCGTGGTATTGGAATCAAGTCTTTGCTCGACCTTTGATTCAAACTTTCTCTTAAGTTCCACGCTGTTATTGTAGGCTCTCTGAATGCCTGCACTGTTGGGATGTGAAGCAAGAAGCTGTTCCAGAATTTCCTGATGTTTCGCAATCTCTTGCTGTGCATTGATAAGTCCAGTATCTTTATCGGAAAGTTTGGAAATTGACTCATTTACATAGTTCATTTTCGCTTTGTACTGAGCAAGTGCTTTATCTGCGGCGTCGGTATCATTCCTTTTTAAGGCCGCTCTTGCCTCAGCTATCCTCTTTCTCGCATGGGCTACCTGTTTTCCGAGTTTTTCACTCGCATTGAATGTAAAGGTCTCACCGATGTTCTCAAATGCTATCTGTAATCCGTATAAAGCATTTCCAGGACCGATTAGACCTCCACCCGACTTATCATCCACCGGTCCTGCAATTGCTGTACTGGCAGCCATTGCATTGACAGTTGATGTTTCAGTTGCAGTTCCAGTCGTGGTAACTGTTGGCGTTTCAATGCCCGTAGCATTATCTGTGGCGCTGACCATGCCTATAGTAAAGACCAACACTAACAGGATTATTCCTGCCAGAGTTATATTTTTCAACCTCATATTTTCACCTCGATTTAGTCGGCATTTTGCCGTTAAACTTATTAAAATCATTTAGAATAATAAACATTCTTATAATCTAATAATATTATAATGTATAGTCTTTCTCCAAAATGCTCCAGAACGTTCAGGAATGTCCAGAATAATTTAAACAATTCTAATAACCGAGGGAACAACATAAATGCTACTAAACTGCGTTATTATGTATAATCCATACAAGAAGGCAACCACCAACGATATGGTGATATAATATTAACAAACGCAGACATGGCAGAACCTCAAACGCACTTGCGATATGTTAATGGCAACTGTATAAAACCTGAATTTCGACGATTTTGGTAAC
>NZ_FZMP01000085.1 GCF_900196725.1 Candidatus Methanoperedens nitratireducens | reverse complement strand
AATATTACTTAATTTAGGCAGAGTTAAGGCTCAACATACTTTTCCAGAAGGCCCCTCAGATACTCCTGGGCCCAGGCAGGATAATAGTAAGGACTGATTTCAGGCATGGGAGCAAAATCACTCAACCGGGATGTCCAGACCAGTACTCAATACACATTTCTATTCTCCAATATGGGAGCGTCCTATGGTGGAATTAATGCGGGGTACGAAAACATCTGATGAGACGATCAAACGTGTACATCAATTTGCCCTTAATATTGGGTTGACACTTCTTCTGGTTCACAAGGAGAATAGATAATGGTGAGCTAGGTGTTAAGACTGGAAAAGGCTTCTACACATATCCCAATCCAGCCTTCGAGCAGCCCTTCTGGTTGAAAGGCAGTAAAGAAAAAGGTGCGCTTGAAAATTCTTAATCAATCAACCTCTTTTTACTGCTATCGAACTCAGCCGCCTCCTTCGTTAAAAAGTACCCCATCACCGTTCTGATGCTGACAGTAGCGCCAAGAAAGAGAATCTCTTGCTGGCTGGGAGCAACAATCGTCTTCAAGATGTCACTGGCAACGAGAAAGTCCAGTCCAAATACGATCTTATGCGTGAAATCTCTGCGAATATCATGAAAACTGATGTCTATTGACCTTTTCAATTCTAACTGCAAAGTTCTGATTACTGTTAAAATTCCTCCGTAAAGGATGATTGTAGCTCCAATATAGGCAAAAAGCATTGACGATATATCTATGATTTCCGTATGGTACCACCTGTGTTTTTAATGTCTTTTTGCTCCAGTGAGATTTTGTATGCTTTCCCGGTTCTCCTGAAATGAAATATAGATTTTGCGTTTTGCCAGCTCCCCAAAAAACAATTCAGGATATATACACAGTTCAGGAGGCATGACACCGCGCTTTTCAATTTTGTTTTCAGCAATCATTTGTGCGATTATTGACGGCGGCACGCCGGTATCCCAGGTACCTGCCGGTATATTCCATCTGGAGTTTGATCTCGATTCACAATATACTACCGCATTCCTTGTCTTTCTTTCGCGCTTTCCTCTCAATTCCACTCGGAGGAACTCCACATCTTTTATCCTGTCTTTTTCAGATATAAACCTGTTCAGCAGACTCACTGTAAAGTCCAGAGGTACAACATCAATATTCTTATATTTCACAGGAGTTGTTGATGCAAAACCTGTGTCTATGAGGAACTTTATTTTCTCAACGAACTCCTTCGGGAAACCGCCTTTAAAGCTGCAATTCTTGATACCTTTATCTTTGAAAGATGAAGGGAACGTGGCTACTTCGGAATGGAGGGTATAAAAACAAGTTGCCCTGTCTACAGGCGGTGGGAACTCGATCTCCTCCTCCCCGCTGAGAGGCTTTACATACTTTAATTTTCCTTCGGAGAATACTGCCGGTTCCATTGAAAATTCATCAAATATCGTACGCATCGAATAGGGAACCACAAACGGCATATCGTACTTCGTATAATCTTTGTCAGCGAATTGCACATGGATTGAGTCTATTGTATCAAGTAATCCTGAACCATAGGCAGCCATAATATTTGTTATGCCGGGCGTTGCGCCGCATCCAGCGACTGCAAGTTTACCTTTCTTCTCGAAACTATTATTCATTTTTAATTGCTTTTTTGTCATGTGGAACAAGCCACCCAGATCAACGTAATTCGCTCCCGCGGAAAGTGCAGCTTCCATTACCTGTAAATTCGTGGTGTATTGCGTTGCGTTGATAACAACATCAGAACCTTTCAGGAGTTCTATCAATTCCTGAGGCTCATCTGCATCTGCTCTTGCCCACTCTATATTATTGTGTTTGAAGGATTCTGCAAACGCTTTCGCTTTTTCTTCATTTCTCCCGGCAACGACTATTGTGCCCTTGAATGTTTCGAATAGATCAATTACCGTTATCCTCCCCATTTCCCCGTATCCGCCCAGAACCACAATTTTCATTTCAAATCACCGAGAGCATCATCCAGCGCCTCCAATGTTTTGTCAAGGTCTTCGGATGAATGTGAACACGAAGTGTATATCGCCTCCTCGCCGTCTTCGTCGACCATCACTCCTCTCTTTAATAGCTCATATTGCACTTTTGTGAACATTTTCATATCACAAAAAGCGAGGTCTCTGTAGGCAGTGATCCTTTCTTTATCTGTGATGAGGAACTGGAACATGGTTGGAAAGCCGTGGACTACATGGGGGATCTTATGGTCTTCAAGTATCTCATCTATACCTTTCATCATCTTTTTTCCGTAGCTGTAGAGGCTGTCCCAGACACTGCTTTTATCCAGTTCTTTCAAAGTAGCCTTACATGCGGTAAGTGAAACCGGATTTGCAGAATAAGTCCCGCCGTGCATGACCTTTCCAGGTCCGATGAGCTCCATTATATCTTTTCTTCCCCCGAAGGCGGCAATTGGATACCCATTGCCCATGGATTTGGCAAAAGTAGATAGATCGGGAGTTACATTGAAGAGCCCCTGAGCACCCCCTTTTCCAAGCCTGAACCCTGTCTTTACCTCATCGAAAATAAGGAGGATGCCATATTCATCGCAGAGTTCCCTGAGATACTTCAAATATCCCTCATTTGGAGGAATTGCAGAAGCATTGCCCATGACAGGTTCGGTGATTATAGCGGCAACATCTTTGTAATTATCCTTAACTTTACGCTCAATTGATTCGAAATTGTTCCACTCGCACACCAGAGTATAATTCGACATCCCGTTCGAAATTCCTAAGGAAGCGGGGATAGCTTCCCTTGCGCAGTGATATCCTGGTTTCGTGGAGAATGACACAGCATCGTGCCAGCCGTGATAATGACCTTCGAATTTTATTATCTTGTCCTTTTTCGTAAATGCCTTTGCAACCCGTATCGCTCCCATCGTTGCCTCTGTTCCCGAGCTTGCGAACCTGAGCATCTTGATCGAAGGTACGAACCGGCATATCGTCTTTGCGACTTCGATCATAAGCTCATTATCCGAAGCGTAGACCAGACCTTTTTCATCAGCCAGGTGCACAGCATCGTGTATTTCTTTATAGCTATGACCGATTATGACAGGTCCGTAGCCCAGCCTGTAGTCAATATATTCATTACCATCCACATCCCAGATATAAGAGCCGACTGCTTTTTCAATGAAAATGCTGCAGGGTCCGAACTCGTGGCAGGCGCTTTTCATGAGCCTTGCATTTGATCCCACCCCGGCGGGGATGATTTTGGACGCTTCCTTATACAACTCCATTGATCTGTCCAGTTTTAATTTTTCTGCCATGTTTTTCTCCAAAATTTTGAATGTTTTATTTATTTTTCACCGTAAACAGTATAGTACCAGGGCTTCCTGACCGAACCTGTCTGGTCGATGTAAACATGCTTGATCTGAGTGTATTCCTCAAGCGAGTATAATGAAAGATCTTTTCCAAAACCGCTCTGTTTAAAGCCGCCGTGAGGGGTTTCTGAAGTTAATACCCCGTGCTCGTTTATCCAGACAGTTCCGTATTTCAGCCTGTTTGCTATCCTGACAAGGTCTGTTATATCTTTTCCCCAGACAGAAGAGGCAAGCCCGTAAACCACATCATTTGCTTTTTCTACGACCTCGTCAACAGTTGAAAAACCGGATACTGACAACACAGGACCAAAGATCTCTTCCTGGCATATCCTCATCTTCTGCTCAACACCTGTAAAAATGGTGGGCTCAAAAAAGTATCCCTTCTTCATGTTTTCTGGTCTTTTTCCTCCATGGATAAGATTTGCACCCTCTTCTATTCCTGATCGCACGTAGGCTTCAATCCGTTCCCTCTGTTTCCCTGATACCAGAGGCCCCATGTCGGTTCTCTCATCAAGGGGATTGCCAATCCTGATCTTGCGCGCCTTTTTCACCAGCAGTTCGGCAAATGCATCGTGGATGCTCTCATGAACATAAACTCTAGTCGCTGCAGTACAATCCTGCCCGCTGTTCCAGAAGGCTGCGACCACAGCCCCTTTGTTGCCGAGTCTATGTTCGCATCGTCAAGAACTATGAAAGGGGCTTTTCCTCCGAGTTCCAAATGGACTTTTTTCAGGTTGCCGGAAGCCATCTGCATGATCTTCTTTCCGGTGGAAGTATCGCCTGTCAGCGAGATCATGTCAACTTTGGGGCTTGTTGCGAGCTCTTCTCCTATGACCTCGCCCGGACCTGTAACAACATTCAAAACACCGTCTGGTACTCCGGCGATCTGTGCCAGTTTAGCGAACTCAAGCAGCGTCAATGGCGTAAGACTTGCGGGTTTAACGACAACAGTGTTTCCTGCAGCCAGCGCCGGAGCCATCTTCCATACAGCTATATATAAGGGATAGTTCCAGGGAACCACACCAACTACAACTCCTATGGGCTCTCTTCGGATAATGCTTGTACCCAGCCCCGAATATTCGGATGCGGACTTGCCTTCAAGCAGCCTCGCCGCGCCTGCAAAAAACCTCAGATTATCAATAATGAAGGGAAGATCAGAATCCCTGCTGTATTTGATTGTCTTGCCGACGTTCATCGACTCCAGTGTGGCGATTTTCTGGGAATTAGCATCAACCAGGTCTGCAAGCTTCCAGAGAATCAATGAACGTTCTGCCGGTGTTTTGTTTGACCAGACGCCGCTATCAAATTTCTCTCTTGCTGCATCTATAGCGGATTTTGCATCTTCCTTTGTGCCGAGCTGAACATTTGCGATCACTTCCTCGGTGGCAGGGTTCCTGACATCGAAAGTTTCTCTCGATGAAGATTCTACCCATTTACCCCCGATAAACATCTTGTATTTTTCTACCATGGAATCACTCCTTATTCACCACTCAAGAGAAATATTACGGTTTCAGGATATATAATATTACTGCAAATCAATTGTTTAGACATGCTCGATCTCCGTATGATTTGAGATCTCAGAATTTGTTGTGCATAGATCCTTTGTGCTCAATTTATGTACATCATCATTTCCAGTCAATCTTGCAAAATCCCTTAATTCTTCCGTAGAAACCCTTAAGAAATTTTCCAATTTCTTAGCAGAGAACTCAACTTTTAACCTTCCCCTTAATTCCGGGTCATGGGTAGTGACGCCGACCGGGCATTTACCTGTATCGCATAGCCTGTACTGCTGGCATGCGCATGCCAGCAGGGCAGCAGTGCCTATGGCAACAGCATCTGCACCTAAAGCTAACGCTTTTGCGAAATCCGAGGACACCCGAAGACCGCCTGTGATAATAAGGGATATGTCTTTTATTCCTTTTTTATCAAGGTATTTCCTTGCCCTGTATAGGGCAAAAACAGCAGGTACTGACGTTGCCTGTTTTACGAACTTGGGCGAAGCCCCGGTTGCGCCGGGTCTTCCATCGATTGTTATAAAATCCGGTCCTGCATAGGTCGCTATTTCCAGGTCATCTTGTACATGACCTGCTGCGATTTTTATCCCGATGGGCTTTCCATCGGTTTTTTCTCTTAACCAGTCCACCTTCTTTTTGAGATCATCCCTGTTCTTTATGTCTTCAAAATGGGACGGACTGACAATATCAATCCCTTCCGGGAAACCCCTGATTTCTGCGATCTCCCGGGTTACCTTCTCTGCAGGTAAATGACCTCCCATGCCTGGTTTTGACGACTGCCCGATTTTGATTTCTACAGCATCCGCTTTCTTGAGATTCTCATCATTAACGCTGTACCTGTTGGGCACGTATTCAAAAATGTATTTATAGGCGTTGTCAAGCGACTCCTTCAAAATCCCGCCTTCCCCTGAACCCATGGCGGTCCTGACAGCAGCACTCCCTTTTGCTAAAGCCGTTTTGACTTCTTTTGACAGGGCGCCAAAAGACATATGGGTTACATAAATTGGGGTTTCGATTATAAGCGGATGCTTCGCCGCAGGACCTATTGTGGTTCTGATATTCACAGACTCATCTTTATTTAAGGGAATTTTCGCCAGTTGAGCACCTTTTATTAGAATATCATCCCAGGAGAGCACATTTTTTGTTGTTCTCATTGGCTCGATGATAGACTCCCCGGTCACGGAAATCGTATGGATATCCGCCATATATGTCTCCAGGTCATCCCTCTCCCGTTTCCATTCTGCCAGATATCCGCCCAGATCCATTTTAGCAGTGGAAATCGTCACCTTACTTTTGGCTCCGCAACGGGGGCAGGTCATGATATCATCTATTTGCGCAATCCTCTTTTCCTCTTTGACAGGCTTTAAGTGGGATTTATCAGACGCACAAATGGGACACTTCCACTCATCAGGGAAGTCTTCCGGTTTTGTTCCGGGTTTTATCCCTGTAAGTGAGTTCCCCCGTGTATCGTCATATTCGAAAACATTGCAAACATCGCATCTGTATTTTGTCATTTATATCTACTTCCTCGAATTCACCTGAAACCGATATATAATAAGGCGATCGCCAGAAAGACAAAAAGCACTGAAAGTACTTTTTCCAGAACTGCGGTATTCATTCTTGCTGCAACATACGGCGCAAGCTGACCCCCGATTATGACCGCAGGAACTGTCATGGCAATAATGTTCCATGGCGTGGCACTTCCCCCGGCGGACGAACCGATAAGATGGGCTGTTGAAGCCACAATGGCAGTCCCTGCCACGATGATATGATTCGTACCGACACCAACTTTTGCCGGGATGCCAGATACTATCATGGAGACCACACCCATTTCCCCGATTCCGAACCCCGACATCCCCTGGAATATACCTCCCAGAGAATAACCAAATAGCCTGATTCTGTACGCGCATCTACAATAATTGTAAACCTTTCCATTCCTGTCTGTAAGCATGACATTTTCTGGGGTTCCCCTGTGCTGATGTGTAATTGTAAGGCTTTTTTTGGATGCCAGTTCATCAGCGAATGCCTTTATCCTTTCAGCATGCCCTAAAGAATAGACCGAAATAAGCAATGCAAGGCTTATGAGAAAATAGATCAATTTTTCCGGGAAATAGAAGGCTGCCACAGAGGAAATAATAACTACAGGCACTGCTCCTGTGAGGGAGCGAAAAGCCATTTTCTTATCTACGAGACCAAATCGCATAAAGGCGAAAGTGGAACTTGATATCCCGAAGGATTCGGTTATCAAACCGAGCATAACACTTTGCCCCGGAGTGAGCCCGAATGCAAGTGCAGGGAATACGAGCGCAAAAAAGGTACAAAAAGGGCCGCGCCGCTTATGCCTACCGTATTTACGACAATTGCAATCTGATGGCAACAGGGAACATCCACCAGAATTCAGTCCAGTAGCCAACATCGCCCCTGACAAGACCCGTCAGGATAAAAAGGAAAATCGGGATTATGAGAAGAATTAAATAGTTTTCGTACTCAAGTGCTTTTTCCGATATTCGCTTTAGCATGAAATCGTTAATTTTTGAATCTACAGACTCTCATTTCTCCCGCCAGAGTGCGATTTTAATTTAACTTTCACTCTTCTCAAGCTTATTTGGACTTTTTATGTTCTTTCTTTGCGTGCTCCATTAGCTCTGATTCAGACTCAAATGTAGCACCACACATATTACACTTGTATTGCTTTTCAGCCATATTCTCTGTCACCTCCCTTTAGCAGTAGTCACTTGCATTAAGTCCTTTTTTCACGGCGCCTTACCAGCGTCACAGAAGTATAACCCATTCAACTTATATCTGGCATATACCAGACAAGCAGGACATTTACAGCCTTTTTTTACGATTTTTTCTGGCGATTTACCCCTTGCACAGAACAGCATTGGCTGTGGGGGATACGGCAGGCTTGGACAGGTTCCGCAGTAATTCATGCAGATAGCCAGATTTTCTTTTGTATCATCAACCGGCATTTCAAATACCTCCAAAAGAATAGATAAAATCAGGTCAGCATTTTCTTGAACATATTCCGAACCATCATTCTCTTCAGGATGAAATAATCCTGTGTAGCAGCCATCACCGCACTCTTTTCCATCATCTTCCTGTCTTCAGGCCATGCTGACATTATTTTCTTCAAAGCTCCCATCAGCACCTCTCTTTTCTCTTTTGGAATCTTTGTCATGAGGTCAGTCCTTGTTTTAACAACCTTGATCCTGTCTTCTTCTGACAGTTCAGCTATACCGTCGAGCATGTCCGTTATTGCATCTATCCTTTTGTCTTCTGGCAAGGTGGAAAATTGCTCCATCCGTGCTCCAAGAATCTGACGCCTGTCTTCCTCGGGTTTTGATGCCAGCATTTGCATCATTTCCATCATCTGAGTGAGCTTTTCAGCTTTCGCCTTGCGCTCCTGGCATGCAGGGCACTTCTCAAGATGTTCTTCTATAGATGCAGTATCTTTACCTGCGCATTCCTCACATTCTTTTGCTAACTTTTCTAACTCTTCTCTTGCAGTCATAAAATAATTCACCCCTAAGCGATAGTTGTAGTTTTTATGATATATAGTTTCTTATATTATTTCTTTACGCAGCAATCCTTGAATTTCTTTCCTGATCCGCAAAGGCATGCCTCATTCGACGCAGGGTCTTCTTTGATGCACTGTATAGCCTGCCATATTTGTTAACCTCCATTTATTTATCTTTTTCAGATATTAGTAAAATTTACTTCATATATCCTGAATTTCAACGATTTTGGTAACTATGTTTTTGAGTTT
>NZ_FZMP01000066.1 GCF_900196725.1 Candidatus Methanoperedens nitratireducens | reverse complement strand
TTACCAAAATCGTCGAAATTCAGGTTATAGAGACGCCTACAAGTAGTAAGAGTCCTGTTTAGCTTGACCTCTTGATTCTTAGATGGATATATTCTAAATGTATAGGCTTTTTTCATACCAACGTTGACAACCTATTAGTAGCTTCGACACTATATATGCTTATGCCTATCCCTAAAATCCAGCGTTGACAACTGTTTTTTGGGATAGGTAATGTTTATAAAAGTGGGTACGATTCATCCCCTGTCTGAAGACTGGGGTCTTCTCTACCCCTCTACCCCCATCCTTCATAACTTGATTCTATTACAACCATCCATTTTGGAGATATGTTTTTATATCCCTTGAGTTCTTTATGGATAAACCAGCTCCAATTCAAACACAGTTCGAAATGAGAGTTGTTCAAAATAAAAGCATAATTATGGAAAACGAGAATAAAACCATCGAACCTCCAAAAGATGCAGTTCTTGAAAGGCTTGAACAGATGCTGAAAACGATGCCTGAAGCCTCAAGGCAGCCAATACTTGATTTGATCAACAAAAGAAAAGTAGAGCTCGGGCTTGCGAAGTCGGGCTTGCCTTCCGCGGGTTATATACTGAAAAAACCAAAGGCTAAACCCAGGCCGATATCAAAAGAGAAGAAGGAATCGCTGCGAAAAATCGCGAAGAATGTCGGTACGGTCAAAGAAACTGAGGAAGTTAACCCTCACGACATTGATATTAAAAATGAGCCTCTTAAAAAAGATAAGAAGGTCATAGAGGAAACGGATTCCTATAAACATTGATTTTCTGGTTACCCCTGCACGGAAGTTATATAAATTCTTGGCTCTAATTATGCAAGTAAAATATGAAACATGAGATGAACAAAAAATCTGGGGTTAAAATAAATAGCAATTTCCATGAGGTTCGCCCAGGATACATAAAGAAATTACAGAGAATCGAAAAGAATGGTAAGTTCCAGTCGTTCATGACTGTTGATGACCTGAGAAAAATAATAGAAGTTTTTAGCCCTCCTCATTTTTAATGTTAATAGCAACAGAGTGATAGGATGAGATTTCTTGATTTAGCTCGTTTCCAATCGTTGCCATGCGGTTATCACAAAATTTTAGCCAATCCCTGCAAATATACCACTAAAACCCATCCTTTTCATGTCAACCGATAAAATCATCATAAAAGGCGCCCGCGTCCACAACCTCAAGAACATAGACCTTGAGCTTCCAAGGAACAAACTGATAGTAATTACCGGACTTTCCGGTTCAGGAAAATCCTCGCTCGCTTTTGATACGCTCTACGCCGAAGGACAGCGCAGGTACGTTGAGTCGCTGTCTGCGTATGCCCGCCAGTTTTTGGGGCAGATGGACAAACCCGATGTGGAGTATATCGAAGGTCTCTCGCCCGCCATATCCATCGAACAGAAATCCACAAGCAAGAATCCCCGCTCGACCGTCGGCACGGTCACGGAGATATATGACTACCTCCGCCTGCTGTATGCAAGGATAGGCAGGCAGCACTGTCCCAACTGCGGCAGCGAAATAACCCCGCAGACCGTGGAGCAGATTGTGCAGAGGCTCATGGCGCTGCCTGAAGGCACGAAGCTACATGTGCTTTCCCCTCTTGCCAGGCAGAGGAAAGGCGAGTATAAACAGACGTTCGAGGACCTTGCGCACTCCGGGTTCAGCCGCGTACGGGTGGACGGCAAGATGTACGAATTATCCGAAGAGATAGCCCTGAACAAGCAGCAGAAACACGATATTGATGTTGTCGTGGACCGCCTGATAATAAAAACCGGGATAGAGGAAAGACTTGCAGATTCGGTTGAGACCGCGCTTAAAGAAGGGAACGGGATAGTCGTGGCGGACGTAGTTGGAAGCAATGAGCTTCTGTTCAGCGAACACGCTGCCTGCACAAAATGCGGCATCAGTTTTGAGCCGCTTGAACCCAACATGTTCTCGTTCAACAGCCCCAGAGGCGCATGTCCAGCATGCCAGGGGCTCGGGAGCACGATGGAGTTTGACCCTGATCTCATAATCCCGGATAAAAGCAAATCGATACGCAAAGGGGCGATCGAACCGTGGAAGTTTGAGTATGGATACTACAGCCAGATGCTTCAGTCCGTTGCAAAGCATTACGATTTTTCGCTTGATTCCCCGTTCTCGGAGCTTGCGCCGGAGCACGTGGAGATACTACTGCATGGCAGCAGGGAACAGATCCATTTCAGGTATGTACCGCGCGAAAAGGAAGGTCTCTGGGAACACTGGAGCAGCTTTGAAGGGATAATACCACACCTGGCAAGGAAGTACAGGGAATCGCAGTCCGAAGAAGCCAGGGAAAAAATACAGCAGTACATGAGTATTAAACCGTGTACGGTTTGTAATGGCGAGCGCCTGAAACCCTCAAGCCTTGCGGTCACGGTGGCGGATAAATCCATTATTGCCACGACACGGCTTTCGGTGAAAAAGGCTCTGGAATTCCTCGATATAATCACATTCAGCGAAAAAGAGGCGATAATATCAAAGCCCATTATGAAAGAACTCCGGGCGCGCCTGGGATTCCTGATGGACGTGGGGCTTGATTATCTCACACTTGACAGGGCGGCGGGCACGCTTTCAGGAGGGGAGAGCCAGAGGATACGGCTTGCCACGCAGATCGGCTCAAGTCTTGTCGGTGTGCTCTACATCCTGGATGAGCCCAGTATCGGGCTCCACCAGCGGGATAACGGCAGGCTTATACATATGCTGACTCAACTGCGTGACCTGGGCAACACGGTGATAGTAGTCGAGCATGATGAAGAGATGATCCAGAGCGCTGATTTTATCGTGGATATGGGACCCGGCGCAGGAGTGCACGGCGGCGAAGTCGTGGTTACAGGGAGCCAGGAAGAGGTCATCAACTGTGAGAACTCGCTGACCGGGAAGTACCTCAGTCATAAAAAAATGATATCTGTGCCGTCCCGGCGGAGAAAGCCGAAGGGCAAAATAACTATCGTAGGCGCAAGCGAGAACAACCTGAAACAGATAGATGTTAACATCCCGCTCGGTGTTATGACCTGCGTCACCGGCGTATCAGGTTCTGGCAAGAGCACGCTTGTTAATGACATCCTTTACAAGGCGCTGGCGCAGAAATTTTACTTTGCAAAAGAAAGACCCGGCAGGCACAGGGGCATAATCGGGACAGAGAATATAGATAAGATCATAATAATCGACCAGTCCCCTATCGGCAGGACGCCGCGCTCAAACCCTGCCACGTACACGGGGGTTTTTACCCCGATAAGAGACCTGTTCGCCAGACTCCCTTCCTCAAAAGCGCGGGGCTACCTGCCCGGCAGGTTCAGCTTCAACGTAAAAGGAGGACGGTGCGAAGCCTGCAGGGGAGATGGCATCATTACTATCGAGATGCATTTCCTTCCCGATGTCTATGTGCCGTGCGAGGTTTGCCACGGGAAACGCTTCAACAGCGAAACCCTTGAGATAACATACAAGAGCAAGAATGTAGCGCAGGTGCTGGATATGACCGTGGAAGAGGCGCTTGCGTTCTTTGAGAACATACCGAGGGTCAGGCGCCAGTTCCAGACGCTATTTGACGTAGGACTCGGATATATAAGGCTCGGGCAGCCTGCCACAACCCTCTCAGGAGGAGAGGCACAGCGCATCAAGCTGTCCACAGAGTTAAGTAAAAGAAGCACGGGAAAAACCCTCTATATCCTGGATGAGCCGACGACAGGGCTTCATTTCGCGGATATACAGAAGCTGCTTGATATGCTCTCCCTGCTCGTAGATGCGGGCAACAGCGTTGTGGTGATCGAGCATAACCTGGATGTAATAAAAGTGGCTGATTACATAATCGACCTGGGGCCTGAAGGAGGGGATAACGGCGGACGAGTCGTGGCTGAGGGGACGCCAGAAAAGGTGGCAAGGATTGAGGGGTCTTATACGGGATTTTATTTAAGGAAAGTGCTGGATGGATATAGGAGCATATAGATAAGATAGCTAAAATATGCATCTGCTCATGGAGGAGATGAGAAGAGCCTGTAGAGTACGCAAAAGCTAATTTTTAAATACGATTCAATATATAAAGGAAATAAAAATGGCAATCAAGAAAAGTGAATTATACAGCTCTCTTTGGAAAAGCTGTGACGAGTTAAGAGGTGGGATGGATGCCTCGCAATACAAAGATTATGTACTGGTATTGTTATTCGTAAAATATGTATCAGACAAATACGCAGGCAAAGCAGATGCTCCAATATTAGTTCCCGAAGGCGGCGGCTTCAAAGATATGGTTGCCTTGAAGGGAAAAAAAGAAATTGGCGATAGCATTAACACTATCATAAAAAAGCTTGCAGAAGCCAACGGCTTAAAGGGTGTAATTGATGTAGCTGATTTCAACGATGATGATAAACTGGGCAAAGGAAAGGAAATGGTTGACAGGCTAACCAACCTCGTGGGAATTTTTGAAAATGAAAGCCTTAATTTCAGTAAGAACAAAGCCGATGGCGATGATATTTTAGGCGATGCCTACGAATACCTGATGAGGCATTTTGCAACTGAATCGGGTAAAAGCAAAGGGCAATTTTATACACCGGCGGAAGTCTCGCGAATACTGGCTAAGGTGATTGGCATCAATCAGGCAAAAAGCCAGGAACAAACAATTTACGACCCTACCTGTGGGAGTGGGTCGTTATTATTAAAAGCCGCCGATGAAACTGAGCACGGTGTTACTATCTACGGGCAGGAGATGGATAATGCCACGGCTGCACTGGCTAAAATGAACATGATCCTGCACAACAACCCGACGGCTGTAATCTGGAAGGACAACACACTCTCAAAACCTTATTTCAAGAATCAGGACGGAACGCTTAAAACCTTTGATTTTGCAGTTGCCAATCCTCCCTTTTCTAACAAAGCCTGGAGCAATGGATTTGACCCGGCAAATGACCAGTACGAACGTTTCAAGGGATATGGCATACCGCCTAAAAAAAATGGCGATTATGCTTTTCTGTTACATATGATCCGTTCACTTAAAAGCAAAGGCAAAGGTGCTATCATTTTGCCGCATGGAGTGCTTTTTCGCGGAAATGCCGAGGCGGAAATACGCAGAAACATCATTCGCAAGGGATTTATCAAAGGTATTATCGGCTTACCTGCCAACCTCTTTTACGGCACCGGTATCCCTGCGTGTATCATTGTTCTTGATAAAGAAAATGCTGAGAGCCGCAGAGGTATTTTTATGATCGATGCAAGCAAAGGCTTTGTAAAGGACGGCAATAAGAACCGCTTGCGTGAGCAGGATATCCACAAGATTGTGGATGTATTTAACAAGCAAACAGAATTACCTAAATTCGCCCGCATGGTATCCCTGGATGAAATTGAACGGAATGAGTATAACCTGAACATCCCACGTTATATCGACAGCCAGGAAGCCGAAGATATACAGGATATTGAAGCGCACCTGTTTGCCGATATTCCGAACAGGGATATTGATGATATGGAAAACTACTGGAAAGTGTATCCATCGCTGAAAGATGTGCTGTTTACAAGAAACCAGAGAGAAGGCTATCTCAAACTGAAAATACCGCAGGGGGAGATCAAGCATACCATTTTTTCGCACCCTGAATTCGTGAGCTATATCCAGGAGGTGAATGCCGTTTTTAGTAAGTGGCAGGAAAAAAATATACCGTTACTAAAGAATCTGGGTATTGGCACCAGACCAAAAAAGGTTATACATGACTTATCTGAGGATATACTCCAATCGTTTGCCGATAAAAACCTGATTGATAAATACGATGTTTATCAGCATTTTATGACCTACTGGATGGAAACCATGCAGGATGATGTTTACCTGATCGCCGCAGATGGCTGGAAGGCTGAATTGTCTCCTGTCAGGGGAAAGAAAGATGAGTGGGACAGCGACCTTGTGCCGAAACAACTGGTGATCAACAGGTATTTTGCCGCAGAACAAGAAGCCATAAAGCAACTGGAAACCGACCGCGATGCCATAACCCGCCAGATGGAAGAGATTGAGGAAGAACACAGCGGCGAAGAGGGTCTGCTGGATGAAGTGAGAACCGACAGGGGCAAGATAAGCAAAGGCAATGTGCAAAAGCGTATCAAGGAGATCAGGAACGATGCTGATGCTGCCGAAGAATTGAAAGTATTTGAGGGTTATTTGAAGCTGATAGAAAAAGAAGCCGATGCCAGCAGAAAAATTAAAGATGCACAAATGACCCTGGATAAAAAAGTAATAACCAGATACAAAGCGCTTACAGAAGATGAAGTGAAAACATTAGTGGTGGACGATAAATGGATGGCTGCCATTTGCCAGGATATAAAATCCGAAATGGAACGCATCTCCCGGCGCCTTACCCGGCGCATTAACGAACTGGCAGAGCGCTATGCTGTGCCCATGCCTGTATTGAAAACAAAAGTGGATGAATTGGAAACAAAGGTGAACAGGCATTTAGAGAAAATGGGCTTTGCTTTTTGATCAATTAAATACAGAACTGGCAGATATGTCAAAAGAAAAGGTGAAAATATGGAACTAGAAGAGATCATAAATATCCTGAAACAGGTAAACAACGAAGTTAAGCAGAGGTATAAAGCAAAGGTAAAAGGGATATTTGGCTCTTATGTACGGGGAGAAGAACATGCGGGAAGCGATATAGATGTTCTTGTGGAGTTTGAAAAAGGGGCGAATCTTCTGCATTTTGTTGGTCTCTCACTTTTTCTTGAGGAAAAAATCGGTATCAAAGTCGATGTCGTGCCATTTGATACGATAAGAAAAGAAATCAAAGAACAGGTTTTTAAAGAGGCTGTTTATTTATGAGGGATAACAAACTGTATTTGAAAGATATTTTAGATGCGATGTCTGCAATTGAACGGTTTGTAGAGGGAGTGGATTTTGAGAATTTTAAGAACAATGATGAAAAATCAAGCGCTGTAATAAAAAAGTTTGAAATTATTGGGGAAGCTGCCAAGAATATTCCGGAAGATATCAGACAAATGTATCCCGATGTTCCATGGAAAGAAATGTCAATGTTCAGGGATAAGCTTGTTCACTTTTATTTTGGTATGAAGTATGAAATTATATGGGCTACGATCAAAGATGTCATTCCCCAGTTAAAACCTGTAATTCGTAAAATCCTGGATGATTTAGAGGCTGGAAAATGAAAAGCCACAGAGCACACAGAGTCCACAGAGCAAAACCGCAGTTCTGTGTATTTTCCGCGCCCTTTGTTTATCAAAATATCGATGCCTTTTTGCCACAGCCTATGGCAAAATTGCCATCCGGCTATGAACTGACCCGCGCTCTGCCTGAAAACCTTATATCCAGCCTGCCGGGCATTGAGGAACTTGAAGCGGAACCGGGCGGGATACATAAAGAGGAAAACGGCGATGAGTGATATACCGGAAGGATTTAAGCAAACTGAGGTTGGAATTATTCCGAGGGATTGAGAAGTGAAAAAATCTGACATTAACAATCGCAAATCAATGGGACTAAAAAAACCCGGAGTTATTATCCCCGCACCTGTTGCCTTAATAGATATGCCTAAAGGATATGAATCTTTTTTAAAAAATCTCAAGGAACGCATTATCAGCGAACGACTCAAAACCTTGCTTTCAGCCAATGCAGCAATGATAATGTTGTACTGGGAAATTGGCAAGTCCATACTTTCACGCCAACAATCCGAAGGCTGGGGCGCAAAAGTCATTGACCGCCTTTCTCATGATTTGAAAACCGCCTTCCCTGATATGAGCGGATTCTCTCCAAGAAATCTCAAATATATGCGAAAATTTGCGCAAGCATGGCCAGACAGAGAAATAGTGCAACGCACCGTTGCACAAATTCCGTGGCGCAGCAATTTAACGCTTCTGGATAAACTGGATGACCCCCAACTTCGACTCTGGTACGCGCATAAAACCCTGGAACTCGGTTTGGGTAAAGATATGCTGGTGTTTCAAATAGAAACGAAATTGCATCTAAGAGAAGGTTCGGCTGTCAATAATTTTAAAGTTGCTTTACCCCCGGCTGAATCGGACATGACATCACAGGTATTTAAAGACCCTTATATTTTTGATTTTTTAGGTACGGCTGATCCGCGTAGAGAAGCCGAACTGGAACAAAAACTGATCGACCATATCCAAAAGTTCCTTTTAGAGTTAGGACTGGGTTTTGCTTTCGTAGGAAGGCAGGTTCACTTAGAAGTTGGCGGAAGCGATTTCTATATTGATCTGCTTTTTATCATCTTAAACTTCGGTGCTATGTAGTAGTAGAGCTTAAAGCAGGTGAATTTGATCCCGGATATATCAGTAAGCTGAATATGTACCTTAATATTGTTGATGACCTGCTGCGCCATCCTGATGATAAAATAACCATCGGGTTACTGCTTGTTAAATCTAAAAATAAAATGATGGTTGAGTATTCCCTGGCAGGCTATACCAATCCGATTGGTGTGGCAAACTGGGAACGCCAGATAACTCAATCATTACCGAAAGAATTGAACGGTATTCTCCCAAGTATTGAAGAGATTGAGGCAGAGTTGAGGGGAGAAAATGATGAGTAATATACCTGAAGGATATAAGCAGACGGAGGTGGGTGTTATTCCGGAGGAGTGGGAGGTGAAGAAGTTGGGGGATATTTCGGAGATTATTATGGGACAATCCCCTGCGGGAAACTCGTATAATCAAAATGCTAATGGTATTGCATTGATAAATGGGCCAACAGAGTTTACAGAAAAATATCCTATTAAAATTCAATGGACAACATTACCGACAAAACTTTGCAAAGAAGGAGATATTCTGCTATGTATCAGGGGAAGTTCAACTGGAAGAATGAATATTTCTAATGAAAGTTATTGCATAGGACGAGGCGTTGCGGCTATAAGAGCCAAAGTAAATTCAGATGGTTCATTTCTCGAATTTCAAGTTCAAAATGCTGTAAAAAAGATCCTCGTATTAACTACCGGTTCTACTTTTCCAAATATTGATGGCAAATCATTAAAAAACATTGAGATTGCCGTTCCACCCCTCCCCGAACAACAAGCCATCGCCTCCGCCTTAAGCGATGTGGATGCACTCATTACCGCACTGGAGCAGCTCATCAACAAAAAGCGAGACATCAAACAGGGAGCCATGCAGCAACTCCTAACTGGTAAAAAACGCCTGCCAGGGTTTAGTGGGGAGTGGGAAATAAAAAAGCTGGGGGAGATTGCTGATGTGAAAACCGGTCCTTTTGGTTCCTCGCTTCACGAAAGAGATTATGTTGTGGATGGAACTCCTATAATCACGGTGGAGCATTTAGGAGAACGGGGAGTAGTTCATGAGAATTTACCAATGGTTTCAGATTTTGATAAAAATAGATTAAATGCATACGCACTACAAGCTGATGATATTGTTTTTAGTCGCGTCGGTTCAGTTGATAGAAATTCATTAATTAAAGAAAAAGAAAATGGTTGGCTATTTTCTGGTCGTCTTTTGAGAATAAGACTAAATACCAAGTATATATTTCCTGCATATCTAAGTTATTATTTTCATCAAGAACCAACAAAACAACGAATAAGAAGTGTTGCAGTTGGTCAAACAATGGCTTCCCTAAATACTGAAATATTAAAAAACATTGAAGTTGCCTTTCCTCCAACAGTAAAAGAACAAATCGCCATCGCCCATATCCTCCGCGACATGGACACCGAGATAGAAGCCCTGGAACAAAAACGGGATAAGTACAGAGCACTCAAGCAGGGAATGATGCAGGAATTGCTCACCGGAAAAACGAGGTTGGTATGACGGCAATCGGGCAAAAAGAACGCCTCACACAGAACCGTGTGGTAGCCCTGTTCCAGAAACAACTGGATTATGATTACCTTGGCAACTGGGAAGACCGTGAGAACAACAGCAACATAGAGGAGGACATTTTACGCAAATACCTGACCGGGAGAGGCTACAGCCAGGCGCTCACCGGCAAAGCCATCTACCAGCTTACCCAGGCAGCGACCAACCAGAGCAAGAGCCTGTACGATATCAATAAAGATGTTTACACCCTGCTGCGCTATGGCGTAAAGGTGAAGGAAGATGTGGGAGAGCGCACCCAAACAGTATGGCTCATAGATTGGGAAAATCCGGGGAAAAATCATTTTGCCGTAGCCGAAGAGGTTACGGTGAGAGGCGAAAACAAAAAGCGCCCCGATGTGGTTCTGTATGTCAACGGCATTGCGCTGGGGATACTGGAGCTTAAACGCAGCACAATATCGGTTTCCGAAGGCATTCGCCAGAATATCGACAACCAGAAGCAGGTTTTTATCCGTCCGTTTTTTGCCACCATTCAACTGATAATGGCAGGCAATGATACCGAAGGCGTTCGTTATGGCGCTATAGAAACCCCTGAGAAATACTACCTCGCATGGAAAGAAGAAAGCGGTATAGAAAACGCTCTTGACAGGCATATTGTTCAGTTGTGCCGGAAAGACCGGTTTCTGGAGATACTGCACGATTTTATTGTATATGACCGGGGCATCAAGAAGCTGTGCCGCCACAACCAGTATTTTGCAGTTAAAGCCTCGCAGGAGAGCCTGCGAAAACGTGAAGGCGGCATCATCTGGCACGCACAGGGCAGCGGCAAGAGCCTTGTCATGGTCTGGCTTGCCAAATGGATAGGCGAGAATATCAATAATTCCAGGGTGCTGATAATTACCGACCGCGACGAGCTGGATAAGCAGATAGAAAAAGTGTTCAAAGGCGTAAGCGAAGACATTCACCGGACTAAAAGCGGTATGGATTTGATTGGAAAATTAAATGCGGCAGCGCCGTGGCTGCTCTGCTCGCTTATCCATAAATTCGGCAATAAAGAGGAAGCCGATTATGATGCGTTTATTGAAGACCTGAAGAAAAATCTGCCCGGGGACTTCAGGGCTAAAGGCGATATCTATGTGTTTGTAGATGAGTGCCACCGCACCCAGTCAGGCAAGCTGCACGAAGCCATGAAAAAGATCCTGCCCAATGTTGTGTTGATCGGTTTTACAGGCACGCCTCTCCTTAAAAAAGATAAGAAAAAAGCCTGGAAGTATTTGGCAAATACATCCACACCTACAAATTCGATGAAGCAGTTGCTGACAAGGTGGTGCTTGACCTGCGCTACGAGGCGCGCAACGTAGACCAGAATATAACCTCGCAGGCAAGGATTGATGAGTGGTTTGATGCAAAGACCAGAGGATTGACCGACTACGCTAAAATAGAACTCAAAAAGAAATGGGGAACCATGAAGCGTGTCCTCAGTTCACAATCCAGATTGGAAAAAATAGTAGCCGACATTTATTTTGACATAGAGACAAAAGACAGGTTGCAGAACGGGCGGGGTAATGCCATGCTGGTGTCAGGCAGCATTTACGAGGCATGTAAATATTATGAATTGTTCCAGAATGCAGGTTTGAAAAAATGCGCCATTGTCACATCGTACACTCCCAGAACAGGCGACCAGAAAGGCGAAAGCACCGGCGAAGACTCACCTACAGATAAGCTGAAAAAATACGAGGTTTACCAGAAAATGCTGGGCGGCAAAGATCCTGAGAAGTTTGAAGATGAAGTAAAAAAGAAATTCATAGAAGAGCCTGCCCAGATGAAACTGCTCATTGTGGTGGATAAGCTGCTTACGGGCTTTGATGCTCCTTCGGCTACCTATCTCTACATTGATAAAAGCATGCAGGACCACGGGCTGTTCCAGGCGATCTGCCGGGTGAACCGCTTGGATGGTGAGGATAAAGAATACGGCTATATCATTGATTACAAAGACCTGTTCAAAAGCCTTGAAAAATCAGTAGATGATTATACATCCGGCGCATTTGATGCTTACGACGATGAAGATGTGAGCGGATTATTAAGTAACCGTTTGAAGGAAGCAAAGGAACATTTAGACAATGCGCTTGAAAGTATCAAAGCATTATGCGAACCTGTAGCGCCGCCAAAAGATTCTCAGGCTTACAGGCATTATTTCTGTGGTGACCCGGAAAATAAAGGCGAACTAAAAGAAAATGAACCAAAGCGCATAGCGTTATACAAGCATACATCAGCGCTGGTCAGAGCCTATGCCGGCATTGCCAGTGAAATGGAGAAAGCAGGTTATTCGCCTGATGAAATCGAACATATAAAAAATGATGTTAAGTATTATGAAGATGTTCGTGCAGAGGTAAAACTGGCAAGCGGGGATTACATTGATTTGAAAGTCTACGAGCCAGCCATGCGCCATTTAATAGACACTTATATCAGCGCCAGAGAAAGCCAGAAGATTTCAGCGTTCGATGATACGACTCTGATCGAGCTAATCGTGAAACGAGGTGCAGATGCTGTAGCAGCATTGCCAGAAGGCATTAAACGAAATAAAGAAGCTGTGGCTGAAACCATTGAGAACAATATGCGCAAACTGATCATTGATGAAACGCCTACAAATCCGAAGTATTACGAGAAGATGTCTGCGTTGCTGGATGAATTGATCAAAGAACGAAAAGAAGAAGCAAGAAATTATGAGGAGTACTTAGCCAAGATAGTCGAATTAAGTAAAAAAGTAAAAAATCCTGCCAGTTCAGCTTCCTATCCTAAAACACTGGATTCCAGTGCAAAAAGAGCCCTTTATGATAATTTAGGCCAGGATGAAGAACTTACGGTAGCTCTGGATGCTGAAATTTGTCACACGAAAAAAGACGGATGGCGAGGTAATATAATAAAGGAACGCGAAGTAAAATATGCGATAAGAAAACACGTTAAAGACGGTTCAGAAGTGGAACGTGTTTTTGAATTAGTAAAAAATCAGAGCGAATATTAGTATGCACCAGATTACGGTAGGCAACATATCAATAGATGTGGTGAGAAAGGATATTAAAAATCTGCATCTTGGAGTGTATCCGCCCAACGGCAGGGTGCGTATTGCTACACCTTTGAAAATAGATGATGAGGCTGTTCGACTTTTTGCCATCTCAAAAATGGCATGGATAAAAAAACAGAAATTAAAATTTGAAACCCAGGAACGCCAGTCAGAACGCAGATTTGTGTCAGGTGAAAGCCATTATTATAGAGGCAAGCGCTATTTATTAAATGTTATTTATCACAACGCTCCCCCCAGAGTAGAAATACGCAAAATAAACTGTATTGACCTTTACGTTAGAGAAGGTAGCACTGACGAAAAGCGAGAAAAAGTACTTACAGAATGGTATCGTAAGCAACTCAAAGATCAGATACCGGCACTGATTGATAAATGGCAAAAGATAATTGGGGTGGAAGTATGTGATTGGGGTATTAAGCGAATGAAAACCAAATGGGGCACTTGTACTATTGCGGACTGTCGCATCTGGTTAAATCTTGAACTGGCGAAAAAGCCAGAACATTGTCTTGAATACATTATCGTACACGAAATGGTACACCTAATAGAGCGCAACCACAACGACTGTTTCGTAGCTTACATGGACAAATTTATGCCCCACTGGCATTTCTATAAAGAAGAGCTGAATCGCTCAATTTTGAGTCATGAAATTTGGAGTTACTAAAATAAAAGCACAGATTAAAAACTTGAAAAAATCCTTAACCCATAACAGGTCATACGGTCTTTATTTCAAAACCTTCAAACATCTTCCTCATAATGGTATCCTGACATGTACCGAAGCCCGGGGTTGCAATTTTTCTGCCATTCAGGTCTTTGATGGACTTTATATCAGAATCGCCCCTCACTATGAGAGAACTCCCGCCTGTGTTCACTCCGTTGATCACATGAACCCTGCCGTTATCGTTCACCCTGTACCTTAAAAGTACGGTCGAGCCAAGGGTCGCGGCGTCCACATCGCGATTATCAAGAGCCTCTGTTATTGCGCGCCCGCTCCTGTACTCAGTGAACCGGACATTCTTTCCCGGCTTAAGACCAACCTTTTCAAAATAACCTTCTTTCTGGGCTATATACATTCCAAGGTAATGGATATTGCCTCCTATATATCCAAACCTGAGGCTCCCGTTAACTGCCGGTGGTGTCCAGTCAGGATCGTCGTCCAGCCTTTGTCGTATCTCGGTGTAATATTTATCAAGATAAATACTCGCCAGGAACTCATCGGTATCATTATATCCCATTGAAACTATGGGTTTCTTGAGAACATCGGCTTTACTGAGTATCTCTATGCCTTTTTTCATCTGGTTCAGATCCGGATATTCTACATATATAGTGTTATTTATAGCAGCCGAGACCGTTGATTTATCCATCCCGGAAAATTCCGCCCCGTACTGTAAGACTTTTTCCCTGTTCGCCGGATCATTGATGAATCGCGTACCTTTTAGCTGTACCCATACAAGCGCTTTTATCGTATCTTCGTCTTTGAAGTCTTCAGAGATTGCCAGGACGCAGGACGGGTGGTTTTCCCATACATCTTTAGAATTAACAAGGTAACTGCCATAACCGTCAACTACCGCCTTTGCAGGATACGGCTCCCATGAAATAAAACCTGCAATCGATCCGTTTTTTAATGCCGATGACATTTCATTTGCTGTCATGGATACGACATATATTGACTTTTGGGCATGGGATTTCTCATAGATTGCAAACCCGCCAGAAAGTACCAGTCCGATTATTAATATATATATGTAACTTTTCATAACCCGACCTTTTTTAACCTGAAACTAAAGGCGCTACCTTTCCCGGGTTCGCTCTCCACGTGGATCTCACTACCATGCGCTCTGATTATCCCGCTGGATATTGAGAGCCCAAGCCCGCAGCCACCTATTTTCCTGCGGGACGCGCTGTCCACCTGGTAAAATTTTTCAAATATCTTTCCTAATTTTTCTTTTTCTATCCCGACACCCGTATCTTTCATTTTAACCTCTATACCGTCCACCTCATCCTTTGCCGATAAAAGGATACTTCCACCATCCGGGGTGAACTTTAATGCATTTTCGAAGAGATTGTTCAAAACAATAATAAGCTTTTCCCTATCTGCAAGTACAGAAGGGAGTTTTTCCGGAATATCCAGAGAGACTGTTATGTTTTTTTTCAAAGCGAGCTGTCTGATATTTTCATAAGCCATGTTCGCTATTTCACCAAAGTCCGCATGTTCCAGCCGGAATTCCATTTTACCGGCTTCGATCTTTGACAGGTCAAGGATTTCATTGATAAACCGTGTCTGGCGGTCGATGTTCCTTATCATCGTCTTTAGAAGTTGTTTTTTTACGGCGGGATCCATATTTTCTTCGGATTCCAGACACTCGGCAGACAGTCTTATAGACGAAAGAGGTGTTTTGAGTTCATGCGATACCAGAGAGATAAAATCGGATTTCAGCTTATCAAGTTGCTTTAATTCTTCGTTGGCTGAGATAAGTTTTTTATTTTTCTCCTCCAAATCTTTATTTGCTATTTCGATTTTATCTTCCAGCTTTTTTCGTATGTCCAGCAATTCAGCCGAAGTCCTGTTGAATATCTCGGTCAGCCGGCCTATTTCATTACTGGAAGATACCTTTATCGGTTTGAAATCACCTTTAACCAGACCGGTAGCTCCTTCTTCAAGAGATTTTATAGGGTCTGTGAGTCTTCTTGAAATAACCATTACAAGAGAGATGACAACGATAATAGCAAGAGAAGATATACTCACTATGAGCTGTCCCAGCGTCAGAGCTCCCTCATATGCCTCATCTATATTTTCCTCTACTATGATTCCCCATCTGTAAAGCGGCAGCCAGTAATAGGAACCAAGCACCTTTTCACCTTTATAGTTCGTGTACTCGTTTATCCCGTTCTTTTCATAGGTCACTTCTCTGACGGCAAAATTATTATTGATGCTGTCAAGCAGTATTTTAGACCTGTTTTTGTGGAAGATGATGTTCCCATCCTTATTGACTATGAATACTTCCCCGGATCTTCCTATATCTATTTTCTCGATTATCCTGTACAGGTTCTCAAGACTTACCCTTGCTGCCAGTATCCCTGCGATGGTGCCGTTCTTTATAACAGGATTGGCAATTATTATTTCAGGAGAACCATTGATTTCTGAGATAGAAATATCGGATATGTAGAGTTTTCCTCTGGCAGCTTCGATGAAATAATGTTCTTTACCGGCATTTCCTGTGTTGTTAAGTGTTGAGAATATTATGTTCCCTTCAGCATCGAGTATAAAGAATTCACTGTAAACCCCCTGATGTTCCCGCTCAAAGGTGTTCAGATACTCGCGGGACCGTTCTTTATTTTTGAACGCAATTATCCCGGACCGGGAGATGACACGTATATCATCCTCTCTTGCATCCATCCAGTTATCTATCGCATTACCTGTATTTTCGGTCGCGCCGAGCAGGTTCGCCATCACCGAGTCGCGGATAGCATCTTTGCTGTAGTCATAGGATATGTAAACAACTATGGATAGCGGTATTACAGATATAATCAGGAAAAAGAGGATTTGCTCAGACCGTATGTTCACATATCTGCCCCCGGTCTATGCAGTCCTCGTTTTTCCGATGCGTTTTTTAGACGTGCTTTTGGCTCATAGGGATCTAGAGGTTCATTTTTATAATCAATCACAATCTCCACCGCCTCTCACCTTTACCTTTATATCATCAGGCAATTAACGCCATTATCATCATACTTCTTTAAGTACTTTTTCAAAACTCTTTTTCCGTGTGTAGTCCCGAAACCTTTGGCTTTATATACCCATCTTCTCGGCATGGGAAAACGAAATAAGGTGGTAAAATTAACCAAGAAAAAGATAAGTTATATCATTCGTTCCAAAATGAGGAATGATAGTAACAAAAACATCTCGGTGGATATGAAAATAAGTAAATCCACT
>NZ_FZMP01000077.1 GCF_900196725.1 Candidatus Methanoperedens nitratireducens | reverse complement strand
CCGATTTTGAAGCACAGTAAAACAAAAAATTAAAAAAAAAAAAAAAAAAACGTTTTTAGTTATGCTGATTTATTTCATGCCGTTATACCGTAATTCCTAAACGCGAAGTTATATACTGCGCCTTGGATACAACTCCGATTGTATCAGAGCCGGCAAACACAAGCCCTACGAACTTGCCATCTTTATCTACAGACGAACCGCTGTCCCCGGCTTGAATGAACGGTTGATTGACGAGTATCTGGTCCCTGAATATTGCCCACTTAAAACTGGTATAATAGACTCTAACCGATGCTGACTGGGAGTAAACTGTATTTGAAGTAACACCGCTGGATCTCCCGCTTTTCCTCACCGTATCTCCTGTTGACACGGTTGTGCTTCCGCTTATTGTATAGAATCCATTATTAGTCGCGTTTAGAATGGATCCTTTATTTCCACTAACTGTTAAAGTAGCGATTGCTGCATCCGCATAGTTATTCGCAAAGAAGCTGTAGAATCTAATGGGTATATACCTGTAAAGCGTCCCTATTGAATTACTGCTTGATCCCCCATCGTATCCGCCGGGCTGCCATGCAGCAGTTCCGATCGGGACGAAGTTTGCATTGCTGTCCATTGCCAGGATATGCGCATTGCTTAGAACATAATTGTTACTGGTAACCAATCCGAGAGTCCCTGCTGAATTGGGAAATCTCGCATTACCCAGACTTATACCGCCAAATACAGGTCTTTGTGCACTTGTTCTCGAATATGTTGCCGCCGGGATTATGAGCGTCTCTGTTGCGGTTGTAGCTTGCAAAGCTTTTATTCTCCCTGTAACCACATGTTTTACGGAATAACCATCAAGGACTTTCGGAACTTTTCTGCTTACTTCCGGTTTCTCGATGTAAACGACGATTTCATTATTTACTTCATCCGCAGAAACCCCGGAAACTCCGTCAATATCAAACAATTTGTTTTCGTGCTTTTCTTTTACTTCTTTTATACTTGGTTGACTTGCCCCACTGGCTAATGATATAAATAATACCGAAATAGCCAGTAAGATTATAACATTCTTCACTTTTTCACCCCACAAAAAACTTTATTTTCCAATTGTGATACGTTCTCTGCCGTATCATCATAATATTTTAATTTATTCGTATATAAGTGTGACTATCGCTGTATGAGCTTGATGTGATACTTATGTCCGACCTTCTATTATTCGCTGGCATGGAACCGGATGAACGCCCTCAGTACAGATAAGTTAATCATTCCAGGGTGCATCCGGAAGGCGTTAGAATACCCAATGTAATTCATGCGGTCAATCCGATACAATAGATTAATAATATAATTACTCATTACAGAGTCAAGATATTCATGATACGAACACATTATTCAACACAGATTACCCCGGAAATGAACGGGGGCAGCGTCACGGTTTGCGGCTGGGCGCATGAGATACGCGACCTCGGTGGGATCACCTTCCTCGTAGTCCGGGACAGGGAGGGGCTCATCCAGGTAACGCTTTTTAAGAAGACGATAGACAAGAACGTACTTGATATCGTGCGAAACCTCTCGCGCGAATCTGTCGTGGCTGTTACAGGTAATGTCAAGAAAGAAGCAAAAGCGCCGAATGGTTATGAGATTGTCCCTGCGGCAGTTGCGGTGCTCGGAAAAGCCGAGTCCCCCCTGCCAATGGATACCACAGGAAAAGTGGATGCAGACCTCGATACGCGCCTGGATGCCAGGTTCATGGACATGCGGCGTCCGGGTACACAGGCAATCTTCAGGATACGGCATCTTATCCAGAAGAGCGTGCGTGAATTCCTTGGCGGGGAAGGTTTTATCGAGATCACGACACCAAAAGTCGTCGCAACCGCAACCGAAGGGGGAACTGCCCTTTTCCCGATAACGTATTTTGAACGCGAGGCTTTCCTTAACCAGAGCCCCCAGTTGTTCAAGCAACTGATGATGTCGGGCGGGCTTGACCGCGTCTTTGAGATAGGCCCGATATTCAGGGCAGAGGAACATGATACACGAAAACACCTGAACGAGGCGACATCTATTGATATTGAGGCAAGTTTCCTTGATAATGAAGATGTAATGGTCATCCTTGAGAACCTTGTTAAATATGTTTATTCAAGCGTTGCAGAGAACGGAGAGAGGTATCTGAAGACGCTCGGAGTAGAACCGAAAATCCCGAAAACACCTTTTGCGCGTGTAACCTACGACAAAGCCATCTCTATTGCACGGGATAACGGCGAAAAGATAGAATGGGGCGATGACCTTACCACGGAATCGGAGCACTCGATCGGGGAAACGGTAGGAGAGCATTATTTCATCGTTGACTGGCCCACGAAGATCAAGCCCTTCTATGTCATGCCTTACGAGAACAAACCCGAGATATGCCGTGCCTTTGATATGATGCACCCGCGCATGGAACTCTCCTCCGGGGCGCAGCGAGTACACTCATATGAATTATTACACAGCAGGATCACAGAGCAGGGGCTTAATGCTGACGGTTTTGAGTTCTATCTCAAGGCGTTCAGGTACGGCATGCCTCCCCATGCTGGCTGGGGTCTGGGCGCAGAGCGGCTGCTTATGACAATGCTGGGTGTCGAAAACATCCGCGAAGTGGTATTATTCCCGCGCGACAGAAAACGCCTTTCCCCATAAATTATTTAACTTAATAAGATATGTTTACCGTGCAAAAAGTCATGAGAGACCAAAACCTATTTGACTGATTTTGCTACTTATAGAGCAAGAGGGATACAGATGAGTACCGAAAGGGATATTATAATCGAGAGGCTTGAGCAAAAACTGGCTGCACGGGACAAGGAGAATGCAGAGACGCAGGAAAAGCTGCGGGAGTCCATTCTGATCGAGATGGAGAAGCGCTTTGCAGATAAGATTAAGCTGCGGGAGTCCACTCTCGATGAACTGAGGATGAAATTCACTGAAAAGGTGAACGACATTGTAGAGATGAACAAATCCCTGCGGGATTCCATACTTGAGCAGCAAAAGTCAGGAACCGATGCTCTCAAGGAAGCCGAGAACAGGATGAACAGGATCGAGCACAGGCTTATTGAACTCAACAGTTCCTACGACGGTGTCATGAAAGAGCTACTTGACCAGAAATCAATAGTCCAGGAGCTTGTAGTTAAAAAGAAACCAAAGGAAGAACCTCCGCTCAGAACGGGAAGAACGGAAGCTCCGAAAGAAGAGATAAAGCCGGCTGAGAAACCAAAACCGAAAGGTGAGTACATAATTGCCAGCAACTACTCGCCGAAGGACAGAAGAAAAGAGCAGCGGATAATAGAAGCAGATGATACCCCTCCTGTTGTAGCCGAGGATAAACCTGAGGGAAAAACGCAATTTAAGAAACCTGATGTCAAGAGGAGCGAGAGGTCGAAGGAAGGGGTTGAGATATATGAGACCCCTAAAAGAGGTAGATAAGTGCATATCAAGGAGATAGAACTTCAAAATTTCAAATCTTTCGGTAAAAAAGTAAAAATTCCATTCTTTGATGATTTTACGACCATTTCCGGTCCAAACGGAAGTGGTAAATCCAACATAATTGACGGTATCTTATTTGCCCTTGGCCTCTCAAACTCAAGGATAATGAGGGCTGAGAAACTGACAGACCTCATATTCAACGCAGACAGCGGGAGAAAGAACTTTGCCCAGGTGACCATACGCTTCGATAACAGGGACCGCGAAATGCCTGTAGATGCCGATGAGGTCGCAGTTACGCGCAAAGTAAGGCAGACCGAGTCGGGGTATTACAGCTACTATTATTTTAATGATACGCCAGTCAGCCTTTCCGATATCCATAACTATCTTTCCAAGGCGAAAATAACCCCCGAAGGTTACAACGTGGTCATGCAGGGGGACGTCACCCATATCATTGAAATGACGCCTACCGAGCGGCGCAAGATAATCGACGAGATAGCAGGCGTGGCAGAGTTCGACGATAAGAAAGATCAGGCTTTGAACGAGCTTGAGATAGTGCGCGAACGGATAGAGAGGGTCGATATCATACTTGCCGAGGTCGGCGAGCAGCTTATCAAGCTGCAGCAGGAGCGCGACCAGGCTTTGAAATACCAGTCTCTGCGGGATGAGAAGCGAAAGTATGAAGGATACGTCCTGCTGGCAAGGCTCAAGGATGCAAGGAACGAACTGGATAAGCTCACAGGGGAAATGCAGGACAGGGAAACTAAAAAAGAAGACCTCTCAAAACAGGTGGAGGAGCGCAAAAAGGAGCTTCGGAAGATCGAGGATACTCTTTTTGAATTAAACTCATTGATCATCCGGAAAGGCGAAGGCGAGCAGATAGCCCTGAAGAAAGAAATGGAATCCATCAAGGGCGAGATTTCCCGCTGTACAAGTACCATAGAGCTTGCAGAGAACGAGATAAATGATATCGAATCGCAAAGAAGGAAAGCCTTCCTGGATATCGACAGCAGCCAGGGCAAGATAGCAGAGCTTGCCGCAAAACTGAACGAAGAGAACCTGAGGAAAGAGACCGTTTCTGCCGAGCTTGATGATAAAAGAACGCAGCTTCTTGTTGTGCGGAGCAAGATAGCTGAAGTGGATACCCGGTTCGCAGGAACACGGGATAAGCTGGCTGAGTCAAAGCAGCAGCTTGAGACCATGAAAAATGAAAAGAACGAGCTCATGCGCGAGGAAGACCGCCTGCTTGATGCTATAAGGCGGAAGTCGTCGGAGGCGCGGGACATGGAGCTTGAGATACAGGACTCAGTTTCCAAGATAGGTTCCGCTGATCTTGATACCAGCAGCTCCAGAACGCAGATAGAGGAGATCAATGCAAAAAAGCAGGAGCTTGTTAAGGATTCACTTGACCTTGAGAAGAACAGGACTCAGATAAAAATGGTAGTGACCGACCTTGATAACTCACTTCGGCTCTTTCAGCAGGAGTACGCCAGGTCTGAAGCGCGGATAAAAGCCGCGGCTGAGATCAATTATAGCGAGCCTGTTGAGGCCGTCCTTCGCGCAAAGAAGAACAGGGAACTTCCGGGTATATACGGAACGATAGCGGAACTCGGGAAGGTCGATAAAAAATATTCCGTTGCTCTTGAGATAGCGGCAGGCGCCAGGATGCAGTCGGTCGTGGTTGATACTGATGAGGATGCCGCAAGAGCTATCGGCTACCTGAAAGAGCGGCGCCTGGGAAGGGTTACGTTCCTGCCTCTTAACAAAATGGAGTCCATGCCTTCGATGCAGAAAAAAGAAAAAGAAGGCATCATAGATTATGCTATAAATCTTGTTGATTACGATAAGAAGTTCACCTCCGTGTTCTGGTACGTTTTCAGGGATACCATCGTTTCAGACAGCCTGAGCACTGCAAGGAAGCTCATGGGCGGAAAGCGCCTTGTGACTCTTGAAGGGGATTTGATAGAGAAAGCGGGTGCAATGACCGGAGGCACGATAAGATCGAAATTATCATTTGCAAGCGGGGAAGAAGAGAACATTAAAAAGATCGCGGAGCAGATATCAGAGTACGAGGGAAGGCGTAAATCCGCGCTCAACAAATTAGAGAAATTTGAAGAGCACCTGTCTCATGTCAGGGACGAAGCCGCAAACTTCGATAAGGAGATCGCAAAGCTTGAGATGCAGATGGAAGAGATCAAGAGCAGGGGCACGCGGCTGGTTGAAGTCATTGAGACCAGGAAGAAACAGCTTGTTGAGATAGAGAATGCGCGCGTTGATATCAAAAAGCAAATGGACGGTATCGAAGAGGATAAGCGCGCAAAGGATGCGCAGATAAATACGCTGCTTGAGGATATACAGAAGCTTGAGGAGCTTTTGAAAGGCTCAGAGGTTCCTGAGCTCAGCAATAAAGCCTCAAAGATAGAGGAAGAAATTGACAGGCTTGAAGGGCGGCTCAGGGATATCGAGGCAGGTATCAACGCAGTCGAGCTTGATAAGAAGTATGCGCAGGCAAGGATAGATGAGACAAAAGAGCGGCTCTCGGAGCTTGATAATAAGAAGGGAGGGCACCGCGAAAAAATAAATTCCCTGCGCGAGAGGATAAAGACGCTGGAATCAGACCTCAAAGTGAAGAATATGAGGGAGAAAGAGCTTGGAGGGGAACTGCTGGAACTCCAGAACAAGCGGATGCGCGCCCGGAGCGAGGAGAGTACGCTCAAAGAGGAGCTTGAGGGTGTGCAGCGGCTGCTCGGCGATATAGAGAGAAATCTCCTGGCATTGCAATCAACAAAGGACGCGCTCACCGAGCAAATAATCGCCCTGGATAATGAGATAGCTGAACGCGGTTTGAACCGCGATGAAGAAGTACCGTCTTCTGAATCAATATCTTCACGTATAGCTGCTCTCACGCGTGCGATGGAGAAGCTTGAGCCGGTCAACATGAGGGCTATTGATGAATATAACGAGGTCGAGAACAGGCAGAAGGACTTAAAGTCGCGGCGCGACACGCTCTTCCATGAGAGGGAAGAGATAATGGTTCGTATAAAGAGATGCGAAGAGATGAAAAAAGAGGCGTTCATGAATGCTTTCAACGGCATAAACGACCAGTTCAAACAGGTATTCGCCGAGCTGTCGGACGGAACAGGCGAGCTTTTCCTTGAGAAGCCCGATGACCCGTTCTCAGGCGGGATGACGATAAAAGCCCAGCCGTCGGAGAAGACCCTTCAGCGTCTCGAAGCCATGTCAGGCGGCGAAAAGAGCCTGACCGCGTTATCGCTGCTGTTCGCCATCCAGCAGTACAGGCCCGCCCCGTTCTATGCTTTTGACGAGATAGATATGTTCCTTGACGGCGTGAACGCAGAGAAGGTGGCAAGGCGCATCCAGAAGGCTGCATCTAACGCCCAGTTCATCGTGGTCTCGCTGCGAAAGCCGATGATAGAAGCTGCAAAAAGGACGGTAGGCGTGGCGATGCAGGAGAATAATATTTCAAGCATTACGGGCATCCAGTTGAATTAAGGGGAACTGAAAAAGTTTCTGGATTTTTTGTAAGGCTGCTTTCTTTTTATTCAGCGTTTAGAACCTCATATATGGTTCTCAATAATTTCTCGGTCGTGTAAGGCTTTAGTAAAAAAGCGTTCATCGTACCTGCAGCTTTTGTTAATTTATCCTTTTCTGTTAATCCGCTTGCTGCAATGATTTTCAGCTCCGGATTGATTTCACGTAACTTCCGGCTGCCTGCTACCCCGTCCATGACCGGCATCATCATATCCATAAGAACAAGTTTGATTTTTTCCCTGTTTTGTTCGTACAATGCTATTGCCTCCATCCCGTTACTGGCTGTGAGCACTCTGTATCCATGTGTTCCCAGAGCTGAACTTGTGATATCACGAATCTGGTCTTCATCGTCAACAACAAGAATTAATTCTCCATGCCCTGTGGGGAGTTCACGGTACGTCTCCTCTGCTTTTTGTGTTTCAGTTGTTGTAATTGCAGGCAAATATACCCTGAATGTCGTTCCTTTTCCGACTTCGCTATATACATTTATAAACCCGCCGTGGCTTTTCACAATCCCAAGAGTGGTAGAAAGCCCAAGACCTGTGCCTTTGCCATGCTCCTTTGTTGTGAAGAACGGTTCGAACATCCTGTCCATTATCTTAGGAGGAATACCGGTCCCGGTATCCGTGACTGCAATTACGATATAACAACCAACCCTGGCCTCAATATTAATATGAGCGAAGTTCTCGTCAATGAAAATATTCTCGGCAGATATGCTCAGGATACCGCCATCAAGCATAGCGTCGCGGGCGTTCACGCAGAGATTCATCAGGACCTGGTGCAGCTGTGTGGCATCCCCGGAAATGGTACAGAGGTCTTTTTGTATGTCGGTCTTAATCTCAATGGATCTCGGAAATGTCTCTTTTGCTATCTGCCTTATTTCCGATACAAGGTGCGCTGTTTGAAGAGGTATGCGTTCACCCTCTACGCCTCGCGCAAATGACTGGACCTGCTTTATCAGGCTGGCTCCGCGCTGGGCGCTTCTATCGAGGATCTCAATCAGTTTCTGGCTTTCGTCGTCCGGGAACTTTTCCTTTAATAGGTCAAGTGACAGCATTATCGGCGCCAGAACATTGTTGATGTCATGTGCTATGCCTCCTGCAAGAGTGCCTATGCTCTCCATACGCTGCGCCCGCAGGAACTGCTCTTCAAGCTTCTTTCTCCCGGTTATATCAGTATTTATGACAAGTATTGATTTTGGTTTTCCTTTATTATCATGCATCAGGGTCCAGCGGCTTTCGACAGTGATCTTCCTGCCGTCTTTCGTTACATGGTGCAGCTCACCGCTCCACTCCCCCATCTCGATCACGCTCTTCTGAACTTCATTGGGTTGCGATGACTCTTCTTTCTTATACAAAAGCTCATTGACATTTTTACTTACGACTTCCTCTGCTGTCCAGCCATACAGACGCTGTGCACTTTTATTCCAGTAGGTGATGCTGCCCTCTAAATTCCGGACTAAAATAGCATCCTGTGCTTTATCGAGAAGGGCAGCTTGTTCTCTCATTCGCTCCTCAGACTCCTTGCGCTCGGTGATGTCTCTCACAACAGAGTGCACCTCCAACTTGCCATTGTGGGTAAAAGGAATTGCCACTACCTCCACATCTACAGGCGTGCCATCGAGTCGAAGCCATTTTTCTTCGATCAGAGGCACAGCCTCTCCTTTTTTTCCAGGCGGAACCGATCCTTGACAATTCCACAATAGTCTGGGTGTATAAATTGACGTATCTTTTTCCAATAAATTCTTCAGGATTTGCTGCTCCTAAAATTTTTGCAGCTGCTATATTGAAGTAAATAAATTCGCGCTGGTTGTGGACGATGATACCATCTGGAGAGGATTCCACGAGGCGGCGGTAGCGTTCCTCGTTTTCTTTCAGCGCATCGTCTGAACGTTTGTTCTCTGTAATATCCAGAAGGGATGCTACACTTCTTTTTGTTCCAGGGATCATAGCGATGGTCAGGAAAACATCCCTGATACTTCCGTTCCGGTTAATTAACCGGAACTCGTATTTGCTTGGGGCCAGCTTCGGGTCAACTCTCCGTCCATGGTGGTACTTTATCATTCTTTCCAGGTCTTCTTTTACAACAAATTCCGTCCAGCTTTTCTTACCCTCCACTTTCTCTCTGGAATAGCCTGTGAGTTTTTCAAACTCTTCGTTTGCCAGGGATATTTTAGTATCCTCTTCGATAACCACTGTAGCGGTTCCGGTGGTCTCAAATACCGTCCTGTACGTGTTCTCCGAATCTCTCAGTGCATCCTCCATACGCTTACGCTCGGAAATATCGCGAGCCACGGTCAGTGTGTAATTATTTTTTCCAAGGGAAACATAACTGATATTTATCTCTACAGGCAGTATCGTTCCGTCTTTACGCCTCTGCCGGCTTTCCAAAATCAGATATCCTTTTTCCTTAACCTCTTGCACATGTTCTTTCCAGGAAACATGATCCGGCAGGGTAGTTTCAATATCAGAAACTAGCATGCTAAGGAGTTCCTCACGCCTGTATCCCAGGCTGGTGCATGCTTTATCATTTACATCCAGGATACGACCTGTTTCAGGGTCACCAACAAAAATAGCGTCGTTTGACTGGTCGATGAGATTACGAAATAGCCGTAACCTCTCCTCAGCTTTCCTGCGCCCGGTGATATCGCGGATGATAACCTGCCCGCATGGTTTGTCATGGTAGGTAATCGGAGCAGCCGCAATCTCAACATTCAGAACAGTTCCATCAAGACGAATGAACTTTTCTTCAATCGGAGGAATGATTTTTCCATCTTTTACTATCTGCCGGATTTGCTCCCTTGCAATATCCCGGTGATCCGGATGTACAAAATCCATAACATTTTTTCCAATAAGTTGCCCGGGATTAACAGCACCGAAAAGTTCTGCTCCTGCAGGATTTATATAAGCGATCTTCCCCTCATTTTGGATGCCGATTGCTTCCGGGGAAAGTTCTACAAGATTACGATACTGCTCTTCGCTCTTGCGCAGCGCTTTTTGTTCGACTGCCATCAGTTTAGCCCTTAGTTGCATCTTCTGGAACCGTAAGATCAGGAATCCGACCATCGTCCCGGCTGCGATCATAACCAGGGTAGTACCTATACCAGCCTTTTTCTCTGCTTGCTGCGCCCTTTCGCTATAGATGGCGCTGGTATTGGTAATCATATCACTGAGAGTATTAAAACTCGGATCGACCCGCTCTATATCGAAAACTTCTGCTTTTTCAAAATCTCCCGCCATTATCAACCGGAACATTTCATCCATATTGGTTTCGAATTCAAGCTGGGTTTTACGAAGTTGCTTCAATCTCTCTTCGCCCGGATCAAGCAGCATTAATTCATCGAATGTTTGCGCTATCTGACTTTTAACCTGCTGTACTTCTACCAGTAATTTAGGATCAGGTTTCCGTCCGAACTGCCACTCCAGGGTATCCAGATGGTATGATTGCCCTTTAAGGCGGGATAGTAACAACTCTGCTTGTTGGCTCTTATCAGCATGTTGGTGGAGCGAAGCAATAGAAATAACAGCTATCAATGCTATCGTCAATGCGATGACGAGGATTGCCCACCCGGGGATTTGACTTTTATCTCTCATGAGCAGGCTCCTACTAAGAGTTTATCCTTAAATATACGGTTATACGACCTAACCCTGTCGATTTGAGGTCCTGGAGTTATACATCTCATAATAGACATTAATGAATTGAGGAAATATCCTGTATAGAATACGGATAAGAATATTGCCTGTGGAATTGGAGTATGGTTATTAAAGTAATTAAATTTGCCTATCGTTCATAGTGCTATTAACCAATAGAAGCAGGCTCTTTCGATAGTTTTATTAATACTTTTATAGTACTAAAATCAATTGTTATTAGTGGAGGTCAAATATGCAATTCGGAATGCCTGACGTATCCACTAAAAAGATAACTATTTCAGATAAGCCAGTATTATAAAGATTTTTAATGGTAGTTATTAGCATATCACTTTCAGGCACAGAACTAAAGGAATTCGATAATATCACGAATAAGTTGGGCTTCTCCAGCCGTTCAGATGCAGTACGTGAAGCTCTGCACAGATTCGTTGCCCAGAATAAATGGATAGAGCATATTGATAATGGTAGTCCGTTCATCGCTACTATTGTTCATGATGATAAGAGAGAGCAGCCAGTACACAACATAATCCACAATTTTAAAAATATAGTAAAGTCCGCCACCCATACACATTTTGATGACAAGTGCGTAGAGTGGGTGATTCTTCAGGGAGATAATGACAGCATCAAACAGTTTGTAGAACACATATCAGCAATAAAGGATGTTATGATCTGTCGTTGTTCCGTCTAATTTTTATTAACTTTCAGCCAGTTTCTTAGCACAATCTACTTTTAAAAGCGTGTAATACAGGTCTGTATGGTTGAGCTAAAGGATATTGAGTTAGAAATCAGAGGCATGGACTGCCCTTCCTGCGCCAAGAACGTGGAAAATGCGGTCAGGAAACTGAACGGTATTGGTGAGATAAACGTGGATTTCATTATTGGTAAAGCAGCTATAAAGTATGACCCGTCCCTCACCAACACATCAGAAATCAGAGAGGCGATTGAAAAAGCCGGATATGCCGCTCTTGAAGATGGGAAGGATGATTACGAAGTAATCTGTTCCTCATGTTCAACCGATATTTTTGAGGAAAAACTTCCTCTCTGGAAACAACGGAATATACGTATTATAGCACTTTCGTCCGTGTTACTGGTTCTTGGGCTTTCCATGGAATACGTAACGGGATCGACAGCTTTATCTCACATTCTCTTCCTGTTCGCAGGAGTAATTTCAGGATACAGCATAGCTAAAAAGGGCATATCTTCTCTCCTGAAAAAACGCCTTGATATGAATTTCCTGATGACAATTGCTGCTGTTGGTGCTTTCTCCATCGGCTACGGGGAAGAGGGAGCATCTGTGCTTTATCTGTTCTTTATTGCCGAGTTTTTAGAAGGTTATGCAAGCGAAAGGGCGAGGAAATCTATTGGGTCACTTGTCAAACTTGCGCCTGATACTGCCATTGTAATAAGGGATGGAAAAGAGGTCAACGTACATGTTCATGATGCGAATATCAATGATATTACAGTTGTCAGACCAGGTGAGAAAATACCGCTTGACGGCATTGTGATTAGCGGGGAATCGAGTGTAAATCAGGCCGCGATTACTGGTGAATCGATGCCAGTTCATAAAGAGATAGGCGACCCTGTCTATGCGGGAACGCTTAATGAGCACGGATATCTTGAAATAAGAGTTTCAAAAATGTCTGAAGACACGGTACTTTCAAAAATCGTCAGGCTGGTTGAGGAAGCTGAACGAAAAAAATCCACAACCGAGAAGTTCGTTGATAAATTTGCCCGCTATTATACCCCTGTGGTGATCTTCCTGGCAGTGGGTGTGGCGACTGTTCCAAACCTTGTTTTCGGTAAGCCTTTTGATGAATGGCTTTACAAAGCCCTGGTTCTTCTGGTCATTTCCTGCCCCTGCGCCCTTGCCATTTCCACGCCTGTCTCCATGGTATCGGGAATAACAGGTGCTGCTAAAAATGGGGTCTTAATAAAAGGAGGAAATTACATGGAGGAAATGGCAAAGGCAAAGGTATTTGTTTTTGATAAAACCGGCACCTTAACTGAGGGAAGACCGGTGGTAACAGATACGATAGAAGTTAATAACTATTCATCCGGGGAGATTCTTGAGACAGCCGCATCCATAGAGGCATTATCCGAACATCCGCTGGCAAAGGCTATCGTTTCAAAAGCCAGAAACGATAGAGGGAGTCTAAAACCTGTCAGTGGTTTTAAAGCTACTCCAGGCAAAGGTGTAAAAGGAGTTATAGACAGAAGCACCTATTGTATAGGTAGCCCTGCTATGTTTTCCGAGCTATCAATTCCATTCCCGGATGAAAAAGTCAGGGAGCTTGAAAGTGATGGTAAAACTGCAATTCTTATAGGGAACAAGGAATGCATGGGAATTATTGCAATCATGGATAAGGTAAGGGATGCTGCGCCTGAAACCATAAGCATGCTAAAGAAGAAAGGGATGAGGGTGGTGATGCTGACTGGCGACAATGAACGGATTGCAAGATCAATAGCAAGTCAGCTTGGGATTGATGAATACCGTGCAGGCCTTCTTCCTGAAGATAAGGTCAGGATTGTTGAAGAACTGGACCGGAAATATGGTAAAGTTGTAATGGTAGGTGATGGAGTGAACGATGCACCTGCACTGGCAGTGGCGACTGTAGGCATTGCGATGGGTGCTATAGGTAGCGATGTTGCACTTGAGACCGCTGATATAGCGTTAATGCATGATGATATATCAAAGCTTCCTTATTTATTTGAGCTTAGCAAAAAGACATTTGGGATAATTAAAGAGAACATCTTTTCTTCAATCATGGTAAAAGGAAGCTTTGCTGTTCTTGCATTTCCGGGCATAGTGACGCTCTGGATGGCAGTTGCGTTTGGAGATATGGGTCTTTCTCTGCTTGTGATAGTAAATGCTATGCGTCTGGCGGTGTTAAAGCCTGGGCATTTTTAGGAAAATATAATGAGCCGAAAGAACATACCCGGGATTGTCAAGGCGGACCCGATAAAAATTCGCGTTTGTAAAGTTAGAAATCAGACGGTTAAAAGAGAATATCTCATGGTATGAGCAAAAGGCTATTATCAATAGATACGCGGTTAACAGCTATTTGAGGGCAAATGCGTAAGTCTTAAAAGTAATTAAATTTGCCTATCGTTCATAGTGCTATTAACCAATAGAAGCCGGCTCATTAAAAAGCTTTATTAATAATCATTATATTTGAAGGAGTACAGGCACTATCCCATAATCCAGTTATGAAT
>NZ_FZMP01000179.1 GCF_900196725.1 Candidatus Methanoperedens nitratireducens | reverse complement strand
AGTTATTTACGCACAGATCCTAAACACTATGATGACCGGCATCCTGTTGTTGACTGGATTTTAAGAGAGATGTTCGTCAGGTTCAAGGAAGAGAACATAGAGATTCCATTTAACCAGATGGATATCCATGTTAAAAGAGATTGAATATATGTTCTCCAGAAAATCGATAATCTCCGCAGCATGCGGCATAGTGCTTTCGACAGGGTTGATTGTTATTCTTGTTCTTATAACAATTCTCCTGCCATCTCTTTTTCCGCCACCTGTCCAGAACAGTGCCCCGCTATTGATTTTTATCTTCTCATTGCTGGTGGTAGCGCCCCTGATAGCACGGAGACTCTACCAGCTTAACGATATCAAAGGAATATTAGCCTGGACGTTCATAGGAATCGGGATGGAATTTATTGTTTTTCCCGTCCCCCTTCTTTTCCTTATTTTTAAATTCCCGTCTTCTGCCGGTCTTATCCTGGGCGGGGTAGTTATGATATCTTCAGTTGTTTTTGGAATTCCCGCGGGACTGATAAGCATAGCTATTGGAATATTTCATATTCCCGGCTGCCGCATCCTATTTTTTCAGCTGCTTCAATATGTACCCGCGGATCAACGCCCCACACTGTATTTATCGATCTGCCTTCCGGTTTCAGCCTTTCATTAATCAGGTCAATCGTAGCTGAATCAAGAGCTACAGGGTCGCACCCTGCCAGTATCCCGATATCTTCAACGAACCTCTCGCCTGAAAAATTAAAGCAATCGCAGCCAGGTGTCAGGTCGTATACCCAGTTGATATACCCGATCCTCCCTTTCAGCGCTTTTACCGGCCCGAATGCTGCTTCTCCCAGCCTTTTCTGCATTTTTTCCGAGGCGAGCGGGGGCGGAATAATGGCCTCCTGAGAACACGCATCGGCACAGGACAACTCGCCGCAGCATTTTACAGGATCGATGTCCGGCGGCGTTATTGCGCCCCACGGGCATATCTCCACGCATTCGCCGCACTGCACGCATTTTTCAGGGTCGATGGATGGTTTACCCACCTCGTGTACTTTTATTTTGCCTGCCCTGTCAAGACATCCCATGCCAAGGTGTTTCACAGCGCCGCCAAAACCTGATGCAGGATGTCCCTTGCCGTGGGAGACCACTATCATAGAATCCGCTTCAGCGATCGCCGATGCGACCGTAATACTGCCAAGAGCTTCCCCATTAAGTTCTATCTCTCTCCCGTCATTCCCTCTCATGCCGTCTGCAACAATGAACGGCGCGTTCATGCTGGCGTGAGTGAAACCGTTCATGGCTGCCCCTTTTACCATGTTGGCAGCGTTGAGTTTCATGCCCCTGTATAACGTGGTGGTATCGGTAACAAAAGGTATACCGCCAGCTTCTATTACAAGGTCAACCACGGTTCTTACAACTACGGGTCTTACGTGCGTCGTGTTCCCGTATTCCCCTGGATGGATCTTTACCGCTACTATATCTCCTTTTCTTACGGGTGAAATGTGAGGGAAAATCCTTTTTATCTGCTCAGGCTGGGCATCCTGAGGTCTTGTGATTTTTGCATCCTTGAATATTACTTTGCTCAAAGTATCACTCCGATTCTCATTTGGTCTTCCGGGCTTATACTATTATCTGTTTTTGAGATTTGCAGTATAGTCGGTCATAGCCCGTATACCCGAAGTTATTAGTATACATACGAACAATATGGCTTTGATTATGTTATCAAACATCAGACGAAGAAATAAAACTCTAAAACGTGAGGTCTCTCCAAAAGACCTTATAGAATTTAAAAAAAGAATACAGCCTACCCCAGCAGGCTGTACTTCAATATGAGCGCGGCAAACAATATCGCCACGATGTTCATCACTTTTATCAGCGGGTTGATTGCAGGACCCGCAGTGTCCTTGGTCGGGTCGCCAACGGTATCGCCCACGACCGCCGCTGCATGGGTCGGGTTCTTGCTGCCGTCGGGTAACCTCTTCCCGCCCAGGTTGCCAGCCTCGATATATTTCTTGGCATTATCCCATGCAGCGCCTCCTGTTGTCATCATGAGAGCAAGGAGAAGCCCTGAGATTATAACGCCTATGAGGAGACCGCCAAGTGCCACCGGGCCAAAGATGAATCCCACAAGAAGGGGAGAAAGCACAGCGAGAAGCCCGGGAATTATCATTTCTTTCTGGGCTGCCAGAGTAACGATATCCACGCATCGCCCGTAATCCGGTTTTGCCTTACCTTCCATGATGCCCGCTATTTCCCTGAACTGGCGCCTGATTTCTGTAACTATGGTTGTTGCAGCCCTTCCCACAGCTCCCATCAGGAAGCTTGCGAAAAGGAACGGTATCATGCCACCAATGAGCAATCCTACCAGTACGAGCGGGTCTGAGAGCTTGAGTTCCAGCACGCTCCCACGCAACTTGGTTATCTCGCTGCTGTAAGCCGCATACAGGGCAAGGGCGCCCAATGCTGCCGAGCCTATCGCGTAGCCTTTTGTAACCGCTTTTGTTGTGTTCCCGACCGCATCGAGCGGGTCTGTTACATCCCTTACTTCCTTGGATAGCTCAGCCATCTCGGCAATGCCGCCTGCATTGTCCGTTATCGGACCGTAGGAGTCTATTGATATTATGATGCCTGTGACGGACAGCATGGCTGCTGCCGCTATTGCGATTCCATATAAACCGAGTGTCCCGCCGCCCATAACAAAATATGAAATGAGTATGCCGGCGCAGATGACGATTACAGGCAAAGCTGTGCTCTGCAGACCTACGGCAAGCCCGGTAATAACATTTGTTCCCGGACCGGTTACCGAGGCGTTGGCAATCTCCTTGACCGGACCATGAGTGGTGGCCGTATAATATTCTGTTATAATTATCATGGCCGCTGTCACGCCGATCCCGACAAGCGCGCTTACGAACAGCCTGGTATCACCATTCATCATCTGCTGGGTAATTATGTAAAACAGTATCAATGAGATTATCCCTGCGACGATCGCTCCGTTGTACATTGCACCCATTATATTGCCTGATTTGCCGAGCCTTACGAAGAACACCCCGATTATGGATGCAAAGATCGCCGCTGCGCCAAGCATTAATGGGTATATGACCGCATTCTGATATGTTCCAATAACGGTAACCCCTATTAGCATAGCGCCAAGAGCGGTCACTGCATATGTCTCAAACAGGTCTGCCGCCATCCCGGCGCAATCGCCCACATTATCGCCCACGTTATCAGCAATAACCCCGGGGTTGCGCGGGTCGTCTTCAGGTATTCCGGCTTCAACTTTTCCAACAAGGTCAGTTCCAACATCCGCGGCTTTTGTATAAATGCCTCCTCCGATCCTTGCAAAAAGGCTGATAAGGGAGGCACCGAACCCAAATCCCACAATTTTGTCTACTGCTTCCGTTCTCCCGCCGAAGGCTATGTATAGCCCGCTAACGCCCAGGAGCGCAAGGCTTGCGACAGATATCCCTGTTACTGCGCCCCCTTTGAATGCAACGTCAAGCGCCTTCTTCATTCCATCTTTTGCTGCATTGGCGCAACGGACATTGCTTCTAACAGAGATGTTCATACCGAGATAACCGGCAGCAGCCGACATGACCGCTCCCAGAACGAACGCGACTGCGGTTTCAACGTTGATAGCAAGAGCGATTAAGATTGTCAGTATTACCGCAATTACTGCAACGGTCCTATACTGCCTGTTCAAATAAGCCATGGCACCTTCCTGTATGGCAGATGCGATTTCTTTCATCCTGTCGCTTCCGGCATCCAGTTTCAGTATATACAGAACAAGATAACCTGCAAATATTAAACCGATGATGCCAGCAAGCGGGGCTGAGTACAATAATAAGTCCATATGTTTCCTCCTGTAGTTGTCCCGCTCACTTGGTGGTAAATATATATATTATTTACCTTTGAAATTGAGTTAAACATACTCTAGAGGATTTAAGAAAGCCCTTTAAAGGCAAAATTAGCATGGATGATTGCAGAAGGTTTTTAATTCTTATAGTAGTGCCAATCACTCAATTTTATTTAGGTTCACATTTAAGACAAGAGTTTTTTGCCTTAGCTCTCTTTAGTCTTGTAGTTCACACCTTCAGCCTGCTTATTTATTAATTGGCGAACCCACCCTCCGATTCCTCCGCAGATAACCACTGGAACTACTACAATAAGTACCAGGTCAAGTATAGCTGATGTGGGATTAAAAATAATTGAACCTTTGGTTCTAATTATTATTCCTATTATCCCAGCCAAAAACCCCGCCTTTGCACCTTCTATTCCACTTCCTACAATAAATCCAGTAATAAAACCTCCTAGTAACATTAGAAGAAACGTTAGAGGAGGAGTTCCTGAGGATATAAAAATTATACCAAGAAGAACTCCTATCCAATATCGCCATATTTTGTCTATCATTTACACCTCAAAAAATATACTGCGAGTTTTGCACAAAAACTATTGCATATTTTGGTATATAAGCTTTCCATTAAATTATGATTTTTTATTGAAATATATAAAAATAAAACAGTACTATTCTTTACAGGTACGCCCTTCTTACCCTGTCCTTATGCTCGCTGTACTTTTTCCGGAAAGCAGGGTCATCCATCATCTTATTGACCTGGCTCTTAAGCTTCTGCTCAAGCTCTGCCTGCTTGCCTGAGAGATATTCCCTGCGCAGCAGGTCTGAAGAATCGGAGGAATAGGTCTGCATCCCTGCCATTATGATCGATTGCTGCTTTTTTACCGGCGTTATGCTCCCGAATGGCACAGGTGAGCCGGCTTTCATTATTTTCACAAGGTCGTCGTCAGAGCGCGATACCTTTGCGCCCACTGCCACAAATTCGCTGCCTGCGACTTCTTCCGATTTGATCTGCCACAGGTTATTATTGCCGGATATGAACGTGTCGTAATATGCCCCGTTCATGCCCTGGAGAACCCTCCATCCCGCCTTATCCTTGCTCTTATCGTACGACTTTTTCAGTTGTCCCATCAAAGTACTGATGCTTTGTATTGCCATTATACAAACATCCTTCCTGGTGGCTCGGATTTCTTGTCCCTGGCTTCCTCAAGTGCTTTCTCGATATGGGCGCATGTCACTTTACCGCCGCTGAGTATGGCTTTATGCAGCGCGTTCTTAAGCAGTTTCTCAACAAGGTCGCGCCCTGAAAAACCGGATGTCTGCCTTGCGATCGCCTCGAGGTTTACATCTTTTTCAAGTTTCACAGGGAACGTTCGCGCGTAAGATTTCAATAGCTTATACCGTTCCTCCACTGTCGGCAGGGTGAACTCGATCTCTTCCTCAAAGCGGCTGCGTACCGCGGCATCAAGGGCTGGCAGCATATTCGTCGCCGCAATGGTGCATATCCCTTCGCGCTCATCTATCCCGTCCATCTCTGTAAGGAGCGCATTGACTATTTCAGCCACATCGCCCCTTATCTCCTGGTAACTTCTGTTAAGGGCAATGGCATCGAACTCATCGATAAATATGATGCACGGCGAAAGCTCCTCTGCCTTCTCATATAACTGGTGTATCTGCCGCGCCCCGTCGCCCACGAATTCCCCGATGAGCTTTGTGGCTTTCACAGCCAGCAGCGGCACTTCGACCGCGTTCGCAAGCGCTTTTGCGGTCATGGTCTTTCCCGTGCCCGCAGGTCCGTGGAATAAGATGTTCTTTGGCGCCCATTTCCCGAATTTCACAGGGTCAGAAAGGAAGCGTTCGATAAGTTTGCACTTCTGTTTGGCCCTTTCCTGGCCGACAATGCTCTTAAATGAGACAGTGCTTTTTAACTCAGGGACAAAGAAATCAGAATCATAATCCTCGATAACGAATTTGGTGTTTTTCCCGATCTCCGAATTATCAGGCTCGACATCCACCACCTTGAATGCAAAATCAGGGAACATCCTGCGGTCGAACAGGTAATCGCCCTTTTTAACAATAAACCCGTTCCACTGTTCTCTTGCATAGAACTCGAAGACATCCAGTTCCGAAGGTTCGGGATATTCATGGAACAAACCTTTCAAGGGGTAGCCGGCAGGTTTTACTACTACCGTTTTTGCTCCTTTTTCCTTAGCCGCGGAACTGTATTTACTGCCCTTTTTAGTATTTACCCGCTGTTTTGCTCTCATTAAACCATTTAACGTCAATTAACTATTAAATCGTTACCCTGTTTTCCGTTTCTTTAAAAATTCTTTTATACCCATACCCGTGTTCTTCAGCAGGCTGGATGCAAGCTCCTGCGTTGGCCATGAACCGAGCCCGCAATCCGGACCTGCGTACTTTATCCTCTCGTCAAAGAGCCCGCAGGTTTTCTCAAGCCTTTTCTCTATGGTGTGCGGCGTTTCCATCCCGCTTACGATCTCTTCAAGCTTCGACGGTTCTTTCCAGACGTTCGTGCCGTACTTTTCATTGAGCGCAGCGGCCATGTTGAAGATATCGGTCCGCGCGACTCCGACCCTCAGGAATTTATCGTACTCATCAAGGTCTTTTTTATCAATGAGGTCAAGGTAAGACGGGTTTGCTGCAGATTCGACGCCGATTATGCCGATGGACGGCACCCTGCATATGAGCTTATAATGAAGCGGGGAATGGAGGTGAATCTCGGTATCTATTTTATGGGACGCTGCGGTCTTTGCGGCTTTTTCCAGCGCCTCTACCAGGTCGCTGTCGCTGAACATTATCTGCGGGTTTATCCCTATGCTCGGTTCATCTATCGAGACCGTGGTTATCCTGAACTGTTTTGCGCTGTCTATCGAATTGCCGATGAACCGGTCAATGCTGGCGGCGAACGCATTGAGCACATCCTTATATGAAGTCCCCCCGAACTGCTTCAGGTATAGTTCTACCGGTCCGGTGACACATATTCTTATATTCAGTATCCTGCCGGTTTTCTTATAGTACTCAGCTCCGACTTCTTCAAGCGCTTCAAGCTCCATTATCCTTGCTTTATCCCGGCGAACGAGCATGGGTTCTTCCGTCATGGAGCCGTCGTTTATTACTTCCAGGAACTGCTGGGTCATGTCCCGGAACTGGGGATATGTGGGTACATCCACGCCTGCTTCGATCTTCTGGCGCATCGCATCCCTGATGATGTTGAAAGACTTTGGATCGCTTTTTTTTACAGCCCCGGCTATCCAGCCTTTGTCCACATCTTTTGGAAGGGGATAGCTTCCGATATCGTCGAATAGTATCATGATGTTTTGATTGTCCTGTGCGGGCTTATACTTATTGAGATTTCAGGACTTTTATCTATGTGCTCCTGTTAAATGTCTTTAAAGCAGCGCCTGTTACAAGCAGCACAGCGCCGGGTAAAGAGAAACAGGAATATCTCACTCGTGCCTATCATTTTTATTTCTCTCCATCCTTATTATCTCTAAAAGTAATTCATTCTGTCTTGATATTTCCGCTAAGGTCTCTTTTGAGTACTCAAGCCTGTTCTTAAAATAATGCACTGCATGGACGCCAACATATAATACTCCTGCTGCTGCGACTGCATAAAATAGTTTGTTGACAAACAGGGTTATTATAAAAATTATAATTGTTATGGGTAGACCCATATCGATTGAAGATTTATCCAATTTTTCCTCTTTATTATAACTGCTCATTTACTCGCCTCGTCAGTTTAATTCTTTTCATGCATTGATTCCTTCTTACTTCTTAAATCTCCGCCACACTGCCAGAACTCCTAAAATCCCAAAAACGATCTCAGACCCAGGCGCCTCTGGGCTTGCCTGTGCTGCTGGAGTGGGAGCAGGCGTCGTAGTTCCCGTTTGACCAGATTCTTCAGTCACTTCAAGTATCTGAACATCACTTCCGGGTATAGACCAGTTGATTTCCAGAAGGACAGCATCTGCACTTGCACCAACAAATATACTACCTTCTTTAATTATTAAAAGAGGTACTTCGGAGCCGTCTGGATTCTTACCCCTGTAAGTGTAGGATTTACCTGTTTCAATTCTAGCATCTCCAAGCTGTTTGCCCTGATAGGAGAGTGAGATCAAAATGAACCCGGGTGATGTCTTTTTATCTACAGCCGCAACAGTGAGGTTCCAGCCGTCTTTTCCCCAGGTATCGCCAACAATCAGCATCTTTTTTTCAAAGCCCGATGTTTCAGGATTTATTGGAGGTGTAGCAGCCACAGGTGAAAGGAGTTTATCAATTACAACAATCACTTCATCTCTATCTGAAACTGGATGTTTCCCCAGTTCCATAAAAGCCACCTTGAATATGCCTTTTTCAATATCATCATCGTTAAGCATCAATAGAACCTTCTCACCTACACTGAAGTTGGCGGCGCCTGCAGTAAAAGCATTTGTACCTCGTTCTGTTCTAACGTTATTTCATTTCTTGGTAAAGGGTTCTTTAGCCATTCATTCCCACTTACAATTACATCTGTGTACTCGAAGCCTGCGTGCTGTTCCTTTACTGTGCCTATGACGATTCTGTCTGAGTGATTTACTTGATACGGTATTTCCAAAGCCTCGGGTGCCCAGCTTGTAGAGACAGCCGCATTTGAGAATAAAATAAGAGCAAATATCCAAAGCAGAGCATATACGGCGAGTTTATTCATAATTCCCTCTTGAGGTTTTTTTCTAAGACTACAAATATTTTCTATGACAATCATCTACACATCTAACTCATAAAAGATTTTCTTAAACTACAAATGGATTCGCAGTTATAGCAGTCTCTTTCAATATCCATGTCAACATTTGAATCCTCCATTTTACTTAGACGGTATCCTCACTTCTGAGCTTACCACCTGATCCCTCCACATCGCAGTTACAATCACCCTATATCTGTCTCCTACCTTGCCTTTTACCACAAGGGGGGACATTATATATTTTTCAGCCGATGGTTCGCTCTTTGAAAGCTCAATGACTACTACAGGTGCAAATGTTTCGGTTTCGACTCTGGTCATCATGCCTGTCACAGGGTCATAGGTGCTTTTGCGACTTGACCAAACCACGATGGATTCACTAGTAGAGGATGTTCTTATTGTTCTTGTAGCTGTTGAAACTGCAGTATTTGTCAATTCATTTATTACTGAGATGTTAACTACAACATTCCCTGCAGAACCGCTTTTTACTAAGAGTTGTAAAATACCATAAACGGTGTATATTTCATTAGTTCCATTAACGCCGTTATGGGTTTGAAGAACCACCGAAATTTTTGGAGGTAGGACATTGATTTCGATTGTCTTGGAATCCGCAAGCTTCCCGCGCTGATATATTTCGACTTCGACTTTTTGTGTACCCGGTACTTCGTATCCTAGACTAACAGTTATGCTATTGCTTCCTGGTTTTAATAGAACTTCTATCTGAGATGCGTCGGTGACGTTTGATGCATTTGATGGTATATAGCTTGAATTTTCATATGCCAAAATTACGAATCCTTTTAAACTTACCCCTTTTTCATCCACAAACGCGTTTTTCACGTTTATGGTTATATTAACGTCCGTAGGAGCATTGTTTTGTAGATTGATTTTAAGGTTACTCAAATCGTATATTCCGATTTCCTTAGGCGCTTCCAGGCTTACAATACTTACGTCTGATGGGGTAAAATACCAGAGTAATACTGCGGTAGATAGCAGTACTGTTGCTATTATTGCTCCTGTTATCATCTTATTTTTCATCCTTCTCACCTCGCAGTTTTTCAGCCAGAGCAACCTTATTTGTCAAACCATACTGCTTTTTAACCAGCAATCCTCTCTTTTCAAGGTCGGTAAGCATCCTTGAGACCTTTGCTTTCGAAAAATTCAGTGAAAGCACAAGTTCATTTTGAAGTATTTCACCGTCATGATCAGCGATTTCTTTAATCAATTTCTTCTCATCGCCTTCAAGTGCTGTTAAGACCGCATCGATTAACTGCGTCCCTTCTTTGACATGCTCTGCAATAGCAGCTATATTAGTACTAGCAACTGGGATTTCTGCTGATTTTTCTTTGATTATCATGCTATTAACCTCGCTTTTTCCTGCTGCAAGCAGGGTTGTGAAGATATACGAGAGCATCATGCCGCCAATTGTTGAGCCTATTACGAGAATATACGCATCGTTCTTAGTGTAGGTGTAAGGAAGTTCAAGAATTTTGAAAGAACTATCGCTTATCTGGATAATCGAGGGCTTTGTGGCGAGTAGCATGCTTGTGACAATAATGCCTACTACCACCAGCACAGCGCCTGCCAGTATCGTTGTTCCTGTTTTCCTTGAAATCATCTAAATCCACGACCTTAAGTCAAACTATTACATGATTGCTCTACTGTTTAAGTTTTCTTCTCCTCATACCCCAGCGCACTTATCATTTATAACCGCCTTCTGCGCTGTGCGGTATTTCTTAATTTGCTATCCTTCATGCATGCCACCATGCCTGCACAAAGCAGGATGTCAAGATGGTATAAAACTGTACCACGACTGATGTTAGTCTCATGTATTATTTTTTTGGGGATATGTTTCTGGATTTTCTTTATATACATGAAAATGGCTGCGCGTGATTCGTTTTCAAGTATATTCTTTTTAAAAAGCCATCTCATATTTAAACCTCGAAAAATCCAATGGCAGGGTCATTTGACAGACCTTGCCATCTTTATCATTTCTTCTTTGCTGAGCGAGCTGCCAGTAACATTATTGGAGTTATAGGTCAAGCTGCTGATAGTCAGACTGAGTTCTCCAATTTTCCAGTTAAGGTATTTTAAGCCATCTGGTTCCACCGAGAAGCGTCCCTTAATACCGTTTATATCTACTATTTCTCTGGCATCTTTAGGAATAGTAGTACTTTTAGGGGCAATCGTAGTGTCATTTATTGTGAGGAGTTCCTTCAGGTTCAGAGTTTCTTTTCCATTTGTATAGGGAAACACTGCCTGCTCTAGCTCTACAGAAACTCCTCTGAATCTTGTTCCTGAGACCTGCGGAATATTCAGCGTATATCCTTCAGGAACATACGACGGCTGGAGAATCTTAAATGAAACCTTTGCCTGCGCCTCTGCGATAGCTTCTTCAGGAGTTTTTTCCTGTGTAGGCACAGGTGTAGGCGTGGATGTTGCCTGTGCAGCTTTCTCTGTAAAATGTTTAGCTTCAGCACCAGCGAATGCATTAAATTTAGTCTTAGTATCACCAAAGCCCAGTGCAACCGCTGCAAGGAGGAGTATCGCCAGCACTGTTGCTATAGATACTCCGATTAGTATTGATTTCTTCATTTTATCACCTCTATTATGGCGCATACCTTTGCGCCCAAGTTTTGCTACGGGTGAAACAACAGATACTTTTTATGCAGGACAACAGGCGAAACGGTTGCATAAAACTGAAACCAGCGCCGCAGCAATTCGAATATGCCGATTAGTAATATCAATGGCAATCTATAAATAGTCAACATGTTTATATTGACATATGTTCCTGCCCGTAAACGACAAACAGTTCGAGTTCTGGAGGCTGCAGCGCAGCGGTCTTCCCAATATCAACATTGCGCGTTCGTTCAACATATCAAGACAGGCGGTATCCAGGGCGCTTCTTACAATGGATGAGCGCATAGAAAATACGCTGCTTGAGATGGCACGCGCGAACCAGATAGAGGTCGGGAAGGTAAATGCGGAGCGCGGCATCCTGTTCGGGCATTCTGTACCTCTCAACGTCAACGCAATTATATTCGTGTCTGCAAAGCACGGAATGCAGGTATGGTATGAGCATGAAGGGGACTGCGGCGCGTGTAATAGATATACGCAGTGCATTGAGTTGCTGTGGGACTTCGCGGATGAGATGAAGCTCAAAATTGAGAAAACTAACGACCCAACAAAGCTCGCGGATGAATTATTCGAAAAATTAAGGAGGCTGGCATGACAATAAATGTGATGGGAAAAATTAGAAAGATGATACAGGCAGGATAAGAGGTATGGGGCGGAAGCATCTTCTATTCTTAGCCATTGGTATCCTCTCATTTTACATAAGCGGCTTCCTGTTTGGGATTTTAAGCAAAACAGGTATTGGTATACACGGGCTTGACGCAGTATATTTTATGCTATTTACCTACGTCGTCCTGCTGGCAATCGGGTTGATTGTTTCCAAGGAACGCTCGTTTGGTTTTATTTTGAAAGCATTTGCTATCTCTTTTGCAGCAATGTTCCTGATATCTGTTGCTTTTTTCGCATGGGGCGCATATGAACACGCCAATGCCAGATGGATAGATGCTCACAGATTGCAAACAACACCTGATATATTCGTTATTATAACTAATGATGAATTAAATCAATATCCGGCACTCAAAGAGGCTGTAAAAAATCAAGGTGGCGTGAAAGTAAAGCCTGATGAATGGGAACGAACTGCTGATTTTCTAGATCGAAAGGGTTCAAGGGTAATCAAGGTCGATGAAATGTATTATGAGGTTGGATTTGTTTTGGCGTAACAGTGGATATTGGAGGAAATAATATATGATAAAAGGACATTGTAATTTATCAGTTGAAATAAATCTATAAGATTCGGGATATTAAAGGTGGGTTTTTATGGTATCGATTTTAAATTATTACAGTTCCCCTAAGCTTCGAGATACATTAATAGCATTAGCTCTATTTGCTTTTGCATTTTTTATTCGATTATATGGAGGAACATGGGATACGCATGTTGCCAACGCTGCATACATGTCAAGACAGGCGGAATATATTTACTCATATGGTCATCCAGCAGTTCCTGACCCGTTCAGTTCTGCTCCATTATATCAACCGGGCATGGCATACTTTCTGGCATTCGCTGGCAAATTATTTGATATTATTCCAATCGATTTTGGCATGTCAAGTATGACTCTTGCAGAAGGATTGATGCCCCCGTTCCTTGGTGCCGCAACAATTATAGTCATATTCCGGCTGGGCAGCAGATTATATGATTGGAAAGCCGGATTGTTAAGCGTGGTATTCTCTTCAGTTTCCTTTTTTTTACTGCTCAGGACACTGAAAGGGTATACCTTTCATAATGCACTTTCATTATTCCTGATTATATTAACAATAGCGCTTGTAGTTAGAGCGTTGGATGTTTTACAATATCCGTTGCCTGCAAAAAAGAAAGAAAAGATTATTTACCTATTCTGGATATTATTGCCCGCCATTTCTGTTGGACTTACCGGCTTTACATGGGGTGGCTATTTTGTCATTCATGCAATCCTTATTCTATATGGTCTGCTAATTACCCTGTACTATTTTGCAACTAAAAAAGCTTTATATCCGTTTTCATCTTTTTGGGCTTTTATTATAATTACGCTAATTTTAGGGACAATTCTCTCAAGTATACTGTATCCTGTAAGGAACCTAGAAGAAATCACAAGAGCAATACAGATGATGGGATATCCATCGAGACCGATCGTATATATGTTCACCGATGATCTTCAACCTCCCGGGTTTCCAGGGTTAGAGATGTTTTTCGGAAAATATCTGATATTGGGAGTTATAATTTTAATATTCGGGCTTTATAGTTTATATTTAAAAAATAATGCTTTTGGGCTACTTTTGATTTCAGCCGTTGGTATTTCAATGATCTTAGGACTGACCAGATTTCATTTTATGGATATCTTCTCAATATTCGGATATGTAAGTATTGGAATAGGGTTTATTGCGATAATTGACCTGGCTGCTAAATTAAGCCCAAGGAAAAAATTTGCAGTTCAGGCGTTATCTGTTGTTACAGCGATAATATTATTTGCATCGATTGCCGGACCATCCATTGATAATATAAAATTTTCCAGATTACCCGCTGGTAGCCCTGGAATAGGGAATGCTGATATGATGAAGGGATACAGTTATATCAGAAACAATACCGCACCTGATGCTTTGATAATTAATTGGTGGGATTATGGCAATGATATTGCGTATCGTGCACAGAGACGAACTGTTATTGACCAGATGTATATTGAAGATTCTGATGTGATCAATGTTTCAAAAATTATAATGGGAACTAATCACACTGAAGGTTTGCAAATAGCCAGGAATTATAAAAGTAAACATAATAATTCGCAAGTATATCTTTTGATTGGAAAATGGGATGGCTTAATAGCTTTTGTTATTGAATATGCTTCCGGGGAAGGTAAGGAAGTATTCTATAATTTTGACCTGTCTGGTCAAATTAAAGCAATGACACCGGCTGCATCTGAGACAAATTATTATAAGTTATGGACAAATCAAACAATGGAAGGATACGATATTGTTTATGCAAATGAAGAAATGAAACTTTTTCAATTAAATAAATGATATTTACGGTGTTACTCAATCAATATCACTTCCACCTTTTCCCCCGCGCTCAGCCCCTCAATATTCTCCGGTATAATCACAAACCCGTCAGCCTTTGAAACTGAACTCAGTATCCCCGCGCCCGATGTCGCAAGAGGGATTGCCTTGCCATTATCTAACTTAACGCGTGCAAATGTTTTGTATCCGGTTCTTGATGGTATCTTCTCAGATAACATCGCGCGAACAACCCTGTCAGGTTCATCAGGCAGATTCCCTAGTTTCCGCAGAGCCGGGCGCGCGAACCAGTACAGCGCCACAATACCAGCAACCGGATAGCCGGGCATGCACACCACAGGTTTCCCATTGATAATTCCGAGCGCCGTCGGCTTGCCCGGACTTATACCGACGCCGTGGACAAGGAGATTTCCCATAGAGCCGACCACTCCAGGCACATAATCCCTCCTTCCCACCGATGTTCCGCCGCTAATTATGAACATATCTGCATCGAGGTTCGATGTTATCGCCTGTTTTATCTTTTCAGGGTCATCGGTCACAATATCAAGAAGTCTTGGGATCCCGCCCCATTTCCTGGAGTACAGTGAAGCCATTAATCCGTTAGTTTCGTAAACTTCCCCGACTTTGAGTTCCCGCTTTCCACGCGGAACAAGTTCCTCGCCTGTAGGGATGATCGCTACTAGAGGCTTCCCCGCGACCTTTATGTTATTAATGCCAAGTGAGGCAAGAACTGCAATATCACACGGGCGGATCCGCTGCCCTTTCCTGAGTATCACATCGCCTTTCCGGACATCCTCCCCGATATCCCCAACGTTCTTTAACGGGTGTATCTGCGTGTATATTTCGATGTTCCCATCATAGGAAACCGTATCTTCCAGTATCACCACGGCATCGGCGCCCTGAGGTACAGGCGAACCTGTGTGTACCTTCACGCAGACGCCTTTTTCGATATGCTGCCCCTGTTTAAATATAACGGGGGAACTGCTGCCTGCGCCCATGGTATCAGAAGCCCTCACGGCAAAACCATCCATCGCAGCACGGCGGTAATGGGGAACATCGATACCAGCGGTTACATCTCTGGCTATGCTCCTGCCGTCGCAATCCGCAATCGGTAAAAGCTCATGCCCGGAAAGGGGTTTGACCGCTTCTAAAAACAGCTTCTTTGCCTCATCTGCATTTGTTCTTTTTTTAAACATCATCCACCCGATACAGGAGGGAATATGGCGATCTCATCGTCCGGGTTCAGCGCTGTTCCTAATCCGTTAAGCTCAGAGATATTCCTTCCGTTCAAAAAAACGTTCATATAAGGATGTATATTCTCACCTTTGAAGATCATATTTTTCAATCCCGGGAATATATTACAGAGCATTTCGAGGCATTCTTTTACAGTCCCTGCTTCAAGCTCAAGCTCCTTTGCTCCTGTATATTCCCGCAGATTTGCGAAAAGCCTGACCTTTATTTTTGGCATAACTTAAGGGTGGTTACCAATTCATAGGTTCTCC
>NZ_FZMP01000083.1 GCF_900196725.1 Candidatus Methanoperedens nitratireducens | reverse complement strand
TATAGGTTAGCTGGCGAAGTCAGGTTTATCAATCAGATAACCCATCATTACAAATAAAGCTTCCATGGATAGGAAAGTGAACATAATTGAGGCGGTAGATTGTGGAATCGTATCGTTTGCTGTCTTTAGATTTGCCTGCATTACCATTATGCTTCCGATGATCAGTGCAAACAGGAAGCCGTTGACCTTCCAGTGCGTATTTTTCCTTCTTGAAATGAGCCATGCAAAAAATAGTATTATGGAGGCATAAAATACCTTCATAGCGACAACCCCCTGTCCACCAGAGGAAATATAGACAAAACGCACAAGCGGGTTTGTTTCGTACATAACTCCCCTTTTTTCCATCATATAAACTGCAGTTATACTGTCGCCAATACCGTATGTTATAAATGATAATAAGAACAACAGCCGTTGCAGGGTCACCACGCTTAAAAAGTAGTTTACCAGCAAAATAATATCTGTTATGAGATATTTTTCTCTCTTTTTTTGATTTACGGCTTCTACAGCTGACGTTTTCCTATCTGTGTCCATTAATAATCTCTAACTTATGTGACGATAATCCACCATTTATGCCCGGGATTATCACATGCGCTTCCCAGGGTCTTAATAATTCTGGTAGGGAAGTACATCATTTCTTAGGTCTCCTATCTATGAAAATATCCAATACCAGGAATAGAATGCCAGCGATGTATTGCATGGCTATCTTCAATATATTTTCCACCAGCGATTCAACGGACAGGAAGTAAAAGGAGATTGCTGTTCCAAGTGACAGGAGAATTCCTGCGAAAAATAGAGAGGAACTGATGGTGAATATTCTTTTTTCTCTTTTTCCTGCAAGGGAATAACCCGTTGCCAGCAGTACTATACCGAAGAGAACAGCTTCAAGGAATACGTCCTCATAGATAGCCGGAAAAGTGATGATAGATACGGCGCCAAGGAAAGCCATGATGAGACCTGTACAGGAGATTTTTCTCCCGTTCTGGCATACTGCACGAGGCCAGATCAAGCTCATGAAGCCAAGGCGGATGCTCTGAATCTTAGCTCTGAATGCACTTCGAATGACATCTTTCAGACTTATTTTCAAAGCTCTAATTTCCGACTCTGTCCTGATAACATGCAGGGGAGCAGGCTTCTCAATGACTTCCTGGCTCTTGATTCTGGACAATGCCTGTTCCAATATGCTCTCTTTTTTTGCCTCTATTTCAGGTTTTTCAGCCCTGGCTTTCTTTGAAATCTCTATTTCCTCTCTGAGCTTTGCAATCGAGAAAAGAGGTATGCCCATAGTTATGTATCTATAGTAATAGTACATTGCGGCTACATAGAAAAACAGCCCGATGAAGACGATGAAAAGTGCCTGGTAGGGCGCAAGGAATATTCGAAGAACAATACTGAGCGTAGGAAGGGCTGCTATGAAAAAGGCAGGCATGTATACACCTCTCGGGTCAAAAAGAATACCGAAGTATTTTGCCATCAATACCCACCAGGCTATGCCCAGTATGATTATACTGTAGGGCACCATTTCGTAAGGGTGAGCTTCAAGATACACATAGAGACCTATACTGATATTGGTGAGCAGCGCAACATAGAAGAGAAATTCCCACCATTTAGTGGAAACCGCGCTTTTACTTTCCTGTTGAACTGCTGTGCTTTCGATGCTGCGCTTTTCCATGGTCTCAAGCTTATCCATCACCTTTTCCACGACCAGTCGCTGCCTTATGACTTCCTCGATGAAAGGTCTTGTATAGAGAACAAAGTCCTCGAATTCTTCCCCTATCTTCCCGGAGAGCATTCTGTTCAGGGCGGCTATGCGGTAGAGACCGAAGAAGCAGGAGATTGCTCCGTAAGCAGAAGCAAGCATCAGTCCCATGCGGAAGATTATAGAAAGGGTTATGTCTATTCCTCTGGTACTAAAAGTAGATTCGAGGTCGCTGAACAGCACAACAGCGCCTGTTGCAAGGATTATGCCGCCAAGGAGGAGCCCGATATAAGTGCCTGAGTCCTGCTGCTCAAGAGCAGCCATGGGTTTTTTCTCTGAAAGGGTCTCTGTTTCTATCTCATTCATAGGACAAAATTATGCTACTTCTTCAATTCTTTTTAAGCTTTCCATCAATTTTTTCCCTGCAGGGGTCAGCATATATATTTTCTCACTATCCTGTTCAATGACATTATACGACTTCAGGATACGCAGATGAAAGCTGAGCTTTGTGGCATCATCTATTTTAAGATTTTTTTTAATCTCTGTGAACTTCAGTTTTCCTGCCTTATCAAGAAGTTTTACTGTGTTTTTCCTTATCGGATTCGATATCGCCTTAATGACATCTGAATCAAGGATTTGAGGGCATTTTTCAAGCTCTGCTTCTGCAAGAACTTTCCGGATTTTAGTTTGGACCTCATCTATCTTGAATGGTTTCGTTATATAATCTGAAGCACCGACTTTCATAGCCTCCACCGAGTTTTCGATTGTTCCGTAGGCGGTAATTACGATCACGCATGTTTTAGGTTTTATACGTTTTATCTCCCTCAGTACCTCCATTCCTCCCATGACCGGCATGATAAGATCTGTCAGGACTACCTCAAAATCCTTCTTCCTGATCCTGTCAAGCCCCAGTTGACCGTTCCCGGCAGACTCAACCCTGTACCCTTCGTCAGTCAATATTTCAACTAGGCCATCCCTCATTTTCCTGTCATCCTCTATTACTAAAATATTTTTCATAATATCAAACCGGCAATTTTACTGTGAACATAGTGCCGTTTCCTGTCTCGCTTTTCACTTCTATTGACCCGTTATGGCGTTTGATAATCCCGTAGCAGACCGAGAGACCAAGTCCTGTTCCTTTGCCCTGCTCCTTTGTTGTGAAGAACGGGTCAAATATTTTATCCAGATTTTCCTCTGGTATGCCGCAGCCGTTATCGGATATGCTGATCTCTATATGATCCTGTTTTGATGTAGTTCTAATCATTATTTCTCCGTTTTTTTCAATTGATTGAATTGAATTTCTGAGCAAGTTCATGATGACCTGTTGGATCTGACCGCTATCTGCAAGGATAGGTGGAAGAGGTACAAGGTCAGTGGTTACCTTGATATCATTTAGTTGGGGATTCAGGATGCTAAGTACTTTTTCTATCTCCTTATTTATATCTATTCGGCTTAGTTTGGGTTCTGATTGCCTTGCGAAGTCAAGCAGTCCTTTCACAATACTTGCTGCCTTATTTACCTCATCATCGATGATAGTGAGCTTAGCTTTAGTATCGTCGTCCTTCGTATTTTTTAGCAGCATCTGGGCATAAAGAGAGATATTACCAAGCGGATTATTTATCTGATGGGCGGTTCCTGCTGCCAACTCACCTATCGTGGCGAGTTTTTCAGCTTGCAAGAGTTGCTTTTGAAGATTTTCTTTTTCTTTAAGATATGTGATATCCCTGATGATCCCCACAAATGCCATAGGTTCACCTTTTCTATCCTTAATCATAGAAGTAGTTAGCAAAATAGGTAATTCTCTCCCATCCTTATGTTTGACCATGAGCTCCCCAACCCAGCATCCCCTCTCTTTTATACCCGGAATAATCACTTCGCCTGCAAACTCCGGGTCTGAATTCATCTCATTGAGATGCTTTCCCTTGAACTCTTTGGGAGAGAAGCCGTATATTTTCTCTACAGCCTTGTTAGAGTAGATTACATATCCGTCCAGATCTACGATCTGAACACCATCCGGCGCCTCTTCTAAAGCTACCGCAAATATTCTAAGCGCCTCTTCTGCCCTTTTGCGTTCTTCAATATCGCTTAAGAGCTTCTTTTTCTCTGTCACGTCGGTATTGATGAGAAGTATAGAGTTCGGTTTCCCGTCGCTATCGCATACAAGGGTCCAGTGACTTTCTACAATGATTTCCTTACCTTCTTTTGTTCGTTGCCGCAGTTCACCAGTCCACTCTCCCTTCTCAATCACCACTTTTCTGGCCTGGATGAGTGCAGGTGATTCTTCTTTGTACAAAAGCAGAGCGGTATTTTTGCCAATAGCTTCATCTTTTGTAAAACCATACAATCGCGCAGCGCTTTTATTCCAATAGATAATGCGGTGTTCCAGATCCCGAACAATAATGGCATCATTTGCTTTATCAAGAAGAGCAGCCTGGTTTCGTATTTTCTCCTTGGCACGCTTGCGCCCTGCAGCCTCCTCTATATTGAAAATGTTCATTATATACCACAGAGACAAGGCAATTCCCATAGCAGTCATAGCGCGGAAGATTAGAACAGGAATGCCAAACCGGGAAATAAACGATGTATAGTTTACTGCCGAAGCCGGAAAAAAGCTGTCTCTGGGAACAATCAATCCTCCCAGTACTCCGTAAACCCCGAAAAGTAAAGCAGCGCAAATAAAATATTTTTTAACCCGGATGCTCCTTAATTTCTCAGATTCGCTCTGATAATATAAAAGAAATCCAATAGCGATTAAAATCCCACCTGGAAAACCCAAAAAGTATCTTACTAAAATATCAAGGAGAACATTATTATTCCAGAAACTTTTTCCACCTAAATATATTAAAAGCAAAAAAAATAAAATTACTATTATTGATGGGAACCAGATGCTTAGCTTTTTTCTCCTGCTGATATTAATCAGTTGATAACCAAATAAGAATAAGAATAGATATGATATTATTAAAAAAGTAGGACCCAGTATTTTTAAAAAAATAAGCTCTTCTTTGACTGCTGTGAACATTTGTATAAATTCAAATATTCCATGAGTAATCCCAAAAAAAGCCAAAAGCCATAAAATGTTCAGCAATTTATATTCGCTTTTTTCGGTTGTTCTAAGCTGTATGAAGATAGTAATCCCCAGGATTAAAAAGGCGAGCCCGTAAATAAAGAAGCCAAAATATAGATTCCTAATAAAAAAGTCTGTTAACATACGTTTTTTTATAGTGAGGAGATTGATGAAGCTTTTTATTAATGTGTAATTCTCATTCTAGCTGGAAAGTTGATATTTCAAATAATAAACATTAGAAGACTAATTTTTCATTTCTTTGGCGTCTGTGTTTTTTATTTCTTATTATTTGGGAAGCTCCGCCAATAAGCATTAGTACCAAAACTGACACCGGGAGAGCAAAGACAAGTCCGAGAACCAAAGCTAAGAATATCGTTGAAATCGAGACGAACGGTTTAAGAAAGAACAATGTAAGAACTACTCCGGCGAAACAGATCAATAGTCCAAATCTCATTTTCTCATAAGTCATTTCTTATTACTTACGTTTTAAATCAATGTTATAAAAACATTATTTGAAATAAAGTTATAATGGAGTTGATTTATTGAAAAAATTTTCAATTTGCAAGAGCTTTCTGGATTTTACCCTGAACTTCATCTATCTTATACGTTTTATCTCCCTCAGTACCTCC
>NZ_FZMP01000235.1 GCF_900196725.1 Candidatus Methanoperedens nitratireducens | reverse complement strand
TAGTTACCAAAATCGTCGAAATTCAGGTAGAACATCATCAAAAGTCAAATCACCGAACTTATAATCCGATAACCTTTCTTTAGTTTTTTCATTTATTGTAATGGTTGTTGGCATAATTAAAACAATTGTTTTAATTGATATTAAAATTATCGATGCGGCAAGATCTAATATCCTCCCGGAATTTTGTAAAATACGGAAAGTACCCGGAATGTACCAGAACCAGGATATAACGCTCTGGAGAGCCGCTGAGATCGCCGGGGTCTCTCTGACTGAACTGCTGGCTGAGTTACCAAAACAAAAGATCGTTTTTCATTAGGACCTTGAAGAGCTAAAAGAAGATTTAGGGTATGCTCCGTGAAAAAGGCATTATTACACGAAGCGATGCGATTGATTCGATAATTCCATGCAATTCATTTTTCACTTTCCACCCGGTGTATTTACGGCTTATAGATGGAAGGACCTGGCGGTGTAAAGTCATAACAATCTTTATCTCATCCCAGCCTGAAATCAGCATGTAATATTAACCAGGCCCGGTTCGAAGAATGTATCACTATCTGAGGAGAGTATCCAGTACATGAAATTCGCAGCCAGCGACACGATGCTCGCTTATTTTAATACCCTCGAATACGAGCTTAACAGGGCAATCTCCCTCGCAAACCGCGCGCGCACAAACGGCGCAGACCCGAAGCCGGAGATAGAGATACCGATAGCAAAAGACCTGGCTGACAGAGTGGAGAAGCTCCTCGGCATCGAAGGCGTGGCGAAGCGCCTGCGGGAACTTGAGACCACTTTTTCGCGCGAGGAAGCAGCACTCCGTCTTGCTCTTGACGTGGCTAAAGGGGAGATCAAAAGCTTTGAATCGACAAGGGATGCCATCGAGGCTGCCGTGAGGGTTGCGATGGCTGTCCTCACCGAAGGAGTGGTGGCTGCGCCCATAGAGGGCATCGCAAAAATCGACCTTGCAAAGAACGACGACGGTTCAGATTATATAAGGATCTATTACGCCGGACCTATAAGAAGCGCGGGCGGAACGGCGCAGGCGCTCTCCGTGCTGGCAGCCGACTATATCCGCGGAAGCCTGGGGGTCAATCGTTTCATCCCCAGACCTGAAGAAGTGGAGAGATACGTGGAGGAGATCACTGCATATCACAGGGCTGTCCACCTCCAGTATTTGCCGACCGATGAGGAGATACGGCTTATCGTGCGGAACTGCCCTATCTTTATAGACGGTGAACCCACAGAGGAAGCGGAAGTGGAAGGGCGGCGCGACCTTGCGCGTATTGAAACGAACAGGATACGCGGCGGCATGGCGCTTGTCATTGCAGAGGGCATCGCGCTCAAAGCCCCGAAAGTAAAAAAGCATGTGGACAAGCTCAAGCTTGGCGGCTGGGACTGGCTTGAGAAATTCGTGGTCACGGTCAAGACCGATGATGCATCTGCGCAGTTAAAACCAAAGGATAAATATTTGCAGGATTTGATTGCGGGCAGACCTGTTTTCTCCTACCCATCGATGCCGGGGGGCTTCAGGCTCAGGTACGGCAGGGGCAGAAACACGAGTTTTGCAGCAGCAGGCATCAGTCCGGCCACAATGATATTGATGGACGATTTCATTGCAGCAGGCACGCAGATAAAAGTGGAGCGCCCTGGTAAAGCCGCCGGTATAGGGCCTGTGGACACTATCGAGGGACCTACCGTCCGTCTCTTTAACGGCGATGTTATGAGGGTGGATACAGCGCAGGAAGCTCTTAAAATAAGACCATCGGTCCAGAGGATACTCGATATTGGTGAGATTTTGATTAATTTCGGAGATTTTCTTGAAAATAATCATCCCCTTGTGCCGTCATCCTACTGCTATGAATGGTGGCTCCAGGAACTTGCCGCCAAAACTTCAATAAAAGAACTTGGGGACTTGAAAAATCCCAACCAAAAAACCGCACTCTCACTGTCGGATACTTATAAAGTGCCGCTTCATCCAAAATACACGTACCTCTGGCATGATATCAAACTTGAGGAATATACCCAGATGGCAGAATATATCCAGAAGAACGGTAAATTCGCTGAAAAGCTTGCGTTCCCGCTTGATGAAAAAATAAAAAACACACTTGAGACGCTCCTTGTTCCTCATACTGTGCGTGAAAAGCAGATATACATTGATGAGCCGCTTCCGCTAATGAGATGCCTGGGTCTTGATCCCAATCTGAAAAAGACGTGGACTGCGCCGGAATCAAACGTCATTGTCACTGTCTCCGGAGTCAGCGGGATAACCGTCCGGAGCCGCGCCCCAATTCGGATCGGCGGCAGGATGGGAAGACCTGAAAAATCGGACAAACGCGAAATGAAGCCTGCGCCGCATGTACTTTTCCCTATCGGCGAGGCTGGAGGGAGGAGAAGGTCGCTGCAAAGCGCAAAAGAATATGTGGATGACGGCGATGATGGCGCGGAAAGGAGTAATGATTTTAAAACAGGGCTATCGGTGCAGAAAGAAAAGATCGGGACAATAAAAGTCCAGATTGGCGAGCGCATCTGCCCTTCATGCAAGAGCAGGACGTTCAAGAGCAGGTGCAGGTGCGGGAACTTCACGATTCCTTTGCTGAAATGCAGTTCATGCAAGATCGAGGTCAACAAAACCATATGTCCAAAATGTAAAAAAGAGACTACATCGATCATCGAAATGCCTATCGACTTCAAAAAAGAATACCTTGAGGCTTTAGAGAGAGTAGGCGAGAGGGATAACTTCGAATCAATAAAAGGAGTTCTTGGTCTTATGTCAAAAAACAAGACGCCTGAGCCGCTTGAAAAAGGCATCCTGCGCGCAAAACATGATATTGTGATGTTCAAGGACGGCACTGTAAGATACGACCTCTCAGACCTTCCTCTTACCCACATCAAGCCAAAAGAGATAGGCGTTCCTGTGGAGAGATTGAAAGAACTCGGTTACGCGAACGATGTGTATGGAAAGCCTCTTGTCGATGAGAGCCAGGTACTGGAACTTAAAGTGCAGGATATCATTGTCTCAAAGGACTGCGCCGAATATCTGCTGAAAACCGCAAAATTCATCGATGACCTGCTTGTAAAATATTATAAGGTCGAGCCGTATTACAATATATCCGGTATCAACGAGCTTATCGGGAAGCTTGTAATAGGGCTTGCACCCCACACATCAGCTGGAGTTCTCGGGCGCCTTATCGGGTTTACAGGTGCCTCAGTGGGCTATGCGCACCCGTTCTTCCATGCAGCAAAGAGAAGAAATTGCTTCCATGGAGATGAAAAATTACTGGTTTACAAAGGAGATTGCTTTGAGCTTTTAACGATTCGAGAGCTTGTTGAACACAATCTTACCGGCAAAACAGAAAAAGATGATTTCGGAACCGAATACAAGAAGATACAAGGCATGAAAACGTTTGCTTTTAACATAAAAACGAAAAAATTCGAATTGGCGGATATAACCTGTGTTTCAAAACATATTTCTCCGAAAAAACTGATCGAACTAAAAACAAAAAGTGGTAGAAAAATAGTCGTGACTAAAGATCATCCATTCCCGGATAGCTCAGGAATAAAAGTGAAGGCGGAGGATGCAGATGAATTATTGATTCCCTGGAACCTCAAAAGACTTCCTATCGAAACTAAAGAGAATATCGACCTGCTTTCGATAACCGACGCTGAAGATGTAATGATAAGGACAGAAAGCGATGTTTTCGAGGAGAATATACCTCTTTCACAGATAAGCAAAAATCTTGGGATGAGTTATAAGACATTTATAAATTATATTTACAGAAAGTCATATCCGTTAGAGATGGTCAACAGATTTAATCCTGCTGTGGTCGATACAGGAAATTATCTGATAGGGAGTAGAAGGGATAAAGTTTCTATAAAACCCAGCATAACCGTGGATGAAGATTTCTTATCACTGTTAGGATTTTATTTAGCTGAAGGGTTTATTAAAAAGAATCAAAATAATTGTCATCAGGTATCCATAACCGCTACTAAAGAATGGACAAGACGCATATTAAAGGAAAAAATAAACACCGTTTTCGGTTTGCGCCCAAGTATTTCAGGAAATCATATAACGATATGCTCAAGATTTGTCTACGAACTTTTCGCAGAACTGAAAATCGGTAATAATGCGAAAACAAAAAGGGTTCCGAACTTTGTGTACTCCCTGCCAAGGGATAAGATAAATGCATTTTTGAGAGGTTATTTCACCGGAGATGGATCGTGCTCTCTGCAAAGCACGTTAGAGGTCAATTTAACTTCAGTAAATAAATGGCTGATCGATGGTGTATCCTTCCTTCTGATGTTTTCCGGGATTAAGCACTCTATCTATGAGGAAGAAAGGGCTGTAAAAAGTGACCTGATCCTGAAATTCTATGGAAAACCAAGATCGCTCCATTCGTATAAAATAAGGATTTATGGTAGCGAAGCAGGAAAATTCATAGAGGACATAGGCTTCCTCGGTGAAAAGCAAAAGCGTGCTGAAGGATTGCTTAAAAAATGGCTGGCTAAAAAAGGCCGGGCAAGAACCAGTTTTTATGAGGATGTGTTCATTGATAAAGTTGTAGAAAAAAAAGAGATAAGCTCTCAAGATAAATATGTGTATAACCTGACAGTCGATACCCATCACAGTCTCATCTGCTCAGGGATTACTACCTTCCAGTGCGACGGCGACGAGGACTGCGTAATGCTGCTTATGGACGGGCTTTTGAATTTCTCTCGCTCTTACCTCCCAGACAAGCGCGGAGGGCAGATGGATGCGCCTCTTGTGCTGACCATGCGCATAGACCCGAATGAAGTGGATAAGGAGGCGCATAATATAGACGTGCTTTTCCAGTATCCTCTCCAGTTCTATGAAGCTACGCTCGGATATAAGAACCCGAAAGATATCGTGAAGCTGATGGATACCGTGAGCGGAAGGCTGGGGACGCCTGCGCAGTATGAGGGCTTCGGTTTTACTCACGATACCGCTGACATTGCGGCAGGACCGAAAAACAGCGCGTACAAAACGCTGGGGACAATGATAGAGAAGATGGATGCGCAGCTCGCCCTGGCGCGGAAGATTAAGGCAGTTGACCCGCAGGATGTTGCGGAAAGGATAATAAACTCGCATTTCCTGCCAGACCTGATAGGGAACCTGCGCTCGTTCTCGAAGCAGAAGGTGCGGTGTACGAAGTGCAATGCAAAGTACAGGCGCCCCCCCCTGCGCGGGACGTGCCCGAAGTGCGGGGGGAATGTTGTGCTTACTGTGCATGAAGGCTCGGTGAGGAAGTATCTTGAGACAAGCCTGCGGATTGCGAATGAGTATAATGTGAGGCATTATACGAAGCAGAGGCTTGAGTTGCTGGAGCTTGAGATGAGTTCACTGTTTGAGAGCGATAAGGTGAAGCAGAAGGGGCTGGCGGACTTTATGTGAAGATTAAAATTGCGGATGAATGCAGATTTGTTGCTCCGCATCTGCGTTATCTGCGGTTTTTATATATCTAAGAAATTCAATAGCAGTATTTATAATATTCTGAGTAACACATGTGTTACATATGAATACTACAATGGACGTTATAGCAGTATCTCCGAAGAAAAATAACCCCATT
>NZ_FZMP01000069.1 GCF_900196725.1 Candidatus Methanoperedens nitratireducens | reverse complement strand
ACCCGCTTAATCCATTCCTTCCATTCCGCCCATGCCTCCCATTCCTCCTGGTGGCATTCCTCCCGGCGGCATGCCGCCAGGTGCTGATTTGCTTGAGAGCACGTCATCGATGCGCAGAATCATAGTAGCAGCCTCGGTGGCAGAATCGATCGCCTGTATCTTTACCCGCAGGGGTTCAACGACTCCTTCCTTGAGCATATCCACGACTTTGCCTGAGAACACGTTAAGCCCGGCTGTTTTCTTGCCTTTCTCATGCTGGCTTCTCATCTCCACAAGCATATTGATGGGGTCAAGACCTGCATTTTCTGCCAGGGTTCTCGGGATAATTTCAAGCGACTCGGCAAACTTGCTCACTGCAAGCTGTTCCCTTCCGGTCAATGTGGCAGAGTATTCCCGCAGGCGCAGTGCCAGTTCGACCTCTGGCGAACCGCCACCGGCTACAAGGGTCTCATCCTCGATCGCCACGCCAACGACTCTTAAAGCATCATGCAGCGCGCGTTCCGCCTCATCCACCACGTGCTCGGTTCCACCGCGAAGGATGATTGAGACTGCCTTGGGGTTGTGGCATTCTGTTACGTATGTCATAGCCTCATCGCCGATCTTCTTTTCCTCTACTAATCCAGCCTTGCCAATATCCGAATCATTGATCTCTTTCAGGCTTGTGAGTATCTTCGCGCCTGTTGCGCGCGCAAGTTTCTCCATATCGCTCTTCTTGACGCGCCTGGCTGCATATATTCCTGCCTTTGCAAGGTAGTGCTGGGCGATATCGTCGATGCCTTTCTGCACGAAAACGACATTTGCGCCGCTGTCCATGACTTTATTGACCATGTCGTGAAGCATCTGTTCTTCCTGGTCAAGGAAGGACTGGAGCTGGTCAGGTGATTTGATCGAGATTTCGGCGTCTACTTCAGTCTTCTTGATTTCAAGAGCTTCGTTGAGCAGTAAAATCTTCGCACCCTGTACTTTCTTTGGCATGTTTGTGTGAACTCTTTCCTTGTCAATTACCATGCCCTCTATCAGTTCTGATGCCTCGATGCTTCCGCCCACTTTCTTCTCGACCTTGATGTCCTCAACATCTACTGTATTTTTCCCATTTTCTTTGTTTACTACCGCAAGTACCGAATTCACTGCAAGGTTTGCAAATGTATCCTTGTGCGCTTCTGCGCCTTTTCCTGTGATTGCTGTAGCTGCTATCTTTAATAACAGGTCCTTATCATCAGCGCTTACTTCCATAGCAAGTGTCTTGAGTATCTCCTTTGCTTTTATGGATGCAAGCCTGTATCCGTTCGCAATTACAGTCGGGTGCACGTTCTGCTCCAGCAGGTCTTCCGC
>NZ_FZMP01000071.1 GCF_900196725.1 Candidatus Methanoperedens nitratireducens | reverse complement strand
AATAATGTTGGTTAACTCTGGATACTTTTCTAAGTACGGTTTGATTATCTCCTCATTATCACGGGTAAACTGCACAACAAACTTGAATTCTGGTGCATGCTCAATCCAAAGTCCTGCGAATGTCTCTACTTCGTTCGTTCTCAGCTCTGCCTGAAGATTTCTTGCAATGTCTTGAAGTTGGAATCGGCGGAGAGCTTCATCAATACTAACATTACTATATGATGCATATGTTTGTGCGTCAAACGCTACTCCAATACTCACATTACTATTTGAGGCATATACTTGTGCATCATGCATCAGTAGATCCATATTATCTAATGTAGGTTTTCCACCACTATCCTGTCCTTGGGCATTGACTACAACTACAAGCGCCACGCTCACCAGCAGCATCGCCCGCAAGCATCGCGCCCAATTGCATTCCTTTACTTCTCTTCATATTTTTTTATTCCTCCATTTATATTTCATTTTATTCTTTGCTGCCCTCAGGCGCGGCGCTGGCTTTAAATAAGTTCAAAGCTAACATTACCATGCCTTCGGGCAAATACTGGGGCTCAGTTGCTCTCTTGAAACTGCGACTGAACCCCACGTTTTTCCGGCTGCAAAAACAAGTGCGACCAGATTTTTGATTTTTCACCTTATCACCCTTGGTTTACACCCAATTTTTGGACGGAGCAAGGGGAATATATAATTTTTGGTTTATATATTACAATGCCGTTAAAAATTACAATGCCGTTAAAATTTTTAATGACATTGTAATTTTCAAGAAGTTTGAAATATTAAGTAGGCGCATACCTGTTAATGCATTTGATACTAGCTTGCTTGCACCAATCCGAATCCGTATGTCTTATCTCCTCCAATATCACCCAGATCAATTGCATTATAATCCAAACTTTGACGGATTCCTGCGGAGCTACAGATAGGTTTTTACTTTTAATTAATGCCGCTGTGCCGCTGGCAAACGGCGCTGCCATCAATGTGTCGCTTTCGTTCATACGCATAACCGCCGTTTAACCATATGGAATATACATCTACGCCCTGCCAGTTCAATTTTAATGTCATCTGCGCCTTATGGTTGTGTAATATTGTCTTGCTCTCTGAAAAGAACAGTAATCATAGAATAAAATTGGATAATCAATTTCCTGCATTGATGGTTGTTTATTATCTTTCAGAAAAAATAGAAAAAAGGGCTCATTGAGTCCCTATAGAATTCAACAATGTTTCAAGAGGTATTTTTTGATGTTCCACTGGAAGGCTCTGCCTTACTGCCTGATTATCTTGGGTAATACTGAACTTACCATACTTCATGTCATATACTTTGTAATGAGTTCCAGCACTGTTATCTGTGTCCGTATCTTCTTTTGTAAGAAATAACAACACATTTTCACCTGCCTCAAACTTAGCCTCATCTTCTACAAGCATCCCATCTTCTCCTACTTCTCCACCCATTATCCTAATAGTTACTATCGCCGGAGTTGATTTGTTTTTTAGTATTCTATCTACCTTAATAATTACGTCGGTATAGATACGTTTTTCTTTTTGATTATTATAGAATTCTTCTTTAGATGCTGGTATTTTACCATCTGATACTGGTTTTCTCCCATCTGGAGTGTTCCATTTGCTTGGAAGAATCTCTATTACATGACCCATGATAATTGTATCTGATCTATCCGCTAGGTGTGAATTGTTTAATACATCCTTAGTCCACGATGCCGAGCTCACCGCAAATGTAGGTTTTTCTTTACTGATATTAATTAATGCGGCAGCACCTGCTATAAGTACAGCTACTAGTGGACTGTTTGATAAGTAATTTCCGATATTCAACTAATAAATCGATTCATCCATCTCCGAAGGTCAGTCCTTGTCCAAGACCATGAGAT
>NZ_FZMP01000106.1 GCF_900196725.1 Candidatus Methanoperedens nitratireducens | reverse complement strand
GAAATCAACTTATCTATTTCAGTAACGGGATAAGAAAATGCGTTTATACTTCCTATTCGTCAAGATAACCAAGCCATCATCTCTTCATCATCCTTTTCTCAATAACCCCCGGCCATATCGATGCCGTCACAATCATCGAGAGTATGAACACGAACACCATCCCTCCGTAAACATCCACGGTCGTGTACATCATATTCTCCCGCACTTTCTGCATTGCAAGAGTATAGAACAGGAGCACAACAAGAACCGACGTGCCAAGGCTTGCAAGCGTGCTGTAGAGCCCAAGATTTTTTTCCATAGGTTCACCCCTTTAATTTAGTACGTTTCATCAGAAGCGTATTCATCGTCACAGTAACAGAGCTTGCAGCCATCGCGGCAGCAGCAAGCGCCGGATTTATCAGGTACGGCGGATTCGTGAAAGCGTACAGGATGCCCATCGCTATCGGTATTCCCACTGAGTTATAGAAGAAAGCCCAGAAAAGGTTCTGCTTTATCTTATTGAGCGTGAGTTTGCTCAGTTTGATGGCTTTTGCCACGTCCCGTACATCGTTCTTTATCAGGACTATCTGCGCCGATTCTATTGCCACGTCGGTACCGCTGCCTATTGCAATGCCAACATCCGACTGCATCAGCGCCGGGGCGTCGTTTATGCCATCGCCAACCATCGCTACCTTTTTACCTTCGGCCTGGAGTTTCTTGACCTCGGAGGCTTTGTCTTCAGGAAGCACCTCAGCCAGCACAGTATCAATACCGACCTGCTGTCCGATCGCGTCCGCAGTCCTCCTGTTATCGCCTGTTATCATCGCCACGGTGTATCCCATCTTTCGCAGTTCATGTACAGCATCTTTTGAATTCTCCTTCAGGGTATCCGCAACTGCGACTATCCCCATTAGCTCGCTGTCCAGTGATACCAGCATTGCAGTCTTGCCGTCGTGTTCAAGTTTCTCCATATTACTGTTTGCGGGCAATATGTCTATACTATTCTCCAGCATAAGCTTGCGTGTGCCGATCAGGAGCCGCTTCCCATCGTGTTTCACTTCAACGCCTCTTCCAGGTATCGCCCTGAACGCCTCAGCATCCGGGATGTCGATGCCGCGCGCTTTTGCGCCTTTGAGTATAGCCTCACCGAGCGGGTGTTCCGACCCTTTCTCGGCGGTCGCCGCAAGCTTGAGTACCTCGTGCTCTGTTCCTTTTATGGCGATTACATCTGTGAGCGCCGGCTCGCCTTTCGTCAGCGTACCGGTTTTATCGAACACTATGGTATCCAGCTTCTGCGCCCTCTCAAGCGCCTCTCCGCCCTTGATGAGGATGCCATTCTCAGCACCTTTCCCTGTGCCCACCATTATTGCAGTGGGAGTCGCAAGTCCCACGGCGCAGGGGCATGAAATGATAAGCACGGTTATGGATATAAGCAGCGAGAACAGGAATGGAGACTCTGCTCCCATACCGTAGGTAACGGGCACGTTAAAGTATTCAAACCCGACGAAGAACCAGAAAAAGAACGTAAGCAGAGCCAGAGCATGCACAGCAAGGATGAAATGCCCGGCTACAATGTCCGCAAGCTTCTGGATGGGCGCCTTCTGGGTCTGGGCATTCTCGACAAGCTGGATTATCTGCGCAAGTGCAGTATCTGCGCCCACTTTTGTAGCTGTGAACTTTATCATCCCGGTCTTGTTCATGGTGGCGCCAATGACCTCCGAGCCTGTGGTTTTCTCCACAGGGATGCTCTCACCTGTTATCATGGATTCGTCCACAGCAGTAAGACCCTCAATCACACCACCGTCAACCGGTATCTTCTCACCCGGACGCACGACCACGGTATCCCCTACCTTCACATTCTCGACAGGTATCTCTTTTTCCTGTCCGTCCACGATAATTCGGGCTGTCTTTGCCTGCAATCCCATGAGTTTGCGGATAGCTTCGGAGGTCTTTCCTTTGGTGAGCGCCTCAAGATATCGTCCGAGCACGATGAACATGATAAGCAGGGCTGCGGTATCGTAATAAGTGTGCTTATACGCCTCTCCGAGGTTAAAGAAAGTCCCGGCTACGCTGATAATATAAGCAGCGCCCGTCCCTGTGGCGATGAGCAGGTTCATGTCAGTTACGCCGTGCTTCAGTCCCCTGTACGTTCCCTCAAAGAACTGCCTGCCGGGGAAGAGCATTACGATAGTCGCAAGTATGAAAAGCAGGTAATCGTTTTTCAGAACATCGGGAACGAATGCCCAGCCAAGGTTGCGCCCCATATCGCCGAGTGATATCGGGACCGCGAGAATCAGGGCCATTATAAAATTAATCCTCTGCCGTTTTATCTCAGCCTCCCTGGCTCTTTGCTCCCTGTCAGAATCTCCTTTCTCCAGTTTCTCAGAAGCTGTGTAACCCACACCCTCAACAGCTTTTCTGATGCCGGATACCGGGATGATCTCAGGGTCGTACGTTATCTTCGCCTGCTCAAGGGGGAAACTCACGTTAGCTGAGACGATACCATCTGTCTTTAGAAGGGCTTTCTCAATGTTGATCGCACACGAAGCACAGTGCATTCCGCCAATCTTGAGCGTAATATCGCGCTTTGCCACCCCGTATCCAAGGTCGGTTACTGCCTTCTCCAGCGTTTTCGGGTTCGCCTGCGCAGGGTCATATTCCACCATCGCCCGCTCAAGCGAGAAATTGACCGAGGCATTCTTAACTCCATTTACCTTATTAAGCGCCTTCTCGATGTTCTGGGCGCACGAGGCGCAGCTCATTCCCGTAATTCCCAGGGTTATTTTACTCAACCCGCCCGCTCCGGCTGTTCCTGCACCGGCTGCTTCTTTTATCTCAGGCGGGGGAGCAGCCTGTTCAGCCGGTAAAGGCACAGGGCACGCCTGCGGCTCTTCCAGAACCTTGTATCCAGTGGCTGCAATAGCTTTTTTTATTGTTTCAAGGTCTGTTACGGAAGTATCGAACGAGACTTTTACCTCGCCTTTTTTAAATCGGCTTTTGCTTTCCTGACTCCTTTAACGCCCACGGCAGCGTCATGAATCATTTTTTCGCAATGCTCGCACATCATGCCTTTGATTTTTATGATTACGTCTTCCAATGTATTTCTCCGGGCTTTATTTTAGAATGTTATAGTATATATTTAGTTATGTCCATTGTGGTTTAAAAAATGAAAAAATACACAAAAATAACCTTAATTTATTAAAAAATAATGCCGGATTCCTAATGCAAAGCATTTAACCATGAAAGACAATATTATAGCTAATAGAATGAGAGCACGCAGTATTTTTCTTCAGCTAATCATTGGCATAGTCATTATTGCTTTCATTTTAAACAAACTCGATATAAATGAAATAATTTCCGTTCTCATAAAAACCGATTATTTATTTTTCATCCTGGCATGTGTATCCTATTTATTTCTGAATATCATTCTTGCAGGTCGCCTGAACTACCTGCTGGCAAGGATTGGATATAATACCGGGTATCCAACCGTATTTTTCTCACATATGGGCGGGATGATCGTAGGCGATATAACTCCCGGGAGGAGCGGGTATTTTCTGACTCCGCCTATACTGAAAAAAAATGCCGGAACCAAGATAACCGACGGGATGGCATGCATTTTCGCACCGCAGGGTATTGAATTTATCCTCAAGGTTGCGGGGGCTGTTGCAGCTATATTCTATATTTCCTCACGTACAACTATCAGTAAAGACCTGCTTATTTCGGTAAGTATCGGCGCTGTTCTCCTGCTTGTTGCTGGAATTTTAATGTTGATAATTTCATGGCATAGCGAGAACATGACTTCAAGATTTATCAGTAAGCTGCCTTTTTTCAAAAGATTCACAGAAAAACTTTCATTTTTTAAAGAACGCAGTATCCAGATAAAAGGCAGCCTCAATGCTATTTTAATATTATATTTGATCGGGTGGGTTTTTGCAGGCTTGCAGTGGTTTTACCTGGGAAAAGCCCTTGGGATCCAGCTTCCGTTCATCGCTTTCTTTTTACTTCATCCGCTGATAACCATACTGATGTTCGTGCCCATATCGCCGGCGGGCCTGGGTTTAATGGAAGGCGGGGTGATCCTGGTATTTTCATTGTTCGGGATTCTCCCCGCGACGGCGCTGGCGTTCTCGGTCCTGGTGAGGGTCAGTATATTGCTGGTCGATCTGATAGGTTTAAAAACAGTGCTGTCTTCGCTCCATTATTCCGATATTATTTCCTGATGCCTACACCTTGATGGGCAGAATGATAAAAGGAATCCCCTGACAATACCTTCGCCACATCACTATATCTATAAGATAAGATGAATAATTCTGGGATATACCACTTGTCCTACCGATATATCCCAGGAACTTGTATGTTCAACATTATTTCACGTCTTCAATGTTTAAAAACCTG
>NZ_FZMP01000073.1 GCF_900196725.1 Candidatus Methanoperedens nitratireducens | reverse complement strand
GAGAATGTTATTTAATCATCAATCCTAAGGAGGTTCTTCTGGCTATCTATCGCCTTATAAGAGCATATGAACAAATCTATCGTTGCAGTCAATGACCCCGTTTTGAAAAACGAGGCATCTCGGCGCTGATGCTCGAGGGTTTTGCACCACTTTTGGTTATCTTGGATTCTGATTCTCAACTCAGGCGCAAATTCCACTCTGCAATGCTGCCGATAGAATGGAGTATGATGTAATCTTATGCGGTAGCCTTCGATATTATTATCTTTTTATCTTGTACAGAGAAGTTTACTTCAGTTCCCTCTTGTATGGCAAGGGCATCGGCTATTTCCTTGGGTATTCTGACTGCGATACTGCCTCCAAGATTGAAGGTTTTGCGCTTGAACAGATCTACAAGTCTGTCATGTTCTTTTTCATCTATCCACTCATCTCTGCATTGAGGACAGATTTCAACAGTAGCCCATACCCCTTTTTCTATCTCCTTACGTTCTTTTCTCATCTCTGTTTCGCATAGGGGGCACTTTGTCATATTTTATTCCTCTATTGTCAGTATATAAATCGTCCCGCTTCTAACGGTGTAAACGAAACGTATCCTTGCATCTCCAATTTCACTCTGAATAATCCCGATCTCTCCATCTTTACAGCACTTTTTTATATGTTTACCTGTTTTCAGGTAATGCCGTACTTCATCGGTTTTCATCTGGAAACGTTCTTTTAATCGATTGGATGCGTGTATTCTGTATTTTATTGGAGCTTTATGGAAGTCGATCAATAATTATCAATATCTAAGTAATACTGATAATATATTAATTTATCCCAACGATTTACTGAAGTTTACATAATTGATTATAAATGTTGATTAATATATTAAATATTTTAATAGAATTAACAATTTTTTCTAGAAACGTATTTATAGCAAGATGTGAAAATATTATGGAACTAATAAATTGTCGAAGGTGATAAAATGGGTTTAGAAAAATATCTTATGCCTGATGAAAAAATTCGCTATGAACATCCAACCCAAGCTATAGTCAAGTTTTCAAATAATCG
>NZ_FZMP01000207.1 GCF_900196725.1 Candidatus Methanoperedens nitratireducens | reverse complement strand
ACTCCCCCGTTATTTTTAAAGCTAAAATACAATGGGGAGTGAACAATAATAATTATAGACCTGTTTTTACAGTATATTGTAACAGTTACACTGGTTTACTGCAAACATAAAAAACAGTTAAGTTTAAATGGAGAACCTATGAATTGGTAACCACCCTTTTCTGAAATGATATGATTTTAAGTGCAACTTACGACTTTAGGTGCAAAGCTCAATTGATTGACTTCATCCCACGATATTAACCCAAGATTTTTAGCAAACGAATTTTGACACATGTCGCAAGCAAACGCAGACTTGATAGAGCCTTCAATAACCTTTAATAGGTCATAAATGAATTTTGAGCCGGGCCCCGATGGGGTAGCGGATATCCTTTGAGATTGCGGATCTTAAGACCTGGGTTCAAGTCCCAGTCGGGGCGCCTTTTAACCATTCAGGTTCCGTCCTTAAAACCTGTTATTTTTTTGACATCCACCAGCTTCCAGATAAGGTTTCTCTCTTCACTGCCTATGGTCTCAATCGGGTCATCAGGTGAATGACCTAAAGCGACCATTATATTTTTCGACAGTTTTTTATCCTCTATCATACGAACAAAATTATCCCTGATAGCCTTCTTTTCACCTGAGTCCTTCACTTCCACGAGGCGTCCTGATAAGGTAACAAAAGCATAATTCGAGAGGTCTCTGCTAAATTTTTCTACCTCTACGGAAACATATGGATTTTGCTTGAAGTATTCAATCTTTTTGCCGTACTTTGTCGAGAAGAAATACATGTAATTTCCATCAAAAATGTATAAGAACGGCGCAACATACGGATATTTTTCACCTTTAAAGACGATTCTGGAGACATACTCTTCTGAGATTAGCCTGTCATACTCCACTTTCTTCATATTCGGGATCTTTACTATTTCCATAAGCATCCTCCTGGCATCCTGCGTATGCGCATGACTTCTAATTAATTGTCGTGCGTGTCTGATACGATGCCTGTTTCCATAATTTATTATCATAAAGTTCCAGTATTTTATAGTTACACTTAAACACACGATTCGATCTAATTTTGTTACTATTGGTACAATATATTAGTGATAAAGAGCAAATAAGTATCCGGGGAGAGACCAGTTGAACAGATATTTTACAAAAATACGCATTATTAAATTTGTAGATATATTCTTTTTAATTTTAACTATTAATTGTCTGCTTTCTGTGTCGGAAGTAATGGCTCATTCGCCGCTAATTCCGGGTGCTAACGAGAACCTTGCAGGTGCCACTCTCATACCTGATCCGACTAAATCCTGGGCTATTTACGGGGAACTTCAGGAAGGAAAAGAAGCCCAATACTATCGTTTCAACATAAGCAGAGCCCGGAGAATCCATATAATGTTGTTCAAACCAGCGAATCCCGAAAACCTGGAATTCGCACCCGGATTTGTGCTCATTGGTCCCGGCATAATTAATCAGGGCGACCTACCTGACTATGTGGAGATACCTGCTGAGGCCAATGCCATTGTTGTGGCTGGTGAGCAACCCGCTCAGGCTGCCTACGAGCCTTTCTCGGCCAGCAGTTTCTACTCACTGGCAGAATTAGATATACCTGCCCCTGCTTCAGGAACTTACTACATTGCGGTATATGCTCCATCAAGAGGAGGAAGCTATGGTCTTGCGGTAGGAGATCGCGAGAGCTATTCGCTCAGTGAGTGGATTCTCATCCCTGTCAAATTAATATCCGTATACCGATGGGGGGGGACAGAGCTTAGCCATGATTTTCTTGCCGATTGCAGCTACTCTTGTAATTGGTATAGGGATTATGACCTGGTGGAGAAAATGCTGGATGGCGCATACTCCTTTTGAATGGACAGGGATCTTGGCCGGGCTCCTGTTCTTTGGCAGCGGTATCGCATTTTTCTTCCAGATGATGACATTAACCCGGACTCAACCGGCGCCAGAAATCATAATAACCATTATTCTGGCTCTGTTGCCTGTCCTGTTAGGCATTGCAGTCATTCGAATTATAATTAAAAACCGAGAAAAAGTTGACATCCGGAAGAAGGCTTATCTGGTTATCCTGGGGATCCTAGCCCTTTTTGCATGGGCTGGTTTACTTATTGGTCCAGTTCTGGCAATACTAGCCGGCGTCTTACCTGCCCGAACTAAAACTAAACCCCATAAAAGGTAAAGAGTCAGAGAATAGCAAGGGTAAACAGCTTAAGCTGCTCAAGCCAATAAAGTGAAGTTAGAAACAAATTTTTGAACGTAAACAGAAAGAAAGATGATACATTAAAGATAAACATTCGATTATGGTATGATTTTACTTACGGGGGCGACGGGATTTATAGGCGGGCATGTTCTCAGGGCATTATCTGAAAAGAATATACCAGTCAGGTGTCTGGTCAGGAAACCCATAGAATCTGAAAACCCGAATATAACTTATATGATCGGGGATATCCTTAATTATGATTCTCTTGTTAAAGCAACTGAAGGCGTGGATACTGTCTATTATTTTATCCATATGATGGGTAAACAAAGGGAACAGGAAAAATTCAACGTACTTGACAGGAATGCAATAACTAACATGGTCGGGGCATGCAAGGTCAACGGTGTAACGAGAATCATCTACCTTACCGGCATGAGCAATCCTAAAGAAAAACTTTCGGCCCATCTTGCAAGCAGAAAAGAAGTAGAAGAGATTATCAAGAATAGCGGGATTAATTATACGATTTTCAGAGCTTCGGTGATTATCGGAAGGGGTGCAGCGGCTTTTGAGATACTTGATACTGTTGTAAGGTTATTCCTGATAATTCCTGTTTTAAGCTGGTCTAACTCAAAAGTACAGCCAATTTCTATAGGGGATGTGGTAAGATATCTTGTGGAATGCCTCGATAAAAAAGAGACAATCAACAGATGCTTCGATATTGGCGGTCTAGAGGTTTTTACCTATAAAGAACTGATGAAGCAGTATTCACTTGAGATCGGAATAATTCCCTTTTTTATATGGATTCCTGGTACATGGCATTGGACCTCCTCGCATATACTTGGAATGCTTGCCCCTGTAAACTCGGAGCTGGTTTACCGGCTGATAGAATCGCTGAAGAATAACATGGTAGCCGAACCAAACGATTTGAAGCAGATATTCGGTTTTGAACCTGTTTCCTTCAAAGAAAGCATCAGGAAAATCATAAAGTCCGACTAATAGGGCATATTTGTTCCATTGGCCTGACCAGCGTGTTGAAGCCGTGTACTTGTTCAATAGTTTTCTATCTCTTATAAATCCATTTTACTCCTTCTACTCCCAGCCTCTGATTCACTGGCAATGCTTCTACATACAACCTTGCAACGCCTGGTACTGAGTTTAGTTCATCGATAGTACCGTAAGCCTCCACCCTTAAAGCACTCTTTTTGATTCACCCACAATAAGTTTATCCTGAGAGGTCTGCAGCTCAAAATAGCTCTGGACACCAAAAACATATATTCGAAAAGGTTCAAACAATAATTGTGTTCTTTAACGAAAGAATAGAGACCATGAGCAGGGGTGAACTTGATGCGCTAATAGAAGAGCGCATACGCTATACGGTCAAGTATGCCAGCGAACATTCGCCTTTTTACAGAAGGTGGTTCCGCGAGCAAAACATAACCCCATCTGAAGTACGTACTCACGAAGATCTCAGGGAATTGCCTGTAATATCAGGCAAAACTATACGTGAAAACCAGCCGCCTGAGAGCACAGATTTCCAGTTCAAAAGTGTGGATTGGAAGGACGTGTTCACGCTTCATGAAACCACCGGAACAAGCGGTACTCCGAAAGCATTCTTTCTCGCATGGGAGGACTGGGAAAGATATGCAGAGAAATATGCCAGGATATTCATGTCACAGGGGTTTGGTCCCGGTGACAGGGTAGTAGTTTGCGCCTCTTATGGTATGAACGTAGGTGCCAATACGATGACGCTTGCTGCACGTGAAATCGGTATGACGATAATCCCTGAAGGCAAATGCACCTTTCCTTTGCGTATTATAAAAAATTACAAGCCGACAGGCATGGTCGGAAGCGTTTTTAAACTTCTGGGACTTGCCAGGCAAATGATAAAGGAAAACATCCCCCCGCAAGAATCCGGCGTCAGGCGTCTTGTCGTAGGAGGTGAAAGTTTTGCAGACGAGTCCCGGGTTTACCTTGCCGAAGTCTGGGGGTGTGAAGTATATAACACATATGGGAGCACCGAAGGAACGATGTGCGGTGAGTGCAATGACAGAAGCGGTCTCCACGTACCTGAAGACCTCGTACACCTTGATATCTATGATCCTAAGCTGCAGGACTTCCTGCGCGATGGCGAATGCGGCAGGATTGTCCTTACAACGCTCTTACCTGCTGGTAGAAAATGCGGGACGCTCCTTTTCAACTATGACACAGAAGATACTACACTCGTTGTATCCCGTGATCGCTGTGCATGCGGCAGGACGCACATAAAAATTTTGAATCCACAACGAGAATCAGAAACCTTCTGGGTCGCAGAGATGCCATTTAACCGCGTGGATGTTGAGCGAGGGGTATTCCAGCGCGAGAATATGGAATATCTTACAGGAGAATACGAGGCTTTTCTCTACGGCGGTGATGATGAAGGAGAGACAACAATGAGGGTAAGCATAGAATGTCTTGACAGGGAAAAGTGCGATCGGAAAGCGGTGGAGGAGAACTTCCTGAGAGCTTTTTTCAGGTATAAGCCACAACTTGCCAAAGCGTATGCCAATGAGATTTTTAAAATCATTTTTAACTTTGCAGGCCTTCAAGATTTGGAACTTTACCGCATCAAGGGCAGACCAAAGCGTATAGTGGATAGAAGATAAAGTTTGTAAAAAGCTTCTAAAAAGCACAATACAGTTGAACTGACCGGTCAACTTTAGCCTCCACAAGCTTTATCTCTATGTTCGATTGAAATAATGTAAGGGATGGACTTAAAATCGATCTATTAAAGGAACAATGAGCGACGAAAAAGCTATCGGATACATTAAAAGGCACCTTGAATCAGGCAAGATGGCTGAAGCCATAGATATTTCCAAACTTACAGGAGTGCCGGTTTCGAAAGAGGAACTCAAGAGTTACCTCCATCAGTATCTTGAGAAAGGATGGATGGCAAAGGCTTTGGAAGGTTCTGAAGCTGCCGGGATGGAATTAAAGAAAGAAGTCCTTACCGGCTACGTTGATAAATACCTCGATGATGGGCGCATCTACTCCGCTATCGAGGCTTCCAAAATCACAGGAATGCCGATACCAAAAGAACGCCTGATCAAGATAGGCAGGGAATGCCTGCTGAATGGTAAACTCAATCCGGGACTTGAAGCTTACTCTCTTGTTGAAGAGACGCCGCCGGAGGAGGAACTCATTATCTGCGGCAAAAAATGCTTCGATGAAGGGCAACTTTACCCTGGTATTGAAGCCTACAAAAAAGCCAATAAGGATCTGCCGGAAGAGGAACTGATCACCTGCGGCAACAGGTGCTTCAATAATGGAAATCCCACCCCTGGCATTGAAGCTTATAAAAAAGCCAATAAGACCCCGACCAGGGAGATACTCCGTGCATGCGGCGAGAAGTGCCTTCTTGAAAGGCGTACCGATGAAGCAAGAACTGCTTTCGTGGCTGCGCAGAAGATCGAAGAGACTGCAAAGGCAAAACCCATTGAGATAAGGGAAACATCTCTCCAGGAAATAAGTGGGGAGATAGAAGACTCATGGAAAGGCATCGGTCCGAAAGCGTGCCTGGGATGCAAAAATGAGAGTGGGTTCAAAGAGAGATACTTCATCTTATCGAGATGTCCCGAAGATAGGAAGGAAGAAAAGCTGCTTGAAGACCTCATGAAGAAGCGACATGGGGTGGAACACTATTACATTGCCGTTGATGTATTCGGCGATGATAGAGGATTGATAGATTCGGCTGTATGCGGAAAGTGCGGGTCGCAGGATGTGTTCTTTGATTTCTAAGAGATAGGATGATTAGGGCTCATCAAGAGTATTTTCCTCATCGGCGCCATAGCTCCATTGTCTGATTGCTTCCTGAGTCCACGTATCAAGCTCGATCCCATGGTGGGAAGCCAGTTCTTTTAGTTTCTCCGCCGCTGTTTCTAAATCCTCCCTATCAGCCTGGTCCTCCATCTGGAGAACTTTTTTGTAGTGGTGGACAGCCTCATCAATATCGCCTCCTTTTTCCAGGAATTCGGCATACCTGGTATGGATGAAAAGGAGGTCGGGCGCTTCCCTTAGCAATCTCTCATACTCGTTCTTACCATCATCCCGCCTTCCTAAAAGATCGAGATAGTCCGCTAAATCCATAGTTGCATATATCCATTGTTCTCGATCTTTATCCTTATGAAAGGACTGGAGCCTGCGTATTACAGCAAGCCCATCATCCCCCAGTTCAGGATGGTTGTAGCATATAACCTCCCACTCACTAAGGAAATCGCCCATTTCCCCTGTATACTCTGCCACAGGTTCAAGCTTTCTGAATATTTCTATAGCCCTGGCCGCATCCCCTTCCATTTCAGCCTCGAATGCCAGTGCCGTAAGGCTTTCCAGGACGAACAATGGATCATAAGGAGATACTCTTTGCAGATACTCAAAATCAGCATACCGACTTCTATACAACTCACGCTTTGGAGGCGTGGATTCCACAAGGGGAAGGTGGCATTTCTTGAATTTTTTGCCGCTGCCGCACGGGCAAGGTTCGTTGCGACCTACTTTCCTGGAAAGAGGGAGCACTTTGCTCTCGATCAACTTTGTTGTTATCTCAAGGCGTCTGAACTCAATAGCAATGGATTTTTCTCTACTCTCCCGCTTCTGTGCTGCCAATTGCTCCTTTTCTTTTCGTTCCTTTTCCCATCGTTCCTGACGCCTGGCAACCTCTTCAGGGGCATAAAATTCCAGTAAATCCGTTTTGTAATGAACAAGGGCTTTTTCATCGGGTAGTTCTTCTCTCTCCTGCAGAAAATCTTCTCTGCTAATGATATATTTATCAATAAGATCCCTGTTGAAAGCATCTTCCAGGACAGGGAAAGAAGAGGGGTCATGTAAATCAAGAAGATCGCACGCAACAGACCCCATGAATTCTGTATCTTCATCCTCGGAGAACAACCCGTGGAGAAATGACAGGATACGCTCTCTCTCCTTGGTATGCTGTATAGCTATGGACACCAGACCGTTTGCAGCGACACTGCGAGACCACCACATGCTGTAATCTCCTCTGTGTACATTGATAAATTCTATGAGGGGTTCAACTGCCGGAGGACCGATGCGCCCGAATACTGCAGGCAGGTCATCCATAACCCATTCGTCATCTGTTTTTTCTGCAAGAACCAGAGCGTCAATAAGCTGTGGAAGCGCCTCCGGGTCGGCGAGTACTCCCAGCAGCTTTACAGCATGGGTAGGCATCCATAGTTTATCGTCTTCCGCATCCCAGTACCGATTATCCTGAAGTATTCTGCTTAATGGCTCCACTACTTCCCTGCCCTTTGCGAGGATCGCCTGGATTAGCTCCATCGGAACCCGGTCTCCCAGTTCTTCCAGTTCATGCAGCAATTCTTCTGTAGAAAGGTGAGAGAACATGTCTTGCACTCCTAGTTCTTAGAATACGCTATGATACCATATAAATGAACCATGGTCAGAGAACATTATTCGCGAATTCACAAAGTCTTCAGTAATCTCTATAGATACATAAACCTGAAGGTTGCATGACAAATAAGCTTATACCCCACGAAAACTTTTGTGTGGCTTAAGATTGTCCGTTCAGAGGGCTATTTTACCCGCGATGTAAAAGCGGTTAAATACAAAGAGCCTAATCTTAGCACATTATTCTCATATTGGAGGATTTCATTGCAACCAGTTGTAAATATAGGCATCGTAGGACACGTTGATCACGGTAAAACCACACTCGTCAAGGCACTTTCAGGTGCCTGGACCGACAGGCACAGCGAAGAAATAAAAAGAGGGATATCGATCAGGCTGGGCTATGCCGATGTCGTGCTCAGGAAATGTCCCGGATGCCCCGAACCTGAAAATTATACTACTAAAGAGGTATGTGAAAAATGCGGGGCAAAATCCGAGATTCTGCGTGCCATTTCGTTTGTCGATTCACCCGGGCACGAAACATTAATGGCGACAATGCTCTCTGGAGCGGCGCTGATGGATGGCGCTCTCCTTGTTATTGCAGCCAACGAAACATGCCCGCAGCCGCAGACGAAAGAGCATCTTATGGCCCTGAATATCATAGGGATAAAAAACATAGTGATCATCCAGAATAAGATCGATCTTGTTCCACGAGAGAAGGTCATAGAGAACTATAACCAGATCAAAGCCTTTGTGAAAGGGACAGTTGCGGAGAACGCACCCGTCATCCCGGTCTCAGCACAGCAGAATACGAATATCGACCTCGTTATTGAAGCTATTGAAAAGTACATCCCTACGCCAAAACGCGATCTGGACAAGCCGCCGCTCATGTTCGTAGCGCGGTCTTTTGATGTAAATAAACCCGGAACATCGCCGGATAAGCTCGTAGGCGGCGTCATAGGCGGATCATTAAGCTGCGGACGCCTGCGCCCGGGCGAAGAAATAGAGCTTCGTCCTGGCAGGAAAGTTGAGGCAGGGGGGACTGTTAAGTGGGTTTCCATCAAAACCGATATTACCAGGATACATGCCGGCAACGAAGAGATCGAAGAAGCAAGGCCCGGAGGTCTTATCGGGGTAGGTACGAAGCTTGACCCGTCCCTTACCAAGAGCGATGCGCTTGTCGGCCAGGTCGCAGGGCTTGCAGGTTCGATGCCTCCGACCATTGAGGGTTTCGTGATGGAAACAAAACTCCTTCCGCGCGTGGTAGGGGTGAGCGATGAATCCAAAGTCGAACCGATACGCTCAAACGAGCCATTGATGCTGAATATAGGCACTGCGACTACCATAGGTGTTGTCACAAGCGCAAGGGCTTCGGACGCCGAGGTCAAACTTAAAAGACCGGTATGCGCGGGCAAAGGCTCATCGATCGCGATCAGCAGGCGGGTCGGAGCACGCTGGAGGCTTATCGGCTCAGGTATATTGATCAAAGAAGTTAAATGACGAGGAAAGTGATTATCGATACCAACGGGCTGATGATCCCGGGACAGTTCGGCGTAGATATTTTTTCGGAGTTGAAACGATTGGGATTTGACACATATCTTGTTCCAGGGGCGTCTGTTAAGGAGTTAGAAAAAATATTCATAGAAGCGCGGGGCAGGGATAAGGTGGCGGCGAAGATAGCATTATCTTTGCTGGACAGATGCACCGTGATTGAAAAGAATGGATTTGTCGATGATATTATTATGGACATGGCAGCCGGAAAGGACGTAGCTGTCCTTACCAACGATGCAGAATTAAAGAAAAGATTATGTAGTAAGGGAGTTACTATTGTACACCTTCGAGAGAAAACTCATTTAAGTATTTAATATCTTTTATTAAGAGGGTTCAAATGTATAAAAAAATGAGATTAGCAGATACGGTGAGAATTGCACCTGAATTACTTGGCGAACCCGTGGAAGCGGCAGTTAAGCTTGCCCTGCGGGATAAGCTTGAAGGACTTGTGGACAAGGTTATTGGATCAATAGTCGCAGTAACGGACATTGTAGAAGTGGGCGAAGGGCACATACTGGCAGGAGATGCAGGAGTTTATTACGATACCGTGTTTGATGCAATTACTTTTATGCCTGAATTGCAGGAAATAATCGAAGGCAGCGTGTTAGAGGTCGTCGAGTTCGGTATATTTGTGGGGATAGGTCCTCTTGACGGTCTTGTGCATGTAAGCCAGCTGACGGATGAGTACGTGAGCTACGACGAGAGGAACTCAAGGCTCATAACAAAGGAATCCGGCCGCTCCGTAACAGTAGGGGACCACGTAAGAGCCAGGATAGTGGCGGTCAGTCTTAATGAGCGCGAACCAAGGGACAGTAAGATCGGTCTGACCATGCGTCAGCATGCGCTGGGTAAAATAGACTGGCTTGAAGAGGCGCGGGAAGGCAAACCGAAAGAAGGCGGCGAGGAAAAAGAAGCGAAGCCAAGGAAAAAGAAGAGAGAGGAAAAGAAGGAAGTAAAGAAAGAAGATGCAGCTAAGGCAGAAAGCGCAGAAATCCCCGGGGAGGCGTAATGGCAGAGCTTGTTTGTAAGGAGTGCCACAGGCTGGTGAGCGGACAGGTGTGCGAGGCATGCAACTCTACATCCTTTACCAGTGACTGGAGCGGCTATGTGGTAATAATCGACCCGCTAAAATCACAGATAGCAAAAAAGCTTGGTGTTAAATTGCCCGGGAAGTATGCCCTGAAGGTGCGGTAGTTTGAAGATATATTGTCTTCCGGATGAATTAAAATCAGAACTCAGGAAACTTCACGGTGAGCTTTACCGCGGGGACGGGCAGGATACTGCCAGGCAGATAATCAAGGATTTGAAAAATCCTGCTAAAATAATAACAGTAGGAGATATTGTAACATTCAACCTGCTTAATGCCGGGATTGTGCCGGACATATCTTTTGTGGATGACAGGACAAAGCGTATTCCCGCTGCTGATCACATCCTGCACGGTACCAAGCATCCCCGGTTCAGGACTATCACGGTCGAAAACCCGCCTGGTATACTAACGGAAGGACTGCTGCATGAAGTATCAAAAGCTATGGATTCCGATAACCCGGTACGGATATTCGTAAAAGGTGAAGAGGACTTAGCCGCCCTGCCGGCGATCGCCATGGCGCCATTGTCATCAGTAGTTATATATGGTTTGCCGGACGAAGGGGCGGTAGTTGTCAAAGTGACCCAGGACAAGAAAAAAGAGATACAATCATTAATTGATAAAATGAAATGTAAGGAGGAAAATAATGGAACTTCAGATCATCAAAGATAAAAAAAATCCACTATTGAATAGAAGAGAAGTCTCTTTAAAGATCGTCAATAAAGGGACCCCTTCAAGGATAGAAGTGAAGAACAAGCTTGCTGCAATGGCGAACTCCAAACCCGAACTGATCGTTATCGAACAGCTTAATACGGCATTCGGGAAGCAGGAGATAATAGGAACGGCAAGTATTTACGAGACCGAGGAGCGATTAAAACAACTGGCTCACCAGTATCTTGTTGTTCGAGGCGCGCCCAAGCCCACCGAGGAGAAAGCCGAGGAAGCACCGGCTGCACCTGCCGGAGAAGCTAAACAGGAAGCAAAGGCAGAAGCAAAAGCTGAGGCAAAGGCTGAAGCCAAACCAGAGGCAAAAGCTGAGGCAAAATCAGAGAAAAAAGAACCTGAAAAGAAGTGATATTAATGGCAGTAAATAAATTCTACGAAGTAAGCGGGGATAAGGCTAAAAAGGTCAGGCAGTCATGCCCCAGATGCGGTCCGGGAGTTTTTCTCGGAGAGCATAAGAACCGCTTTGCATGCGGGAAATGCGGATATACTGAATTTAAAAAATAATTTTTTTTAAATAATTTATTGAAAAGCAAGGGAATTTTTCAATCAAATAATTCCTTTAAAGCCTGCCCTGCTGTATATATGCAGCCGACGCCGCTCAGGTGTTGTGCTACTCTCAATGCTTCCGCAATCTCCTCTTTTGTAGCGCCAGCCTCCATTGCCTGCTGAGCCAGTACCTTTACACCCTGAACTGCTCCGTACGATGCATCAAAAGCCATGGCTATGAGCAGCTTGAATTTTCCGGGCAGGGCGCCATCTGCAAAAACGGGATGTTCCGGCATTAAATCACCGCTGTTGAATGGGTTTATGGCTGTATTAAACATTATCATCCTGCGGTCGCCATAAAATCTCTAATCGCAGACTCAACCTCACTTCCGACAACTTCGAGTGTAGCATCAGCATCTATTATTACAAAGCGCAGAGGCTCTTCTTTCGCAAGTTTAAGAAAGTTCTCCTGCACGCTTCTCAGGAACCCGATTTTTTCGAATTTCGTATGCTCTCCGCGAACGCCACACCGCGCGACCGCAACAGCCGGGTCGATGGTGAAAAGAATGGTAAGGTCAGGCACTACAGTCCAGCCTTTATGAATACCCTGCACCCATCTCATCGCATCATCGAACATATTTGAAAGAGTGGCGCCCTGGTAGGCATACCTGCTGTCGGAGTACCTGTCGGAAATTACGAGTTTTCCTTCTGCAAGTGCTGGTCTGATCACTTTTGCAATATGCTCTGCATGGTCAGCGACAAACAAAAACAGTTCCGCTAACGGGTCAGCATCGGATTCTATCGATTTTTTACTGTTTTTCCTATCCAGCTCCGGGTGGGCTCTCTTGTAAAAACAGCGTTGGGGAATTCGGTTCCCAGCAGTTTTGCTATACTGGATTTTCCTGTACCATCAATCCCTTCGAGTGTGATCAGTTTTCCTTCTGGCATTCTGGCTATATATCTAATTTATAATGAAAAAGCTTATCCATTTTCCAAAATAGTTTAATTACGGGATAATTTCGGAGGTAATCATGGACATCCAGACCACAACCCGCACCGAACTCATCGACATAACCGACCGCGTGCGCGCAGCGATAAAAGAAAGCGGCACAGAAAACGGCATCTGCGTCGTATCCACACGCCACAGTACGGGCGGCATAATAATCAACGAGAACGAGCGCGGGCTTAGAAGCGATATACTGGACATGCTTGAAGCGCTCGTACCGGAAAATAAGAGCTACGCCCACAACCAGATAGACAATAACGCAGATGCGCATCTGCGGGCCGTGCTGTTGGGAGCAAGCGCGGTCATACCGGTCGAGGGCGGACATCCTGTACTGGGAACGTGGCAGAGCGTATTCTTCGTTGAGCTTGACGGACCCAGGACCCGTCACGTTGATGTGAAAATACTAAAAGGGTAAAAAGAGAAAAATAGAGAGCTAAAAAGTATCCAGCTCTCCCCTGGCTATCATTTCTGTGACCTTGGTGATATCAGCAAGCCACTGGTCGATGATCGCCTCGGATTCTGATTTTATCACGCTCATATTCGCACCTGCTTCGGGTATCACCTGCGCGCTTGCGATAAGCGGCTGGTCTATCGGATGCCCTATCTGCGACAGGATGCGGATATGCACGTCCTCGATTCCCGGGACTTTTTCTGCGATATCGTTCGCCATCCGGTTGGAGAGGAGGTTGTACAGCTTGCCGACATGGTTTATCGGGTTTTTACCGCTTGTGGCTTCCATGCTCATCGGTCTGTTAGGCGTTATCAGACCGTTACACCTGTTCCCCCTTCCCACCGAGCCGTCATCGCCCATTTCCGCGGAAGTCCCGGTAACGGTCAGGTAAACGCACCCGCTTTCTTCATGATCGCCAGTATTAACAAAGACCTCCACTTCACGGTTGGTATATTTCATCGCAAGGTCGCATATTTTATCGCTGAGCTCTTCTTTTATGGAGAAATAGTGTGAAGCATCGTCTATGTACTTCCCTATCATTGCACAGGCGACGGTGAGGGTGATCTTATCGTTCTTCCTCATGCCCATGACCTTAATATCTGTTCCAATGGCAGGGATATCTTTCTTGAAATTCAACACCATTTGCCGCTCTGTATTATAGACTATATTCTCAGTTTCGGAGAAGGGAGCGAACCCCACACCGAAAGATGTATCATTTGCCATAGGCGCTTGTCCGCGCCTGAAAACGCTCTGGAGGTCTGTTGACCCGACGCCAAGTTTGCAGTCGATGATAATATCATGCTCAGAATCGATGTCCGGAAGGGTGTTTTTCAGGTATTGTTTCGCAGCCTTTACAGCCGTGGTATCAGTGGGGATTTTACAGTCCTGGAATTCTTTTGTCGCCCTCCCTACGAGAAGCACATACATCGGCGATATCAGTTCCCCACCTTTGTATTCCGGGCAGGAGCGTCCAGCCACGACCTCGACCTGATCGGTATTATGGTGAAGGACTGTTCCGCATTTTTTGATGTATTCATTGCATAGCGAGCGGCTTACAGCCTCAGCAAAGCCATCTGCCATGCTATCCGGGTGCCCAACCCCTTTTCTCTCTACTATCTCAATCTCCTGTTTTTCTATAGGAGTTTGTGTAAGTTTCTCCACACGAATGTTTCTTGGCATTAAATTACCTCTAATGGTTTACTCTATCTGATGTTATTTTGTGTATAATAGCTTTCGGTTTAGGTAAGGGTAGTTAGAAGCAAAATATCTTTTTAGGGGCGAGTTTATAAATAGGTCGGTGTATTTGTCTAATTCCGAACCGATGAAACCTATAACCGAATCAACAAAAGACCTCCTAAAAAAACACGGCTATCATCTCGCCGGCACCCACGGTGCAGTGAAAACATGCCTCTGGCTTAACAAAAGCCTGCGCAACGATGGGGACTGTTATAAATCAAAATTCTACGGTATAACCTCACACCGCTGCATCCAGATGACGCCCACCCTTGTATGCAACCACCGCTGCCTCCACTGCTGGCGCGCTGTTGAAGCGCCCGTGGAAGTCCCCGAAAAATGGGATTCTCCGCAGGACATAGTGGAAAGCTGCCTCGCCGGGCAGCACAGGCTTGTATCGGGCTATGGCGGCTCTGAGATTATGGATAAAACGAAGTGGAAAGAGGCTTTTACACCCAAGCATGTTGCTATTTCGCTTTCAGGTGAGCCGACGATATACCCTTATCTGCCCGAACTCATTGAAGAATTCCACAAAAAAGACCTGACAACTTTTGTAGTCACCAACGGAACAAACCCCGGAATGGTCGGAGATATCAAGCCCACGCAACTTTATATCAGCCTGAATGCACCTGATAAGGAGGCATATGGAAAGGTATGCAGACCGCTTGGAGACACATGGGAGAACATAAAGCATTCACTAGAAGTTATGAAGGATTTCAAGGCGAGGACTGCAGTCAGGATTACTCTGACAAAAGGTGTGAATGTGTCCGCGCCCGAAGGCTATGCGCGGCTTATAGAAGCGGCAGAGCCCGATTACGTTGAACTGAAAGCTTATATGCACCTTGGATTTTCAAGAATGCGGCTGTCGCGGGATAACATGCCATCCCACCGGGAGGTGCTGGAATTCTCAAAAGAGGTCGCTCTGGCGCTGGGCTATCTTATCGCGGATGAATCAGAGGCAAGCAGGGTTGTTCTACTGTCAAAAGACGGGGAAAAGCGGGATATTGTGTAATTATAATTCTCGGTCTTTTTGGGCATTATCAGATGTTCCGAGCATTCCTCATAAGCTCAAATAAGCGCTATAACCCATGCCAAGCCTTAAATAAATTTGAACCTATTAAAGAGCAGTAGATATATAACCCTAAACAGGATTGTATAGAAGAGATACATTAAAAACAACCGGAAGACTAAATCTGTAAATAAGGCAAAGTTTTCCGAATTCATATGAATTAAATATGTCCGAAGGAGAAGCAGTTCTAATCGAGGAAATACTGGAAGAACCTATCGAAATCCTTGTAAACATGGCGAAAAACGGGGAGATTGACCCCTGGAATGTCGATATAGTCGAGGTTACTGATAAGTTCCTGAAGCAGCTTGAGGCGCTGGAAAAAATGGATCTGCGCATCTCTGGAAGGACATTGCTGTATGCTGCCATACTGCTTCGCATGAAATCCAATGCCCTTGTGGACATAGAGGAACCGCAGGAAATAATCGATGACGATTACGAGCAATTCGAGATCAGTGATTATCCAGTGCCTGCGCTGCCGTTGCGCCGTACGTCCAGGCGGCCTGTGACGCTTGAGGAATTGCTTTCGGAATTAAAGAAGGCTGAGCTGATAGAGAAGCGGAGGCTGGAACGCTTTAAGAACATTAAGGACGAACGCCGCGCCACGCTCAAGGAGGTGCTGTCGATAGCCCACGACGAGGATGTCGAAAGCAGGGTCGGGAAGATGCGGAATTTGCTGGACGGGCTTTTTGAGAACCAGCAGAATATCAGGTTCTCAGACCTTGTCCGGACACTTGACAGGTCTGGAAAGGTAATGGCATACCTGGCGATATTATTCCTTGCAACAAAAAAGGAAATATGGCTTGACCAGGAAGAACTTTTCGGTGAGCTTTTCATTCGCAAACAGGGGGCATCGTGAGCGAAGGAAAGGAGATCATAGAAGCTGCGCTGTTCGCTTCGGGTGAACCCCTGGATGAGTTGCAGCTTCGTAACCTTACAAAATTAAAGAACGTAGGGGATATAGTCAGGCAGTTGATGGACGAGTACGCGCAGCGGGGCTCTGCCATAGAGATTGTAGAGATAGAAGGGAGGTTTGTGATGCAGGTCAAGCCTGAGTATGCGGAGAAGGTGCGGCATATAGCACCAAAGGAACTGCGCTCCCCTGTGCTTCGCACGCTATCTATGATTGCGTATCACCAGCCCATTACAGTGGCAGAGCTTGTTGACAGGAGAGGCGCCGCCGCTTATGATCATGTGAGAGACCTTGAGGAGAGGGGCTTGATATCGGCAGAACCACATGGCAGGACGCGGATGCTGCAAACTACGGCGCGGTTTGCAGAATACTTTAACCTTGATTCAGCAGACCCTGAAGCTATCAAACACAAGATAATCGAGCTTGCGCGCGAGCAGAAGATGGGGCTTGATAAATGGCTTGGGAAGCAGGGGATAGGCGTTACCCCGATGTATGAGTCGTTGATGGCACTTTGCGGGATCGCGGAATTTGAGGTGGTTAACCCGTATAACCCTACGGACGAGGAGCGGGACCGTGTGCAGGATCTCGGAGTCCTTGTGATTTCAAAAGGCTATGGAGAGAAGATCGGCAAGTATTTTGACGGCAGGATAATCGAGGTCTCGGCAGCAACGTTCGATGACCTTATCAATTCGATAAACTTGCTCGCCGAGTACGGGAGTAAAATAAAGGTCAAGGAAAGCATCGAACGTATCTCCGGTTTGAAGGATGAGTATATCGAGAAAACGTACTCTATCACCACGAAAGTGGCGCCGCAAACAGAGATGGTGTCGCGCATCGTCAATGAACTGCGCCTGGGGATCTCATCCAATGGCGTAAAGATAGCGCCTGATTACGGTACATCGAGTGAAGGCAAGGAGATAGGAGGCGGGGCTGATATCCTGGTTCCCACGCATAAGAATGCCGAAATGGATGTTGTGAAGAGGATATGCCAGAAGTACGATGCTGTGATCGAGGGATTAAAAAAGGTAAAGAAGTAATGGGTCAATACCCATACCGCGGCACTCCTGTACTTGTCATGTATGCAACTAACAATGCTGCAAGAACTACTGCTAGTATAATACCCAGTATTATCGGTATAAGTATAGCAAGAATTGCCCTTCCGGTAGTTAGCCCATGAAGCTGTCGAATCCCGATAATCTCCACAATTAATGACCATATCGAGGCGATTATGCTTACAAGCGGTATCCAGCCAAGCAGCAAAGACGGGGTTGCTCCATACATAACAGCTTTTATTGTTTGCACAATTCCTTTTCTTCCGCCCACAATGTAAACGAAGATATGAAGTATCGCTCCTCCTATGAATGCACCTGCTATTGCAAGTATCATAAACATCACAAAGAATACTACAGCTGCACCTATTCCGGCTCCGGCACCCATCATCATTCCAAAGTCCCTGAATCCCATCATAGAACCGAACAGGCTGCCTGCGAATGTAAACATTAATGCAAAAAGTGCTGAATACGCAACAGCAATAATTGCATAATATTTTAGAGCTTCTTCCAAGGTTTCATCTTTCAAAGAATCAAATGTCTTTGAAGGTTCCAGTAACAATCCTTTTACTTTTTCAAGGAAATCCATATAGTACCACAACCAATTAAAGAAGTATCTTATTATATATAATTTTGCATGATTACTCATCTGCAGCATTGATTTCTGCATATAAACCAACGGAAGCAAAAGTATATTTTGAATAAAATGGATTAAAATATCTGAAGCTGTGGGAATAAAGGTGACTCTAAATTATCTTTAAATCACAGTACATCATAAAATACGGCTGAATTAAAATCCGGTGTTAATTTATGAAAAAAATCCTGGCACTTACTTTACTAATTCTATTGACTTCCGCAGCCAATACACAGGCACAATCTGAACAGCTCCCTTTCAATATTACTTATGTCGTTTCCGTTCCCCATCTCACGCCGGGTGACAGGAACGTGGGACTGGAGTTCACGGTACAGAATAATATAGATGCGCCTGTGGATAATGTAAAAATATACCTTTTCCTGAGATACCCTTTCTCCGCATCTATACCTCCCAATAACAAACTCGGGGAGATCAGCTATCCGGGATACCTTATCGCAAGCGGAGGTTATGGGAATGAATATACGCAGTATTTCAACCTGGCCGCGGGGACCGCGCATAAGACTTTTTTCAAGATCGACGTGGAGAGGAACGCAACATACGGACAATACGACATACCATATACAGTTTATTACGGGCAGAATAAAGAATCCACAGGCAAGATAACGCTTGCTGTCAAGGGGAATACGCTTGTAGAGGTCAGGAGCGTGCAGGTTATAGCGAACAGCTCACAGGTCGAGCCCGGCGAACCGTTCAAGATGGCGGTCTCGCTTGAGAACGTCGGCGATAACGAGATAAAATGGCTGAAGCTGACGCTGAACCCAAGGGACAAAGAGCTCGTGCCGTTGTCCTCTGACTCCGAGCGTATTTTTAAAGACCTGTCCCAGGGAATGGAAAAAGATGCTGAATTCTGGTTCTCAATGGAAAAGAATGCAATTATCAAGAACTATCCTGTTGACCTTATCCTTGATTATATGGATGAAAGGGGCATTGAATACAACGAGACAAAACTCGTAGGTATAGTCGCAGCCGGCAGGGCAAACCTCGATATCGCGAAAAAGACAACTGAACCTGCAAGAATACAGGAGAATGAGCCCTTTACGCTGACGGTGAAAATCGAGAACACTGGCACGGGGGATGCAAAAGGCGTAACGGCGCGCCTTGAATCAGGACTTGAAGGCGATACCCTGGCATACCTGGGAGAAATCAAAAAAGACGATTATTCCAATGCCATATTTACCCTTGATGGGGCAGGGAGCGGTAAAAAGTCGGCAGTTTTGAACATAAGTTTTCAAGACGATTTCGGAAAGCGCGAGATACAAAGAGAGCTTATCCTGATAGTCGCTCCTGCTAACAGCAGTAACCCTCTTCCTGTTATAATCGGTTTGATCGCGATACTGGCTTTGTTGTATTTCTGGAAGCTAAGGAAACACTGATATCATGAAGGCGTGGCTTTTCCTTGCTATCAAGGACATGTCCAAAAGAAGGCGCGAGACCCTGATGGTCATCCTTGCCATAACTATTGGCGTAGTAGGTCCTATTTTTACAACCGCACTGAACAACGGGATGCAAAATGCGTTTGTAGGAAACGCAGTCGATGTTTTTCTCGGGCATATGCAGATACAGCCGAACACAGGTGATGATGTAATTGCGAGGTCTGAAAGCGTGGTATCAAAAGCCTCAGGTATAAAAGGCATTGTAGGGGTGGCGCCAAGGGTAACAGGGGGTGTGGAGATAGAATCGAAAACAGAAAAGATCGGGATCGCTATATTCGGTGTCAAACCGTCGCTTGAAGAAAAAGCCTCCACGCTCTCTAAAACCGTAGAAAGGGGGGAATTCCTTGACGATAAGGATAAATATGAACTGTTGATAGGGACTTCTCTTGCAGAAATCCTGAAAGTTGATGTGGGAGATACGGTTCTTATCCTGTACCAGGACAGAGAGCCCATAGAGTTCAGGATAAAGGGTATTATCAGCACCGGGACATGGGAGCTTGACAGGTACGGCATAATTGCTACATATGATACAGTCAAACAGCTTGTCGAAAAAGATGATGCTACCAGCATTCTTATACGGCTTGAAAATCCCGATAATTCATTAATGTATAAGACCATACTCCAGAAAGAGACTACTCTTCCGAACGTAAAGACCTGGCAGGAGCTTTCAGCCGGCATGGCGGGGATGATAGAGACCTTCGGCGCCATATCGCTGCTTACCTCGGCGATCCCCGTATTTGTCGCAGCTATCGCCATAAGCCTGATAATATATACTACAGTGAAAAACAAGATACGCGAGATAGGTGTTCTCAAAGCGATGGGGGCAAAAGGGTCTATGATACTGAAAATCTATCTTGCAGAGGCTCTTTTTATCGGCGTGATCGGGACTATGCTTGGCACCGTCGGCAGCATGTTCCTGGTAGAGGGCATGCGCCAGAATCCTCTTGTAATGGAGCCCGAATATGGAATGAAGCTTGTTATTATCCCGTGGATTTCTGCGCGGTCGATAATCGCGGCGGACCTGGCTATACTCATGACCTGCATCATAGGCGGTATGTACCCTGCATCGGTGGCGGCGAAGACGAATATCATAAAAGCCATATGGGGAGGATAGTTGATAGAACTTAAGAATATCCGGAAGATATATTACATGGGCAAGATAGAGGTACCGGCGCTCCGGGGCGTGGATTTAGATATCGGCAGGGGCGAATTCGTGGCACTCATGGGTCCTTCGGGGAGCGGAAAATCCACTTTGCTGAACATGATGGGGCTTCTGGATGCGCCAACATCGGGAAGCATCTTTATCGACGGTTCTGACGTATCCTCGTTGAACGAAAACGAGAGGGCGGATTTCAGGCTAAGGAAGCTCGGTTTCGTTTTCCAGTTCTTCAGCCTGCTTATGGAACTCAGCGCGCTTGAGAACGTCGCACTTCCCATGATCATGGATAACAGGAAATACGACCGGGCTGCCTCACTTCTGGAGCTTGTGGGACTGGGCGACAGGGCGGACCATACCCCGAATGAACTTTCAGGCGGACAGCAGCAGCGTGTTGCGATCGCGCGAGCCCTTGCGAACGAGCCGGCTATACTGCTTGCGGATGAGCCGACGGCTAACCTGGATACCGAGTCCTCAAACCAGATCGTGCAGCTTTTCAGGGAGCTGAATGAACAGCGCGGGCAGACCATAATCATGGTAACGCATGAGCCAGACCTGGGGGAAAAGGCGGACAGGATTGTAAGGCTGAAGGATGGGAGGGTTGTAACATAAGGTAAATTAATATCTCAGAAATTATTTTCTTAATTATAAAAATTACTCGAAGAAGCCCCAGCTTGAACCAGAATAAAGGGCGCGTCAAAAGACGCCCCCTGACTTTCATTTATTCCTTCTTCAACTCCGCATGCCCTCCATCGCCTTCCGAAGCCTCTGGCGCGCTTTTTCCGCCCATCATGTTATAGCCCTTAGCCAGGTTCGTGTTCACATGCAGCACTCCCTCGTTCAGGTGCGCGAACACGTAATCCTCAGTGATAACAGGCAGGGCATCAGCTACGGACTGATTGGAAACAATCATTCCAAGAGGCACATATCTGCCATCGGGGATGGTCACGCCCACAACCCTTGCCGCAGGCTCGATCACCACATTGTTACCAACCTTTGATTTGAACACGAACGCCTGCATGCCCACAAAGGTATCATCGCCCACGCTCGCCGGGCCGTGAACCTGCGCCTGATGAGCCAGTGAGACCCTATCACCGATGTACACGGCGTATTTTTGGCCTTTGACCTCGACCAGGTTCTTCTCTACCGGTTTTCCTTCCTCATCAGAGGTCTCAAGCGCATGTATCGAAACACCGTCCTGCACGTTCGTATCATTGCCTATATGGATTGGCATCCCTTCATCGCCCCTCACCGAAGCCTGTGGTGAGACCATTACGTTCTTACCGATGTACACTGCTCCTATTACGGAAGCCTGGGGATGGACATATGCTGAAAGCTCAATGTCAGGCTTGATGTTTTTATTGTTCCAGGGAGTCATAGGGCTTGCGCCTACACTTGATTTGCTGTAAACTTGTTCTACACGCTCAACGCATCCTGTTGCTAAGAGGACTGCCAGTACTATGAGTATAGATATTTTGATATGGTTTGGTTTAATAATTACCACCCGATATGTTTTCAGAACATTGCTACTACTTAAATTTTTTCAAAAAAATTCATCCATGTATTCTTATTCGGCTTGTTTTTCCTGGTCAATGGATTTTTCGAAGTGTTAAATCTGCCCGATTCCATGGTATTTTTCGAATTCTTTGAAATGATGGCACTTATCAGCCTTGTATTATTTGCGCGTGACTGGTATGCTGTATTAAAAACATGTGCGCATAAAAAATCCCTGCCGCAGGAACTTACTGACACCACCAAATATTAGAGCAAACTTCGGAAAATGGTTAAAAATCTTACAGATGTCAATCGATATATTAATATATAGCTAAATATATAGGTCAATAGTAGTTTTAAGATGGTGTCGAAATGGAAGAAAGATGTCCGAAATGCGGTGAGCCGTTAATAACCAAAACCATTAAAAAAGAACTTGGTCTTGGCAGCATTGATTACCCTGTTGCCAGGGTATGTCCGAAATGCAACTGGAACATAGATTTGACAGGCGCGAAAGATATAAAACCATCTGTAACGCCTGTGATTGAAGATGTTAAAAAAGTAGAGGTAAAACCTTCTGTTGTCGCAAAACCGCCGGTTGTACCTGTCCCTTCCGGAGCGCAGCCAGCAGCGGGGACAGGGGGTTTCAATAAGGTACTGACGATAGGTCTGGCAATACTGGTCATCGGGGGGCTTATCTGGGCATTTTCGTCTAATTCAGCAGCACCGAAACAGTCGACCCCGGCATCAACTTTATCTCCGACGCCGACTCCGGCAATTACGGCAACAGCGGCAACACCTGTGGTCACAGTGGTCACAGGCACCCAGTTCCCGGAAATTACTCCTACGGGAAATAAGACTTATATTACATTAGACCGCTACAGGATTTTTAGAGGCGCTTCTTTAAATCTCAGAGCAGGTGATGAAGTTATCTGGTCCAATGAAGGACTGGACCCAATTACTGTTGCAAGCGATGATATCCCGGGATTCACGGAAAAAGTCCTGGATAACGGCAGACAAACATCACCGTATATGTTCAAGACTTCCGGAACCTATATTTATTACGTTAAAAATAATAAAAATGTGAATGGAACTATAAAGGTAACTTAGACCATGGTCCAGTCAAGCTGGAAACCATCAAGGGTCATAAGGATTATTTTTTGCTTTATACCCGGAAGTTCATAAGGCATATCCTCATACCCTATATACAACTCCTCGCCAGGGTTAATCTCAGGCGGCGGGTTGAGTACTTTTCCAAAAAAGTATTTTTTATTTGTTTTGGTATCCACTACCACAACATTTCTCCAGCCTTTGGCCTGTGCAACACGTACGACTGTGCATTTCCTCTTGACTTTTTTTAGCCTTTTTTTTATTCCGTCAACCTCGGTTTCAACAGTCTGGATAACATCGGTATCTTTATCATTCATTTTCAGGTCACCTTAAGATACCTTGATATACCTGTCCATATGTATTAAAGCATACTATCCAGGTGATTTACATGGGACTTCCAGCCACCAAACGTTATTTGATTGAGTTGCTCCACAAACACAAACTTACATATGAACAGCTTGGCAATTATTCTGGAATAGACCCGGAAAGAATTAAAGCCATTAAGAAAGGTGAAGAAGCAACAGTAGAAGAAAGACTTAAAATAAGGAACCTAGCTTATTCATTATCCGACCTTCGCTCAAAAGATACGGGCGAAACGATGGATTAACTTTTTAAAAATTGCCGGGTATAAACCGGCAATTGATTTCTTTTAAATTGAAATATTTTACAGGGATTATACGAACATCCCTGTCACTTCGTCTTTTTTCTCCTTGATAATCATCTTATCATAAGCTTTCTTAAAATCTTCCACGGTTACCAGCTTACCTTTTCTTCTGATAACGTTCATGCCCGCTTCGGTAACAATGGCTTTAAGGTCTGCGCCGCTTAATCCTTCTGTCAGCTCTACAAGCTCGTCAAAGTCCACGTTATCAAGCTTCATGTTCCGCGAGTGTATCTTCAGTATCTCCAGGCGTCCTTCGGCATCAGGTCTGGGTACTTCGATTATCCTGTCAAACCTTCCGGGTCTTAATAAGGCGGGGTCAAGAAGATCGATACGATTCGTGGCTGCGACCACTTTCACATCACCCCGCTTATCAAAGCCGTCAAGCTCCGCAAGCAGCTGTACCATTGTCCTGTTAACTTCCGATGAACCCGTAGTGCCGTCGTAGCTTCTCCTGCTTCCGACCGCATCTATCTCGTCTATAAAAACGATACTTGGGGATTTTTCCCTTGCTATATCGAATACATCCCTCACAAGACGCGCGCCTTCCCCTATGTATTTCTGGACAAGCTCGGTTCCGCTCATCCTGATAAAGGTAGCCTTGGCCCTGTGTGCAACTGCTTTGGCTATAAGGGTTTTCCCGGTACCGGGTGGACCGTATAGCAGGATGCCATTGGGAGGCTCAACCCCTACTTCCGCGAAAAGCTCAGGATTCGTAAGCGGAAGCTCAAGTACCTCGATAACTTCATCTATCTGCCTGTTCAGACCACCTATCATATTATAATCGACATCGGGAGCTTCGATCAGCTCCATTACACGTGCTCTTACATCTGCCGATTTGGATAATACCCTGACGATCGCAAGGTTATTTGTAACCGCTACACGCGCACCTGCTTCTATTTTTGTTTTAATTTCATCAGGCACCCATGTGACGATCTCCTGGTTGCTGCCGTGCTGCCTTAGAAGCGCCATGTCATCAAGCAGTTCCACGACACTGCAAATGAACAGGGGCGGCTTTTTCAACTGCTCTATCTGCTTTTGATATTCCTGGATAGTCTGGACATATTTATTGTTCAGGATCGCTGCTTCAAGAAGCCTTGAATGCATCTCTTTTACCTGATCACGCAGGGATTCTACCATTTCCCGCAATTCTTTTATCTCTGTCCCGCTATCCTTTTGAATCGTACTGTCTGCAGCAGGATTTTTCGCTATAGCTTCTTCCATGAGCGAAGGAATATGATTTTATAGCATATAAATATTGGGTGCATAAGTTTATAAACTTCCAGCAGAATTAACCCTGCCCATGAAGATTATTGCATTTGTTGGAATGCCTGCATCCGGAAAATCCGAAGCGTCAAATATCGCCCGGAGCCTGAACATACCGGTCGTGAACATGGGCGACGTTGTAAGGGAAGAAACCGCAAGGTGCGGTCTACCTCCCACTGATGAGAATATCGGCGGCACGGGAACCAGGCTTCGCAGGGAAGAGGGTATGGATGCGATTGCAAGAAGGTGTGTTCACAAAGTCCATTTGCTTGATTCGCCTGTTATTGTTATCGATGGTACAAGGAATATAGAAGAGGTAAATTATTTCAAAAACCAGTTCGGAGACGATTTTAAGCTTGTAGCCATAGATGCTTCTTTTGATATCAGGTTTGAGAGGGTTAAAAAGCGCGCCCGTTCTGATGACATGTGCAGCACAGAGGAATTAAAAAGGCGCGATGAACGCGAGAAAGGCTGGGGACTGGATAAAGCGATAGAAATTGCGGATATAACTATAAGTAATACCAGCTCCCTTGAAAAATTCCATGAACAGGTCAAAAAATTGCTCATAAATTTATGATAGCAACAGTAAAGGTCTTTGCACTTGTACACCCTACGGAAGTCCGGGAAAAAGTTGAAACTGCGATCATGAATTTAATCCCTGTAAAACTTTTGCTACAGGATTTTGGTGTTCCGGGGCTCTACGGGGAGGGGGACATGGGAAGCCTTCGAAAGTTACATCAGCTTTTAAGGGAACACTGCATCCTTGATACGGCGCGCCAGGTATTCATGAATGGCATTGAAGTGAATACCATACAGTTCAAGCTGAATAAACAGGTAGCTTATGTGGGGAAAGTGAATTTCCCGGCTGGTGAGGAGAGCCTGGGTTCGATACATATTGAAATATCTGCCGGGAATAAAGAAGACCTCATGACCATCATCGACTGGCTTTCACCCCGCACGGTTGATGGCAAACCCGTCGAGGAGATCGAGCTGTAATGGGCTTTCCCGAATATCTGGCAGCAAGGGAGTCCCTGGCTATTATCGGGAAGCCGGTAATTACATATATTCTGATAATATCGTTATTACAAGGTATCCTCTCGTTTCTTTATATCATTAAGAGAAAAAATGTATATTACGATTATTTGATAAAATTTATATATATTAATACAGGTCTTTATGTCCTCGGCTTTATTTTTCTCATCCGGTTCCACATACAGATTTATAATACGGTTTTGATCGAATACCCGGCGGTTTTACGGCAATTGATACCCGTGGACAGCAGCCGCTTCATCATCCCGCTCTGGATCGAATCGGAGAAACTGTACTTCTGGGCTATGGTAGCCTTTATTTTTGTTCTGGTAATGCAGAGGCGAAAAGACATTATTGCCTTTATTGGCATAATTTTGTCGATCTTCTCAACGCTCATATTTTTCCTCTCCAACCCGTTTAAAGAACCGTTACCCGCCGTCCACAGCGAGATTACCATGTGGTATTCCGCGCTCGGAAGGGGAGATGGGACGATTTTCCAGGTAGCCGGGACATTATACGGGCGCATCACATACTACTACAATTCAGCCTATATGTGGACGCACCCGCCAATGCTGTTCATTGCATACGCTTCTCTTATAATTACCTTTGCTGCATGCGTTTACATGCTCATCAGGAAGGATAAGCTCTATGATGAGATCGCGTACAGGTATGCAAAGCCGGGATATATCCTGCTCACGGCGGGAATGCTTATCGGCTACCCATGGGCTATAGAGGCGTGGAAAGACAGCGCGTGGTGATGGGACCCCAAAATAAGCGGCTCGATAATGATGTGGGTGCTTTACAGCGCATACCTGCACGCCCGTATATACGCTAACAGGGATAAAATGTGGAGAACGACTGCGTATACAGGGATAATCTGCTTCGCATCCCTGGTATTTACTTACCTGCTTACCTATATCGTTCCGGGGATACATTCGGTGGTGCAGCCATGAGGCTTAAAAACTACGATTATTATCTGATAATCTTTACAACCCTTATTCTTTTTGCGATAGGTCTGGTCAGCGTTTACGGGATTACTTATTACAATTATCTTTCAGTTGACCCGCAGTGGACCCGGACTGCCCAGTACGGCAAGTATATAGATGAAATGAATTCGTACATCTACCCGTTCCTTTTGCTTCTGCTTATATCGCTTGGCCTGTGCATTCCCAAAAGGCTGTTTGAACAGGATATACTGGTAAAATTCGGTGCTGCAGTGCTGGGAGTGATGGTCATGCTGGTATTTTTAAGAGGCATAGGGACAGGATTGGGTTTTATGCTTGCGGTTATGATAGCGGTACAGGCTGTCATTCTTATCCTGACATTCAAAAAGAGCCAGGCGATCAGGTTCGAGAAAGAAGGATATATGATAAGGCTTGGCTCATCGCTCCTGCATCTGGGGATTGTTATACTGGTCTTTAATTTTGTAAGCTTAAGAGATAATCCTTTCCATATTCTGATATTCTGGACCGGGACGCTGCTTGTAGTCGCAGGGAACATTTTTTCCTTTTACCCGGAAAGGGTAACATCACTCATGATTTTGATAAAGTGAACGCAATCCTATAAATATTGAAAAACATAATTATTGATTGATGGAGCATATTCTGGAATTCGGGACAAAGAGGGTAAAGCCTAACATCAGAACGCTGTTCGATATGAAAGAGGTCGCTTATGACCGGGAATGGCTTTCCGGGGCGGGCAACATTGTATTGTATTATATGTACCGTGAGCTTTCCCTGAGTAAAAATGACGCGCTCACAATGCGCGAGCACGGCTTGAGATACGACATCACAGTCATTCCTCCCCGCATGCTGGGACGTGAATTCGTGAAGACCGCAGGGCACTACCACCCGGTTGTACCTGGCACCGGCATGACATTCCCGGAAATATATGAAGTCTTAAGCGGCGAGGCTCATTATGTTATGCAGAAGCCTGAGGGCAATAGGATAAAGGACGTAGTGCTGGTAAAAGCAAGCCAGGGGGATAAGGTAATTATTCCTCCCGGATACGGTCATCTCACAATCAATGCCTCTAATAAGGTGCTGAAGATGGCGAACTGGGTCGCGCGGGATTTTGAGTCCGTATATGCGCCAATAAAGGAAATGGGAGGAGGCGCTTATTTTATCCTGGAAAACGGGATCGTGAAAAACTCCCATTATATTGAAGTGCCGGAAATAAGGGCGCTTGCTCCCACAAATGTCCGGGAAGCAGGGCTGCAGAAAAACAAAGAAATGTACGGACTGGTAAGGGATATGAAGAAGCTTGAGTTTTTAACAAAACCCCAGGAGTATGCCTGGTTGTTTGAGGAAATTTACAGTTCCTTATAAGATTCATTTTTTGCGACCGGAATGGTTTGCATGAAAAGATATATTATTCCCCACGACTTGTTGAGCAGGAAGTGAAATAATGAAACTGGTAATACCGCATCCGGGTCATTTTTTAGCGCTGAAAGAGATATGCAAAGAGGCGACCGGGGACGCTTATGAGATCTATATGGCAGGTACGCCGGAGGTGCTCGGTAGCGGCAGGATTACACTGCACGCCCCAATGCTGGATGAGATTGTAACGCAAACCGAGTACCTGCATGACAGGAAACTGAAAATCGGTATCGTTATGAATCCTTCATGCATGGGGGGACAGCATTTGACTTCACAGGGTTACAATATGTTCAGATGGTATTTTGGGAAGCTGAACGATATCGGAGTGGACTCGGTGACGGTTGCCGAGCCTTACCTGATAGAAATGCTCAGGAAGGAATTTCCAGATATAAAGGTCGTGGTGTCTACCATATCTCATGTTGATTCGCCTGAGCGGGCAAGGTTCTACCTGGAACTCGGTGCGGATGCTATAACGCTGGATACCAATATCAACCGGAACTTCGATATCCTGGAAGCCATAAAGGATGTCGCGGACTGCGAACTGCGGCTTCTGGTGAATGAGGCGTGCCTGTACAAATGCCCGTTTCGGTATTCCCATTTCAATCTTTTTTCCCACATGACAGCTCTCGGTAACAAGCCCAGTATTTTCAGCGACTATTATTATGAAAAGTGCATGTCTTTCAGGGTCAGGTATCCGGAGCTGGTAATTAAGTCCCCATGGATAAGACCGGAAGACCTCGGTGCCTATGAGGCGCTTGGTATAGATTGTTTCAAGATGTCCGGGCGTGCCAACACGATACGCTGGATAATAGATTGCATGAAAGCTTATTCGAACCGTTCTTACGACGGGAACTTGATGGACCTGCTTGACTGCCCCAGTGAACTGCGCGATATGTTCTATATCCCTAACAAGGAACTGGAAGGCGCTGTAAAACAGTGGATGGGTTGCAAAAAATTCTGTCACAGGTGCGGATTCTGTAAAGCTACAGCGGAAAGAGTTATCAGGGTTTATGAATTTAAAGACCGGCAAAGAAAGACTTTGCCCTTAAAAGAGGTTAGAACAAAATGCGCGACTTCGTAACTAAGATCCCCGAGAACCGTGGAAAGCTTGAGAGCACCATCAGGAAATTCAAAGGAGCACCGGTCTATATAATAGAATTAAAAGTGTTTGGAACTGCGTGCGGGTGTATGGGCATGCTTGCGGATCTGAGGGGATTGCAGACAGAGGATCTGGAAGTTTACCGGAAACAATTCGTCGCTATCCTGTCTGAGATCAGCAAAGACCTCGGTCTGAAGCCTCATCTGATATATGCCCGTACCCTGCCCGGGTCTTTTGAGGTGGTGGCGTTCACGGCGCGCGAACTTTGCAACAGGTGCAAGAACGAGCTTGGAAGCTTTGAAAAACCAAGGCCGGATTTAATAATACTCGGTAATTATGCAAGGTCGTAATGATAAAGCCCGGCTGGCAGCCGAAATAAAGGACAAAAAATATATCGATAACTATATAGAGAAATGGCTGAACCTTGAGGCACCTGATAAACCGTACATTGAATGCGAGATATGCGGGTATATCAGTAATGCCTCTATCCACCAGCATCTCCTGGCACCTGAAGAGTTGGTCCCGAATTCCGGTGATAACCGCATACTCCACTTATGTTCAAACTGCAATTACGAGCTTCGCACCCTTATAGACAGGCACCTTACCGGGGTAGTGCCTGGGATGATACAGCAGGTATGTGAAGAGGCTTTTAACAGGTTAAAAGATATGAAAAAACAATACAGGGACGCGCATAAGAACTTAGAAAGGATAGAGGTTTGACTTTTTAGCAACCCGGACATCCCATCTTCTGCCCTGGAATCACCTTAGCACATGATATTCAAAACCCTGGGTGGTTACCAATCCATAGGTTCACCGCTATAAGCAAAGAGGCATTATCGCTATATTTTAAGACCTCTTCCCTGACCTGCGAAGGGATTATAATTTTCGAGTATAATTCTTTCAAGAGATTGAGCTTTCCAATCTTAGCCAGCAGAAGAAGCGGACTGGCGTCACTTACCACGGGCATATTCTAAATCTTCTTTTAACTCTTCAAGATCATATTGAAAAACGATCTTTTGTTTTGGTAACTCAGCCAGTAGTTCAGCCAGAGAGACCCCGGCGATCTCAGCGGCTCTCCAGAGCGTTATCTCCTGGTTCTGGTACATTCTGAGCACTTTTTGTATTTTCCACTCGCGCAGCCCCTCGTCTATAAGCTTTAATATGAAAGAGTCAGTATCGGTTCTTTCTTTTTTGGACCAATACTCGATCTCTTTTAATATATCTGCTGGAATCTCGTTTGCTATCGTGGACATTTCCATTCATCCTGGATTTGCAATAGTAACACTGACTTCTGACTTTAATAAGTTTTCCGAAAGTCTGAGAAGGAAATGGTTCCTGAACTGCCTTATTTAGCCGGGAATGAATTTGGCGTTGGGCAGAAACGAGATATGATGTCCAGATATGAACTTAGCCAAGAGGAATCAATAAGTTTACGAGGTTTGTAACGATGATTTGAAGAACTGAAAGGTTTGGAATTAAAAGCGCAACACTTTGATAATACTTTTTGACAATCCCGGCGCAAGAGTACCGCTTCCTCCAATAGTTCCGTCCGGTCCCATGTTGAATCCTGAAGGAAGAGATGTTCCAGCAGCAATTGAAAATTTATATGGTGGGTTTCCTCCCGTCACAAACCCCGTACTTAATGTACGAGGCCTGTAGCTATTGATTTTGCATGGTGTTTATCCTGCGTTTCAATATACTTCTGTACTACCTCCCATCCTTGCCCTACGGACCCGTGGAAGCAACTCGGTGCCCAGAAATGATCGCCGCACCAATCCCTGAGATGCGGAAATTCCTCTCTCAGTATCCTGCTCGACCTTCCTTTTAATTTCTTTGCAATAAAGCTCAGCGAATACTTAGGAGGATATTTAAAAAAAATGTGAACATGATCAGGATTCACAGCTATCTCTATTATCTCAATACCCATCTCTACACAGGTTTTGCAGATAATCCCCTCAGCGATCATCGCCACATCTCCCACGAGGACCTTTCCTCTATATTTGGGAGAGAACACAAGGTGGTCTGTCAGCAGTGATACCGTATGCCTGTCATGCCTGAGCTCTTTCTTGTTACCATCCATATAACCGATACACTGACGCCTATACATAAAGTACTTCAGCAAGAGCGGCGCGAAAGTATTCCTTAGAAAAAGCGAGAATAGATACGTACACCCTAATATAATAAACTCCCCATTCACTTTCGCCCCGCTCCCGCAACAATTTTTAACCCGTAGCGCCTTTTAAGTCCCAATGAACTTCATCCATGCGAGCGATTTTCACCTGGGTTATGCTCAATACGGGCTCCCCGAGCGCTTCCGTGACTACGCCCGCGCTTTTCATACTGTCATTCAGCACGCCATTGATCACAGGGTGGAATTCATCCTTATCTCAGGTGATTTATTTCACAAGCGGAACATAAACGCGCCCACCTATAGGCAGGCGCACAAGGTACTTTCGGAATTAAAAAAGAAAAGTCCTTCCGCAGGCGTTTATGTCGTTGAGGGAAATCATGATCTGGCATACCACCAGGATGGCTATAGCTGGCTTGATATGCTGAATTCCGAGGGTCTGCTTAAAGTTATAAAGCTGAAAGAGGCAGAGGCTGACGGCGTCAAACTAATGGGTGATTTTATCGAACTGGACAACGTCCGCATCTTCGGTGTGAAATACATCGGCTCAAGCACTGTTTCTGTAATTCCCCAGATAGCAGAGGAGATAAAAAAAATAACCGCCGCCCGGGGAGAAAAATACACGATACTGATGATGCACTTCGGCATGGCGGGGCAGATGAGGCAGGAGGCTCCAGGGGAGATCCATTATAACTCTCTTTTACCCTTAAAAGAAGTCGTGAATTACCTCGCGCTCGGGCACTATCACATGAATTACGAAATTGACGGCTGGATTTTCAATCCGGGCAGCGTTGAAATGATCGCGATGAATGAATATGGTTTACCGAAAGGCTTCTATCACGTAAGGGACAGCGGCACAAAACTCATAAGCCCGGTAACCCGCCCTGTGAGGCGCATCAAACTGGACATAAGCAGCATCGCCACCCCGGATGAGCTGTATTCGAGTATTGGTTCAAGGCTGGACAGGGAACCATCAATCCCACCGGACCCGCTGATTGAACTTTTGCTCTACGGCAACATGAATTTTCCAAAATCCGATATAAACCTGGAGCGCATAAAGGATATGCTGTCTGAACAGTTCAAGCCTCTCTGGTCGGAAATAAAGATACTGAAAAGCAACTCGCAATACACGCTCAACGAGGGGGACGTGCGCGGGCTGACGCGCGAGGAGATAGAGCACCGCGTTTTCTCAGACAGGGTAAAACTTGACGGCAGGTACAGGGACAATGCGGAAGAGATAGTGAAAACGATTATCGAAGCAAAAAGGATGGCTGCAGCAGGGGTTGAAGAGAGCGCGATCCAGACGGAGTTGAGATGGTGTTTTGAAAAAATAAAAAGCTCTCTGCCGGATAATGAAGATAAGACGGGTAAAAAAGCTGCCGGTCCAGCACAGAAGACTCTCCTTTCACGGATAGGGGATGCCTGAATGCTGATAAAATCGGTTGAATTAAAGAACGTAAAATCCTACAGCCATGAGACAATCGAATTCCTTGAAGGCATCAACGGCATCTGCGGTCAGAACGGGCACGGGAAAAGCACTATCCTTGAAGCTATCGGCTATGTGTTGTTCGACTATCCTCCCTACAAAAAGATAGATGACTTCCGCAGGCACGGCGAAAAATCAGGCTATGTCGCCATAACCGTAGAAGGCAGGGATGAAATTGAATACACGATAACCAGGAAATTGGGCGGAAGCGAGTATTATATTAAAACGCCTGTCAGCGAGATCAAAGGAAAAAAGGATGTCACGGACTGGATAGCATCCAATCTCCTGTATAATGTCAGGTCAACGGGGGACGTGCCCTCTATTTTTGAAAATGCAGTAGGGGTTCCCCAGGGCACGTTCACGACAGCGTTCCTCCTGAACCCCGAGCCGAGAAAGAAGATCTTTGACAATATCCTGCGGGTGGAGGAATATAAAGAAGCATACACTAACCTGCGGGAGGTAACTGCGGCTATTGAAAAGACGATTGATTCGATGGACAGGGGGCTGATACCCCTGCGAACCCGCACAGAGAAGTATCCTGAATTGAAAAAAGAAAAAGAAGACATGCAAAAAGAGGTTGAAGAGCTGAAATCTGATATCAAAGAGATAAACAAAAAGCTCTCCTCTCTAAATAGAAAAAAAGAAGAACTGACAGGCAAAAAATCCCGGCTGGACGCTCTTACGTCACAGATAAAAAGCGAACGCATCCGCCTTGAAGAGGTAACAAAACAATTTGAGAGAATAAACTCAGACCTAAGGCGTGCGGAATCAGCCCGGAAGATCGTAAACGAACTGGCTCCTGTTGAGGAAATGTATAAAAAAGAGAACGTTACGCTTAAAGAATTGAACGGCGACCGCCTGAAGAGGGATAAGCTAAAAGAGGATATAACGAAACTTGATCTTAAAATAAACTCCTTTACGGAAAAGCTAAAATGCTCATCCAAACTTACACTGGAAAATAAAGAGCTTGAGGGAAAAAAGAAACAGCTTACCCCAAAAATCGAAGCCGCGCACAAACTTGAAGAATCCATTGGCAAACTTCAAAAAGAATTGAAAGAGCCCATGAACGATATAATCTCACGCCTTTTGAACCTCAGGGAGAAATCAAAGCGCATAGAGGATATCAGGCGCGATATCGAGGAGCAAAAGACCAGAATATCACATCTTTTACCCCTGAAAATTAAGCAATCGGAGCTTGAAGCCAGGATAAAGGATCGGAAAGATAGCCTTGAGGTGCCGCTTCGGGAGCTGTCATCCGCAATTCCAGTGCTAAAAGAGAAGGAAGCCCGGGCCGAAAAATTGCGAAGTGAAATATCACACCTTGTATCCAGGAAGAACCAGCTTCTTCCGGCAGTAAAGAGGCAAAAGGTGCTTGAGGATGAAATGAAATCTCTTTCTTCTTTCCTGGATTCGCTCGGGAAACTTGGCTTTGAATTAAGACAGGCAACTGAAAAAGAGCAGCGAGCGAACGCGTTATTGGTAGAGATTGAGCAGCTTGGAAATAAGATTGCTGCGCTTCTTCCTCTTGTCGAACAGCAGACAATGCTTGAGGCGCGCCAGCAGGAACTGAACCAGAAGCATGCTGCTGTAAGCTCTTTGCTTAAACAAACCCGCAGCAACATGAAACTTGCCGGAACGCAGGGTTTATGCCCGATCCTGAATGGGATTAAATGTACTTCGGTCAGCGATTTTACCCGTTATTTCAATGATGAGATAGAATCCCGGGAAAAAGAACTAACAGAAATAAAGAGCCAGTTAGACCTGATATCAAAAGAATCAAAACAGCTCAATAATCCCATAAAACAGCGCGACGATATGCTGGTGCTTATAACAGCTAAAAAGAAAGAATTCGGCGCTTATAACGGTGTTTATATTGAGGTAATTTCGTGTCGTTCAAGAATTGAGGCTTTGGTCTCATCGTATCCCTCGCTCGGGATTGATATACTTACCGGGAATGAGGATGAACAGAAGGCAGTTTCCCTTAAGCTGCAATCCCACAAAAAGGAATTGGAAAAAACACAAAAATCAGTTACGGAATTTGAAAGCGCAGAGGCTCTGATAACATCAAAAAATAAAGACCTTGAAGACCTCTCCAGCGTTCCCGCTGCCCTGGCTGAGTGCGGTGAGAAGATAAAAGAACTGAATTCCAGGTTCGGATTGAGTGCTGAAATCGATGGTGTTAAAGCCGCTCTTGAAAAAGTTATGCTTGAAATAAGCTCGCTTGGGGCATCTTTAAAAGAAATGAACGACCCCTCCGGGCAGGTAGCCACGATAGAGTCGCTGGTAGCGTCAAAGCAGGGGGATTTGACCTCTTTGAAAGAAGTCCCTGCGATGATATCCGCCTGTTTAAAAAAGCTCGAAGAACTTAATAAGAAGTACAATTTAAAAGACGCACTGGAAGGAAACCCTGCCGAACTTAAGCTGGTGGATGAACTGATCGAATCGAAAACCAGGGAACTCAAAGCGCTGAACTCACCCGATAAAGAGTTTGAGAACCTGAACGATATTATCGGAAAAAACCTGAAAGATCTGAAAGCTCTTGAACATGTTCCTGCATCGCTTGAATCGTGCAGGCACGAGCGGGATGCAATTGCAGCCGGGTTCCTCCTGACATTTGACGGGCTTGATGAAAAAATCGCATCTGCGCAGGATAATATAACAAAGCTTGAACCTGAGCACAACAAATATTTGCAGGCTCTCCCGCTGGCATCAAAAGCGAGTGAATATGCGCAGGAGTGCGGAAAACTTAAAGAAAATATATCATCGATCAATTCTGCGTTGAACGAGGCTCTGCGCAAGTATGAGGAGCTTTCACGGGAATTCAGCGAGCCGCTTCTTAACGATACTATCTCGCAGCTTGAAGAACTTGGAAAAACCGTAAGCAGTAAGGCGGAAGCTACAAAGGGGAAAAACAAGAGCCTTGAGAAGCTTGTGCGCGAGATCGCAGGCATGGAATCGGAGATCACAAAAATAAATGAGATAGAAAAAAAGCTGGAGAATGAAAAACAATTCCTCTCGTTCTCAAATTTCATACGCGATACCATCAAGAACTCCTCTGAGTTTATCGCCAATGAATTTATCGGGGAGATAAGCCAGGAAGCAGGTAACATTTATTCCGAGATAATGGATGACTATACCTGCGGGCTTAAGTGGCAAAATGATTACGATATCGAGGTCGAATCCGGCGGAGAAGTAAAATCGTTCAGGCAATTAAGCGGTGGGGAACGCATGGGCGCAGCGCTCGCTGTGCGGCTTGCGCTCCTGAAAGCACTTTCAAGCTGCGATTTCATATTCCTTGATGAACCCACGCAGAATATGGATGAGTTAAGACGGGAAAAACTCTCGCAGGAGATTATGAAAATCCGCGGGTTCAAACAGGTATTCGTTATATCCCATGACGACACATTCAATGAAAAATATGCAAATGTTGTGAGGATACAGAAAATCGATGGTGAAAGCAGGGTGCAGCAATGCTCGACCTGAAAAACATTTCTTTGCAGTTCGATTCAAAGCTTGAGGCGATAAAGTCATACGATGCCCAGAGGTCCGAGCTTGCGAAAGAGTACAGGGAAGAGCTTGGGAAACTGAATGTCATTGACTTTAAAATGAACGAAGCGCTGCCCTCTTACAGCGGCGCGAAACTTCTTGAGCCGGGGAAGCTCATCCGTCCTTTTCAATTTAACTGGAAAAACAGGCATGAGGCGCTTGAATGGATTAATTCCGTGCTCTCAGGCGTCGCTGTCGGGGCTGTAGACGGCAGCCAGATATATTCGGATAAAAATTACGAAATACCTTTAGCCGTTATACAGACCTCGCGCATATTTAACAGGCATACAAATGATTCGGATTATAAGCAGGAAACTGAAGCCTCAATTATCACCCCGGATGAGTTCGAGGCGGCAAGCGTATATTCCTTCGGGAGCGAGTACGTGGATGCGCGGCGCTTTGCTGCGGAATGCGATAGCATGGTTCAGTTGATGAAAGAGCATGAAAAGCTCTACGTTCTGCTTGACGGCGCGCTCATCCTGTCACATATAAACGTGCTTAATGCTAATATCCGTCAGATTTATGTCAATGCGATAACCAGGCTGCTTGAAGCCTCGGAAAGTACGAAAAACCCTGTTATCGGTTACATCGATACAACGATGTCCCGGGACGTTACCCTGATGATGCACCACATTTTCGAATTAAAAAAGAGTAAGCTTTCTGACACGCATCTTTTCTCTAATATTTTATGGGGGGAGCGGACGGCAGCTTTCCTCTGCGACAGGGATGACAGGAGGGGTGGGGATTCAAAGGCGGTGCTTGACTACTACGGCAGGTTCAGGAACGGTATAGCGTTCTTTTATATGAGTATGAGCAATGGGCTTCCTGTGCGCGTGGAATTTCCCTCATGGGCGTACCAGGCAGGTCAGGTCGATAAGATAGCAGATATAATCAGGGCAGAGTGCGTGATACGCGGCAATTATCCCGACATCCTGATGCGGGCGCACGACGCTGCGCTGATACGGATGAGCGAGCATACACTTTTTTATGGTATGCTTGACAATTTCTGCAAGGCGCACGGGATCAAAATACACAAAAGTGCCAAACATTTTCATAAAATGATGAACTGGAAATAAAAAACAGGAAATAATGAAAGGAGGATATGATGGTATTAGGAGATGTAATCAGGGTAGAGGATGCGAGTACATACGTGGTGAAAATACCGCCTGACACACAGAAGGAGTGTGTCGGCAGGCTGGTGAAAATAAAAAAAGACGATAGGATCATAGTGGGTGTGATAAAGAACATCAAACATACAGTACGTGAAGAACTTATCCCGTATATTGAGCCGCAAATGCAGCCCAAGTATGCTCCTTTTAATGAGGATTTCAAGAATAGCTATTATACAATTCATGGGCTTGGGACGATCAGCAACGGAAATGTGAAGTACAGCATAGATTCACCGCCCGATATAGGTGATGAGCTTCTTTTGCTAGCCCAGGACGAGGTAAGGGATTTCCATACATTGAATGGCAAACCCAGCATCGCCTATTTCCAGGCGAACCGTGATGCCCTTGGCAGGTCTGTTCTTCTTGGCATCGTGGAACAGGTAGAGAAAAACTACCCTGAATGCTGCGCTATGCTGAAACTTATCAGGAAATACATCGAGAGGGGCACATGATAGGAACTGTCAGCTCCTCGGATGAGGATGGTTTTAATTTCATCTCGTGCGAGCGCCTCCCGAGAGGTATGTTCATCAGCTATACCGATGCCGGGAAAAAAGTTCTCTGCCGGGTGAAATGTTGTGAGCCGCTGAACCGCTATCCGCAGGAGTTCCTTATGGATATGAGCATCGAGGCTGATACAGTATCGGGGTTTTACGGCCTTGACCCCACGGATTTTAAATACTATTCTTATTCAGCCGACGTGGTGGGCTATTTTGATGCCGCGATGGGTGAGTTCATAAATCCCAGAACAAACCCGGAAAACGGTGTAAGGATAGAGCCTGCGGGAAAGGATATCCTTAAAGACATAAGCAAGGTGAAACAGGGTGAAAGGGGTTCGGCATCCATTGGTACTGTTCTTGGGGCAGAGGCAGATATAGTCATGTCGGTGCGGGATATGGTGAGCCAGCACGTTTCGGTCATTGCATCCACGGGAGCCGGGAAATCGTACACCGTAGGCGTCCTTGTTGAAGAATTGCTAAAACCCAAAAACATGGCGCCCGTCCTGATTTTTGACCCTCACGGCGAATACTCTACGCTTGCAGAAATATCGAACCAGCCTGAATTTATTACACCCTCATACCGCCCGAAGGTCAGGATAGTGAAGCCCGAACATATAAAAATCCGCGTAAGTGACCTGCTTGTAAGCGATTTTATAAGCATAATGGATGACGGCACGATGTCCGATAAGATGAAAACACTTTTCCGGTCTGCTTTTCACAACCTCAAGAACAACAGCAAGAAACAATTCACCCGCAATGAACTGAAGCAGGAGATAGAGGCGCTGCGAAATTCAAGTAACGAGTCCACGATAGACGGGATCATCTGGAGGTTCGGGAAACTCTCTGCGCCGATATTCGATGATTTTCAGACCATTCCGCTGGCTGAATATTTCAAGGTCGGTCAGCTTACTATCATGGATGTCTCAGGGATCGAGGAGACATACCAGCAATTGATAGCATCGGTTATGCTGCGCCGGCTTTTCGATGCGAAGATGGGCACCGAGAATAACAGGTACAACGAATCCCATGTGGATAAGTTCCTGCCTTATCCTGTATTCGTGGTCATCGAGGAGGCGCACAGGTTCGCACCCCATAGCGGCGAGGCTAAATCAAAGAGCATCCTGAAAACGATTCTCTCTGAGGGCAGGAAGTTCGGCATTGGCATATGCATGGTTTCGCAGCGCCCCAGCAAGCTGGATGCTGATTCGCTCTCGCAGTGCATGACGCAGATAACGATGCGCATAATCAATCCCACAGACCAGCAGCAGATTGCCCAGAGCATCGAATCTGCAAGCAGGGAGCTTATCTCGGAACTGCCCTCGCTTGCCAAAGGTCAGGCTGTGATCTCAGGGGTGGCAATAAATACCCCCACGCTGGTCAGGATACGGAAGAGGCTTACGAGCGATCTTAAGGGCAGGAGCAAGGATGCGCCGGCGCTGTGGAAGTCACAGAGGGAATATGAGGAGAAGCATGAGAAGCCTGCGGTGAGGGCGGATGAGGAGATGGATATCGGGGTTTAACATAAGATGGATTATGATAATTTGAATTATGTTAATTCACCTTAAAAAATTTATATGACATAACGCAATCGAAAGACCATCCGCCGAGTCATCAGGCTGCGGCAGTTCATCCAGGTTCAGCAGCCTCTTGATCATCTCCTGCATCTGTTTCTTATCAGCGCACCCGGAGCCTGTTATCGCCTGCTTTACCTGGTTCGGGGTATATTCAAAGAGGGGTATGTTCTTTTGCTGCGCTGCAAGAAAGATAACGCCCCTTGCTTCGCTGACGCTCATCGCGTTCGTGACGTTCTTATTAAAAAAAAGCCTCTCAACCGCGACAGCTGTGGGATTATATTTTTCAAAAAGCGCGCTGACTTCGTTATATATTTCCATGAGACGTTCAGGCGTCTGTTTTTCGGCTGAGGTCCTTATGCATCCGTAACTCACTGGCGTTGGCGTGATGCTGTTATCCTCTTTCCGTATTACGCCGAAGCCCACGATTGCAAGCCCGGGGTCAATGCCGATAACGATCATATGCCTCTATGCAAGCTTGCTCCTCACTTTCTCGTAGAACCCGTCCTTCCTTGTTTTCACGAACCTGGCGGGTTTCTCAGCCTTCGTGATGAATATCTTATCGTCCTCATTTATCTTCTTTGTGTACTGCCCGTCTATCACGATCACAGCTTCTTTTTTCGGAGTAGTGAGTTCCATCCTTATCTCGCTTTTTGCCGGGACAACCCAGGGGCGCGCGGATAGTTTAAACGGCGCAAGGGGCACTATCACCATGCCGTCCACCCGCGGATCAACTATAGGACCTCCGGCGCTCATCGCATAAGCGGTCGAGCCTGTGGAAGTGGCAAAAACGATTCCATCAGCCCGCAGCTCCTCAAGCTGGTTTTTATCCACGAAAATCTTATAGGAAAGTATCTTGGCGGGATTTGCCGTCAGGACTACGACCTCATTGGTAGCTGGCGGCAGCGGCTCGTCATTGACCCTGATAGCGAGCCGGGAGCGCTCTTCCACCTCAAAGCCTGAAAGCATCTTATCAATGACCTCGCGCGCTTCATCGGGGTTCACATCGACAAGAAATCCGATGGTGCCCATATTTATCCCGAGCACAGGAAGCGGATCGTCCATTTTCTGTATTCCGCGCAGCACGGTCCCGTCGCCTCCTATCGCGATAATGAATTCTACGCCCTTTTTTCTCATCTCCACCATCGGCATGCCTTTTTGATTTAGCTTTTCAGCGGTTTTTGTATCGATGAATACCTCTGCTTTTGTTTTGAGATAATCCACGAGGTTCCCGACAAAAGCTATCACATCATCCCTGTCGCATCTTGAAATTACTCCTATACGTCTCATATGCACCTACACAAGTTCAAGTAATTTATCATGAGCCTTCCCGTTGCTGGCAACTAAATTCACCCGCTTCTTCACATCAAGCGGGGTTGATAAAAGCTCCCCATTCCCGTCCGTTATCATACCACCAGCCTCTTTGACTATCAGTTTCCCTGCCGCTATGTCAGTGATACGAAGCATCCCGCGCATATCGATAAATGCATCGAATACCCCTGATGCCACATAGCATAGTTCAAGAGCAGCGCATCCGAACACCCTTACTCTCCTGGCAATATGGTTGTTGATAGCGACGGCATGGGGGCGGTGGCTGTAGGATATCACGCTCAATTCGGAAAGCTCGGAACGGGAGGATACGTGTATTGGTTCGTTATTGAAAAACGCGCCTTTTCCCCTTTCTGCCGTATAGATATCCCCGGTAACAAGGTTTTTCACATATCCGTACCTGATATCGGATAAATCGGAGCCGCATATCGCGATCGGCACGCAGTAAAAGGGGATGCTGTGTACAGCATTGAACGTGCCATCTATAGGATCAAGAACAAAAGTGAATTCAGGCTCTTTGCCGATCGTTTTCTCGCCAAGTTCTTCGCTCACAAACCGCATCGATATGCCGTCTCTCTCAAGCACCTGAAGGGCTGCGTTCTCAGCGGTTTCATCTATCTTTTCTGTCGGCGTGCCGTCAGCGCCGATACGGAGCACCATACCGGCTTCGGGTTTTCCTACCAGTCCTGAAACAGCCTGCTCAATCGACGCCGCAACATCGTTGCAAAGGTCATAAAATGTATTATGTTTCATTAAGTTACATGCTTCCTTCAATTTACTATCGGTAGGATTGCAAACAATAAAAAGCTTTATTGTTCACGATATGGCCGGGTTTGAAATTATCCTCTACACTTTTACGAGGCTGTCGGTATTTAAATATATAGCCAGTACAGGACAATGATAATGGTAGTAAAGATTATATAATAACAAAATCAACTGATATTTGATGATCGGAACTCCAGAATTGATTTTGATCTTGATCGCTGCTCTGTTCTTATTCGGTCCGGATAAACTTCCGGAAATGGCACGTTCGCTGGGAAAGGCTGCCGGGGAGTTCAAGAAAGCACAGATCGAAGCAGAACATGAGTTAAAAAAGATAGATAAACCTTTAAATGAACAAGACATAAAAGTACATAATTTAGCTATTGAAATGGGTATAGATGTGAAAGGTAAAACAATCGAGCAGCTCGTTGAAGAAATACGCAGTAAGGTAAAATCCAGTGAAATGCTGCCTGCAAAACCGGCTGGTGCGTAATATGGCAATAGGACCACCTGAGATAATATTAATAGTGCTGGCAATCCTCATCTTATTTGGTGCAAGTAAGATCCCGGAGCTTGCCCGTTCACTCGGTAAAGCCACAGGCGAGTTCAAGAAAGCAAAGATAGAGACTGAAAATGAGTTAAAGAATACCGAAACATCACTTAAAGAAAAACCTGCCGAAAGTAAGATAAAGCAGATGGCAAAGGACCTCGGAATCGCGACTGAAGGCAAGAGCGATGAGCAGTTACTGGATGAAATCCAGAAAAAAATGCCAACTGTAAAATCCAATACTTAATTAACCATACTTAACTAACGATTACTAAAAATGAAAAAATAAACAAAGAAGAATCATTTGGTTCTCTTTGTCTTCTCCTTTTCTTTTATAAGGAATTTCAATAAATCCTTGCTGAGACGTGTTTCTCTTCCCAGTCTGTCAAGTACGGAGGACTCTGATAAGCCCTCACCCTTAAGCTCCTGCATCCTGTCGAAAACTTCAGGTTTGATCTCTGAATATTCGTTTATATCTTTCCTGTGTCCCCACACATCCCCTTCCAGCAGTGAGATCCCCTGCATATCCAGAAACATCTTGGTCGAATTTGATATCGTCCTGATGTATGAACTTGGTATATGTATCGCTTTCACATTAGGGCATGCCTGCACCAGCGCAAAAATATCCTTGTTCGATGGCCTGAAGGCAAGATGAATGATCTTTTCCCCCGATCCTAACGAATTAATTTCCTCTTTCGAACTAACTACCCGTATTCTCATAATATTTTAACCTCCTAAGTGTTATACGTTTTTCATACTATATTACTTTTTCACTTGTTATAGAAATTTGTTCGAGATAGAAAAACATATATATCCATCAAAAAGCTTTTTACCATCTCACGATATAAATAATTTTCTCAATTATTTTCTCAATTAAAAAGATATTTGGAATAAATGGATTTGGAATAAGTGGTATGGTACTATCAGGCATATTATGCCGATTTTTCTATTTTATTCCTATTTTTCGCTGCCAGGTTCGCTATCCTTGCCGCAAAAGCCCCTGCCACGAATCCTGCATCGATGTTCACTACGGTCAGAACAGAACAGGATTGCAGCATAGAAAGAAGCGCAGCCTTCCCTTCCCCTCCTGCCCCGTAGCCCGTGGAGACCGGGACACCGATAACAGGTACATCTACAAGACCCGACACTATCGCCGGGAGCGTTCCCTCGCGTCCGGCGGCAACAACGATGGCATCTACGCCAGTCACAATAAGCCTGGTCAGTTCGGGAAAAAGCCTGTGGATGCCTGCGACGCCGACATCGTATATAGCAGTAACAGAGCAGCCCATCTCTTCGGCTATTATTCTTGCTTCCTCAGCCACCGGGATATCAGCCGTACCTGCCGAAACAATACCGACCCTGCCGCCTGTCTTGTCGACCGGTTCGCCTATAGAGATCACGCCTGCGCGTCTTGAACTCCTGATCAGTAGTTTCATCTCCTTTGCCAGCGATTCAAGTGCCAGGTACTTTTCATCACTCGCCCGGGTTACGATAACTCTCCCCTCATTTTTTAAATGAACCTGCGCGATGGATACGACCTCATCGCAGGTCTTGCAATCAGCTATGATAGCTTCGGGGATGCCTGTTCTCTTCGCCCTGTGGGTATCAACTTTTGCAATATCAGATAAAGTTTCAAAATTAGTTATCCGAAGCTGCTTTTCAGCTTCTTCAAGGGTTATTTCGTTATTTTTTAATTTTTTCAGGGTATCGGAGAGATCCATGTACTTAAGTAAATCTGCATATAGATTATTCTTATGCATTCCGAAGGCATGGCAAGGTCAGCTTTAAACTTATTTAGAGCTATTTATAAGATTTAATTGAGGTTGGAGGTCAAAACGCGGCTGACTGACAAATATATTCGTTACACTAACTCTTCCCAACCTCAATCAATTGGTTTCGGTGACATCGTAATAAATGTTGGTAGCAACCGTTGCTACCAATTTAAAATCAGGCAAATGGTTCGAAGCGACAGCCAGCACACGCAAGGTTTATCTCCTGCCAAGCCGTTATTAAATCAGGGGAAGAAAGAGGTGTATGAATCAGGAAACAACAGGTAATAAACTGTACATACTTCTGGTTATTCTCTCAATTGGCATTGTGATAATAATTGCGGGTTTATACGTAAGCGCCGCAGGTGCGAATGCAAAGCTGGGAGCTTCTGAACAGAGGGAGCTTTCTGTTTCCGGCTCTGCATCGGAATTTGTGGTGCCTGATACTGCATCCATAAACATCGGTGTCCTGACGCAGGCCCCTACTGCCGGGGAAGCCTCGCAGAAAAATAACAATGCTATGACATCTGTGATAAATGCCCTTAAAAGCCTGGGGCTTGGCGACAGGGAAATCCGGACATCCTTCCTGTCCATCCAGCCATTGTACAAATCTCCAGCGGAAGGTGAAGCGCCGAACATCACCGGATATTCGGCTTCCAATAATGTACAGGTAACCACGAAGATACCCGGCAACCTGAGCGACATCGTAGAAAAAGCAGTCGCCGCCGGCGCGAACCAGGTCAGCGGGATATCTTTTACAGTATCCGAAGAAAAGCAAAGACAGATCAGCGACGAGCTGCTTGTAAAGGCTGTAAATGACTCATCTGCTAAAGCAGGCCTGCTTGCTCAAAGCCTGAAGGTCAGGATAACCGGCGTGAGAACGGCGTCGATAAGCGAAGGCGCGCTTCCTCCCGTTTTGCACCGGCAGCGGTGGAAAAACCGGCACACCCATCCAGCCGGGCGAGTCGCAGGTTTCGCTTTCTGTCCAGGTGACCTATATGATAGAATAATCGGGGAGCCAGAAGAACCAGAGGAATAAACCGTTTACCTGAATTCGTAAGTTTCCGGCATGTGCTTTCGGCATGTGCGTCCAGTATATGCCTTGCGTTCTTAACGTTATTTAAAGAAATGAGAACTAACGAAATATCGAGTGGGGGTAGTATGAGTCTTACAAACAAATACGGTGAAGTGAAAAACGTAAGCTTGGTGATACCGACATTGAACGAAGAATCGAATATAAAAGAGGTTTTCCCGTACATCCCTGAATTTATAGATGAGGTAGTAGTTGTGGACGGTAATTCCACAGACAGAACAAGGGATGAAATATTAAAATACAGGAAAGATGCGAAAATCATTGTAGAAAAACCCCGGGGAAAAGGCGCGGCAATGAGAACCGGGTTTGAGAATGCGACCGGGGATATATTGATAATAATGGATGCGGACGGAAGCCACGATCCCAAAGAAATCCCGGGACTTTTAGAACCTGTGCTGGACGGATATGATGTTTCAAATGGCTCACGCATGATGCCTGGCGGGGGTTCGGCAGATATCACGCCATTCAGACGATTGGGTAACAGGTTATTCGTCACTATGGTGAACATGCTATACGGTTCAAACTACACAGACCTGTGTTATGGTTATAGGGCATTTAAGAAAGAGGCAATTAAAAAGATATACTGCCAGTCAAAAGGGTTCGAGATCGAGACTGAACAGTCAATACGCATGAAAAAAGCGGGACTCAAGGTGAAAGAAGTACCATCCTTCGAAGCCTGCAGAAAGAACGGGGATTCCAATCTTAACTCTTTCAGGGACGGATGGAGAATATTTAATACAATACTCAAAGAGTATTTTAATTCTTAAGAATGCCCGCTAGCCGGTGCTGACAACAGCCTTAGAACTTGACCGCACCGAGACTGAACTTGATGACCCGTTCCGCGAGGAGTTGATAACAACCACCTGTCTGGAGTTATTTGTGACGGAAACTACTGTCACATTGCTGCCGTCCCGGGTGACAGTTGCATTGCCGCCTTCTGTTTGCACTGAGACGTTCCCGTTGATTGAGCTGACATTAATCCTGCTCCCTCCTGCGGAACTGCTTGCCTCGATGATGCTTTGCTGGACTACGCTGGCTCTCAGTGAACTTTTTAAATTTTTTGTTCGGTTTTTATGGCTCTCAATCCTTTCTTTTATACCTACGTTAATCTTTTTTGTTCCATTATCGGCGTTCTTTTCTATAGCCCCATGGAGTTCTTCCAGTTGCTCTGTATATTCATCCATGGCTTTTTCAAACGCTTTTGAATTATTTTCCATCTCCTCAGCTTCAGCCAGCCGTTCTTCGGCAAGGTCAAGCATTTTCAGGTCTTTCTCTTCCTGGCTGGAAATTAGATTGATGCTGAGTTTCTCCATCCACACTTTTAAAGGATAAAGGAAACTTTCAGGGCCTACCCAGCCGGAATCTCCTTTTGCCTCCACACTCTGGACGATCAGTAACATCACAATTACTACCGCGATAGCTCTCATTTTCCCACGTCCTTTTTATTTAATCTCTTATAATTCCTCTTAAGATAGGATATTATACCTGCTATCCCAAAAACCAGTATGACTGCTGCGGATAAACCCGGGATTTTACGCTTCGGTTCGTCGGCTGAGAGATTGGCTATTGCCTGGGTTGTATTTTGCTGGTCTGGAGACACGGGCATATCAAGTACAGACATCTTGCTGCCTATCTGTTCTTTGGTTGCAACGATTGCAAAACTGCTGAAGTTGCCTGTAAGGCTGGCGTAATAAGTGTAATTTGATTTGTTTTCTGCAATCTCGGTATCCAGTTTGACCCAGGTTCCCCGCCATTTATAAAGGCTTATATCCGCCGGATCGATGTTATTTTCTGCCAGCCAGCTGTTGTTGACCCGGTATGCCACAACCCCGTTACTTACTTTCCGGCTGAAGCCGCTTGTGCCTACAAAGACATTGAAGTACTTGTATAGTTTGCCCGGAGCATCTTCACCGATAAGCTTTGATCTGTTCCTGAGCACTTCAACAACAACAGGCACTGAGTTCTCGCTTGAGCTGCTTTCAAACCCAACAACCATGACCGGATCTACAGATTTAAATACGTAAGTTGAGGCTGATTTCGCGTAAACGGCCATTTCCCTGACCTCTCGCGCCTCAATGTTATTGAAATCCTCACTGCTGGCAGGCGCGCCTCCGCCGCCACCTCCGCCGCCACCTCCGCCGCCACCTTCACTTGATACGTAGATACTCTCTGGAATATTCCCTTTCCAGCACTTATTTACGCATATCTCCACATAGTCGGTATCATTGATTGGATAACCAGATTCATTTTTCGCACTAAAGGTCGCCATATTTATAATATATGGGAATCCCATTTCTGATTCTTCTGATTTGAACCTGGATAAAGCGCCGATGGTTGCCGGATATTCATAGCTCAGGCTGCATGGGATCTGTTTTTGATTTTCATTGTAACAACGCGAGGTATTGCCACTGACTTCATATCTTGAGATATTGAAATATTTTTGCGGATATAACGGATCAAAAATAGAGATATTCGTCATATTGACCGTACTGTTAGCTTCAAGGACATATGTAATTGTGGTTGTCTTTCCCTCGCTAACGATGGCAATAGCCGCATCAGTTTGCTTTATTTTGAAAACAGGGATTATCGGGAGATGTATAGTAGTAAGGTTGGTGTATTTTAATACAGGGGTTTGATTTATATACCCGTTGACATCTATTTTCAGGGAAAAATCGAAAACTCCTTCTTTAACTCCTTCCGGTTCTATTTCAAATTTCACCCTGCATATACTGGTTCCATCAGGACATGATTTAGACTCGTTTTGTCCAAGCGTTACTTTATATGTATCATTGGTCGCATTATTACCGATCTCGGTAACATTGAGAACCAGCCTGACATCTGCTGCGTTCTTAAATGTACTGTTGTAACCGATAAGTTTCCCTATATGTCCGATATTTGCATCCTGCCATATCCCAACCGACGTTCCGTTCTTATCCGTTACTACTATCGGTTCAAGAAGCCTCAGGTCAAGCTCAAGAGGGTTTTTTACTTCGACCGTTATTATCTCACTGTCTATTCCGCCGTAGCTGTCGCTGCTGTTAAATCCCCAAACATATACCCCTGCGTCCCCATCTCCGGGAGTCCATGTGTAAGTTCCCGTGTTGCTATCAAAACTGCCTTTGCTTGCGTTCGTCCCGTAGCGTATAGGGTCTGAATCAGCATCGGTTGCACTTAAGCTGAATGTCAGTAGCTGACCTTTGTATATGGTCTTATTTCCTATGGGAGCCTGAACGGGGGGGTTATTCGGTATGGTAGCGTTGAACCATACAAGTGTCTGGTTGATAATTCCTTTCGTATCCACCGTCTGTGCACTGATATTCTGAGTATAATGCGGTTGCCACTGAAGATTAAGGTAATTAGCCGGGGAATAAACTTTTTGCAATTCGGTGCCGTTACTGTACATAAACAACACGTAACTGAAATCCGTATCTGTGGGATTGACCCAGCTATTGTTTACAAAAAAGTTGCCTGCTACTGTATTTGGATTAGATACCGAAGCAGGCGAAGTAGTATCATAGATTGTTTTATTCGCATTAATATAATTTGCGCCATTGATTGTAACTTCTAAATAACCCGTATCAAATCCGGTCTTAGAATAACTGAAGTTATAAGTGCCGTTAAGAAAACCAGTTATCAAATAATAGCCGGATGCTGACGTAATACCTTGGTTGCTGCCGCTCTGAACCTGAACACCTCCAAGTCCCGAACCTGAATTATCGAACACATAGCCGCTTACATCATATGTAGGTATTGGGACAACAGCCCAGTTCCAGGTTTTTGAGATAAGATAATAGCCGTCAGTAGCATTTGCAGTAACAGTGTGTGTTCCAACGCCTGCCGTAGAATTTGTATAGCTTGCCGATGCCGCATTTTGATTGGTCTGGACTACAAAACCATCAATATACCAGGTAGTGGATGCGCTTCTATTGAGATTTATTTCAAATTTCTGAGGCGTACCGACCTGTGTGGTTGGGTCATCAACAGGGGAAAGTGATATGATTGATAGGGGCGGCGGAACGTTACTAATAACAAAATTGCGGGTCACAGTTGTGGTATTGGAAGAGGTTATATTCTCATTTATAGCGTTCACTGTTAGCGTATAACTTCCATCAGCAAGTTCAGCAGTATTTAAAGAATATGCAAAATCCTCCCCTGAATCGGGAGTATTTCGATTGGGGGTCGTAAAATCAGATCTGACAGTTCCGGTTGTGTTAGTAATAATGAAATCTACCCTGTTTAGATTCTCGTCTGGACTGGTAATATGGGCAACAAATTGGAAATTACCGCTAATGGTTTCACCATCACTCGCTGGTTGTACAATAACAACAACCGGGGATGCTGCCATAACAATGAAAGCAACACTCATAATTACCAGTAAAAAAACAAATCCTTTAATAATTTTATTAATGGTGATACCCCCCGGCAACTTTTGCAGACGATATTGAATCACACATCGTTATTCTCGCATCAATGTAATGCGCTCTTAACCTCAACGAGAATAGAGATGGTAAGAATACCAAAAGTGTAATAATGACCTTTTTATTGCTCATCGGCAAACCCCCTTAGCTATTATATTTTTTATGGGCCAATGCCTTGATTCCTACTTTCCAAAGTTATGGACAGCATTCATACCTGGCACCAATAATTTTCCAAATCCCAGTTGGTTTATACATGAACTGCCTGCATATATAGATTTCTCTTTGAGATTCCTTTTTGGAATAAATTTCCACATCCATATCAGTTGCGCCTGATATTTTATGGATGGTAACTGTGATGAGTGGCGAGCATCAGGTTTTTGATATTTATTAGCTGTTACCTGATTGCTCGCCTTTGTTTTTTTACTAACGCCCACGTTTTTTTATTCGTTATTCATTCGCTCATAACCTTCATCTCGATGCTGTTCACCTTTATATCCTCCAGGGGCACTTTCACTACTTTATCTATTTCCTTCATCGATTGAACTGTGTAAGTGCCGAGTTCAATGTTCCGCTTCGAAGGCATCTTGATCTGCCAGTTCTGTGTATTGTCTGCATTGACACTACTGCCCTCAAGACTGACTATATCGACCTTCGAGACAAGGTCCATTACAATCGTGGCATTGTAGGTCTTTTTCCCAAAATTATAAGCGCGGAACTTTATGCTGAGGTTGTTATCATCGGTCCTGGTCATGTTCCACTTCGTAAGGATCACATGGAGCGTAAGGTTCTCAGATGGAAAAACATCGTAGTTCTCCTGAAGAGCTTGAAGCTTATAAAAATCACTTTCAGTTGCTTTCCCATCGTATATCTTTTTTGCAAATTTATCGGCACAGAGAGGTAATCCTGATCTATTGTTCACCGCCTTACCGCAGAACCACCATGCTCCGTTCTCCCTTTCTACCTGGGCAGTCTGCTGGTCAGGGAAGAGGATATTCTTCAACCCTCCTACGACCTGCTTCAAATACAGGTTGGAGGAGTTCCTGATATAGATCGTCTGATTCACATCACCATTTATCCAGTTCGTTGTGTTGATTTCATCTCCTATCTGGTCAAAATAAAATGACCTTTCTTTATATTTCATATCTCCGGATTCTCCCCATTGCAGGATGCTTCCGTTCCCTATGTTTTCATAAGAAATGGTCTGGGTGACAATTCCATCAGAGGAGTAACCTATCTGGCTGGATTCTGCTTCATCAAAGCCAGAAATATCTGCCTCCTGGCTTGAATCACCAATCCTGTCTACAGCAATCTGAGATAGCTGGGCAGAGCTCAGTTCTTCATCCGCAACAGCTATGCTGACCGATATCATCAGGCCCGCGACCAACAGACAAATCCATTTCATAGTGCCCACTCCTCAATCGATAATCACTATAATATCCTGACTCAATGTCTGTACGTTGTTATCTACAAGAACATTAATACTCTGGCCAATGCTTCCGCTTCCTGAGTTATTCCCGTACTGGTCCAGATCAATCCTGATAACATTACGCCCTTTCATTGTATTGTTTACAAAGGCTGAATAATCGGAATCAGAAATAAGTGATCCACCTAAAAGCGTCATACTGTCCTGGTCTATCATCTGGTAATTTCCTGTTACTTGCACACTCATATCCTGGTTTATATCTCCGGAACCATAATTCCAGGCAATCTGATCTACCTTAACTATCACCGCATTCTCGCCGTTCAGTCTTGCCTTTTGACCGACATCTGCAAGTGCGGGAATAGTAAGTATTAAGATCACTCCCAGCACAACCAGTATCTTTTTCATGCTACTCACCTCCAATTTTTGACGACTCTACATAAAAACAAAAAGGATAGAGGAAGTTTCCCCTCCCCTATACCTTAGAGCCGTCTTTGATTATGCAACTGCATCGCTATTCTGCGACTACAGATTTATTTCTGCCTCTTCGTCGCCGGATGCTACGATTGCTGACTCATCTTCTACTTCATTGCCTTCAACGATTGCAGAATCTTCGATAGTCAGTACGAGTTCCTCGACTTCATCGATTATCTGAACGATGTCCTGTGTGGTTGTTATTTCTGCAGTGGCGATCTGTACGAGTGAATTTTCCTGGAAGTTATCACCATTGTCTGCATCTCCACCATCTGCAGCAGCGAGAGAGCCCGCATTTCCAGAGAGTACATTGGTCGCACCGGAATTATCCAGACCGCCGATATTATCCTCTGAATCATCGCCGCTTCCGACATCGTGGCTGCTCTGGTCCTGGGCATTTGCATTAGCATTTGCTTCAGACTTTGCTTTGGCATCGCCGCCAAGGGCAATCTGTGCGTTGTTGTTGACCAGGTCACCTGAATTTTCCTGGCTTTGAGCTATCGTACTGGTTGCCCAGTTCGTTGCGTCCTGATCGTTATTAACTACCTTCTTAATATGCGGATTTGCCATTGCTGGCATTGTCATTCCGATTACTGTTGACATTAACAGTAATGCTATCAAAACTTTCTTCATATTTTTCCTCCTTTTATATTTGTATATGTTTCAACTCGGTTGCGGTGGCAGGGACCACTTTCTGCTGCCGCAGGGACTACTTTCTGCTGCCGCAGGGACTGCCGACCCGATTTGACCGAGCGAATGTGCCTCTGGGACTTGAACCCAGTTATTTCGCCTTCTCGACAGGCACCCCCCAGGAAAGATTCCATGCAGCTTTTTTTACCACAGTACCGTTATCTGAAATCTGGACGAACATGTGGACATAACTGGTATTCTTATTCGGTTTTATAGAGAAATTCTGAGTCCAGTTGCTGTTGGAAATGTAAGTTATATTGGTCTGGTTGTACCATTCCTTCCCCGAACCGGGCTTAAACACGGTTGTAACGGTTTCGTTCAGCCTCGGATTTGTGATCTGTAGCGTTACAGGAAGCCTGCCTGTCCTGTTAAGCTCCTTAGGCCGGAGAATCAGACGTACTGAGTTTGGTTTCAGTTTGCTGATGTTCTTTGATTCACTGATGCTAACGGATTCATTCTGGTCCGGGGCACTTTGCACCAACGTCAGTCCACCACCGTTATCTTCCTGGGCAGTGAGTTCCGCATTCGGTTTATTCTCCTTACCGATGCATCCTCCCAAGATAGATATGAGCATCAATATTCCCAGAATCCTCCACAGTCTGGATTCCGAGAATATCACTGCTGTAATCGATCTTTTGTCCAATTTTTTTCCTCCATTTCAGCCCTTATTCCCCACATTGCTTTTCCAGAACTCTCTGGCCTCCGGGTTCCCGATGGGATTTCCGGGGGATTTTAAATTGTGGTATAACCAATCAATATTATTACTACCTTAAAAAACATTAAGAAGTCTGAGAATATTGCGGGACTATGTAGTGACGCTACATAGTAAGGTTACATATGGACAATACATATACGCCGTACATAGCAAATAAACTATAAATTATATATAATAGTAAAAAACGTAGTTTATAAACGCGGAATTTAATTATGATCATGAACTCTATCGATAGAATACTGGAGCAACTTCAAGACATAAACTGGCATAGCCTTGATGAAATAAAAAAGGTTATTCCCATGCCAGCGCATAAGTTAAATGAAGTGCTCTGCTTCCTCCAAAAACAGGCACTTATCGATAAAAAAAATGAGGAGCTGCGGATTACGTGCACGGGACTGAAATTTTTGCAGCTAAAATATTAGCGTAATATTTCCTCAACATTCTTCAATCTCTTCAATAATTCCCTTCCTTTCTCTGTTATCCCATAGTTCCCCTTTCCGGGGTTCGTGCACTCTGCTATAAAGCCTTCTTCCAGCAAGAAGTCGAAATATTTCTGTAAATCTCTCCAGTTAAGACATGCCCTCTGCATGATCCTTGTCTTTTTCATATTCTTCTCTTCTATCAATACTTTAAGCATGTCTTCGATTATTTCCCACCTGCTTCTTTCTTTTCTCATTCCTGCACTCTCTTTGTTTTTCTGGTATATCAGAATAGTGCCCGGGCTTGTGCTTGCAATTATCAATTTACCTGTGCCCGAATCGACAAGATTATTCTGGAACGTTATAACCATCATTTCAAAAGTTCTCATGATCATTGTCGATATGGTCGAAATTATCTCGCTGTGGGTTATCGTGGAACCTATCAGCAGCCCCCCAATACCTACAACAATAGCTTCCTCACCATACTTACCTTTTAAATCGGCAAGTGTACATCCCGTATCAGCTTTCATTGAGTGTTCCCCCTTGGTACCGTAGCATACTACCAATGAGTATAATGGGTTCTTCTGTACATATGAAGCTTTCTATTTGTACATGATGTATGTAGTTTGAACCCCTGTATATACAGGGTAATTATTTCAGAAAAATAATTTAAGTATAGTGTAGCTATAACTTCACTATACTTCATACACTTCAATACTAAAAGTCGGTCATTATCCTGTACTGGTCTATCTCAGGCTGCCTGAGTTCTTCCAGGAACTGCTCTGTCATTGAGCGGACATCCTTGGCTTTGGTGATAGCACGTCCGACTACGATAATATCAGCGCCTGACTTGAGGGCTTCCCTGACAGTATCCACGCGGATGCCTCCGGCGACAGCCACCAGCATTCTTTCCGATAGCTTCTTCATGGCAGGTATGTCTCCCCATGCATGTTCTGCTTTGTTCTCAGTGTCAATCGCCCTGTGAAGTTCAACCACATCCGGCTTTATGCCCAGCGCTTTTAACACGGAGAGCGGTTTTTCAACGTTCAGCATGTCTATAACAGCATAGATGCCCGTCTTCTTTGCTTCCTTTATCGCTTTCTCGATAGTGGATGCCGGGGCAAGTCCGGATATCACAACTGCATCCGCTGTGGCATCCGCAACCATGCGCGCCTCGAGGTTGCCCGTATCCAGCGTCTTTAAGTCAGCCACCACAAATGCATTGGGGCGCACCTCTCTTATAGCCTGGACGATGTTCACGCCGTACCTCTTGATAAGCGGCGTCCCTGCCTCGATAATAAGATGGTCACTCTGGGGTATCTGTTTTATTATGCTTTTCACGGCATCAACGTCAGGTATATCTATGGCGACCTGCAGATATGGCGGGTTCCATAACCTGATTACCTTGAATCCCATGATCGGGTGCATGGTGCGGTCTTTCTCGTACATGAGCGTCTTGGTATCCGGGAATCCCTGCATCGCTCTCTCTACAGCAAGTTTCGTGGCGCCGTAATTGTAGCGGTATATCTTATTGTAATCCTTTGCCTCTGGATGGATAAATACACTGACCACGACCGCGAGGTCTTCGACCTGGTCTTCCGGTATAACCCCTTCCTGGACTGAATCCGCAACAGCTCTTGCCACCGCGGTCTGGGCAGGACCGAATATCTGTGCTGCCTGAGCCATATTCTTCACAGTTACTTTCGGCACTATGAGCGTGGCAGGTTTTGCAAGCAGGTTGGGCCTGACGACAGACAGGAGAGGCGTATGTCCCATTGACAACTGTGTAAATCCGTTCGCAAATGCCTGTCCGACCGGACCTGTTTTTTCTCCGATGATCAAATCAATATGAGCCAGTTCCGGTTCCTCACCGATTAGTGCCTCGCCTACTAAAAACACATTATTACCTCGGGGCTTAACATAGAGAATTTAGTATATATGTATTTCTGCAAAATAGTTCTGCCTGGTTGCCGATTGTTTAAAAAATAAGTAAAAAGTTGATTGATAGCAGTATTCCGGACACTAATCCTAAGCTATGTAGCTGGCACTTGACCTGTCAAAGCCGTACACAAGCTCAAGTTTCGTTTCGTCAGCTTTCCAGGCTGCGCCAGGATATACGAGATTCTTGAAGAAGCTGGTGGTATCTGCAGCGAACCGGGTAGCTGCATGGTCATCTCCCAGAATATTTTTACATATCTTATATACCTGTTGTCTTACCATATTTTCATCCAGGTATCCAAGCGAATGTAAATACTCATGCAACATGACATGGAAGGTATAGGGCTTATAGAGCTGCGGGTCAGTTTCTTTTATCCTTTCAAGAGGTACTTTGTTCATCACAATGATATTGGAACCCACAGGATAGAAAGCTCCCATGAATCCCTGCGGGTCATTCCCCAGGTTCGCAAGTCCCAGCATGAGCCCTCCGCGGCTCGTTCCCATGCTATCCTTTACAGCGTCCTTCACAATTTCAAAGATATCTGCAAGCGTCCTTGCATTCTCAAGTCGGGTTTGGAATTCTTTTTTCATGTTTTTCTTTTTTATCTCCTCATTTTTTATCTGATATATTCGTTAATATTCGTTAGATTACGAACATATTTCTATCGACCGATCTTAAGTACTTTTCGGTCATCTTCCGGAGCTGCAGACAATGAGAACAATATCGCCTGGCGCTTATCTCATAGATTGGCCTGGTGGCATAAAACATTTGTATTAAGTGCAACTATTATAGAAATAATGTGGAGTGTAATCCAGGAAAAATTCAAAAGCCATCCCGCACAGGAAAAGGTGATAAGACTGCTTTTAGAGAGAGGTTTCCAGATAAATGACAAAGGCAGGGTTGTCTCAGGAAATATTGAAATACCTCACACCCAGATCGCAAATGAGATCGGGGTGGACAGGAGGGTGGTCGATGCCACCTGTGAGACGATCCTGAACGATGCGCAGCTTATGCAGATATTCCGCAATGTCAGGACGATCCCGTTCCTCAGGGATGTTGCGCCATACCTCGGTCTTGGCGTCATAATCATCCTGCCTGACAATGCTGCGCGCAAAGGGCTGCTGGGTGCTGTGGCGACCGCTGTAGCCGAACACGGGGTAGTTATCAGGCAGGCTGTATCGGATGACCCTTACCTTACTGAAAATCCCATGCTTACGATTATCATCGAGGGCAGGGTTAGCGGTGAGCTTGTGAATACGCTGACGAGGATAAAAGGCGTGAAGAGCGTTACAGTGTATTAGGATTATAGTTTTTAAACTATAAATCATGCTGTTTTTTGAGTTTATTTGTATATTATAAAGTAATAACGATCATAATAAAGCATAATGCCACGAACCAATAATTCAATACATGCTTCAAGGAAACAATATGTAATTTGAAAAACTCTTCACTGGCTCAGGAATCCTCCAAAAATAATAGATGTCCCCCGGCAATACCAGAACACAGACCTTGCGCTTACAGGGATAACGAATAAAGCCGGCGTGCGTTATACCATTCGCTTGCTTAATGTGCGTCTTGCAGAGCGCAAGCCTGTTAATACGGAAATACCTGTTCCATGAAGATAAGCAGTTCTATCCCGAAAAGCCGTAGGTTCAGGCTGAAATCTGCAGGAACCTGAATATGGCCATTACAATATTAATGAAAACTGTATATCCTATGGGTCGTAAATGTAGTCGGGATCGGGTATACCCCAACCATCTAAAATTAGATTCATATGTATTACTTTTCTAAAACCAACTTAATGCGCCGCATAGCTATAGCCTAATATAATGATATATGGTGCACTATAATAGACAAATAGCTCATAATTAAAATTATTGGATGACAGTCCGGGTAAAATTTCCCATCAAAGATCAGGTAATTTCCAGCATCGTAAACCCGTAGAACAGCTTCTTTTCAGTATCATTCAGACCCTCAAGGTCATCTTTCTCTACAGTCACGCCATTTGCAGATATCAGGTTCCCGTCGACCTTTGCAGTTTCATGCACCACTATCGAATTCGCTGTCACTTTGCCAAGAACCCTGCAATTCCTTCCTATCTTCACAGTCTCTCTTGAGTCAAGGTTCCCGTGTATGGTACAGGCTGCGCCTGTAGTGATGCTGCCGGTAGTCCGGATACTGCCAAACACTGTCACATGGTTCCCTACCGAGGCTGAGCGGGCGCGGACATTGCCCAGAAGGCGGCAGTGGCTGCCAATCACGGCGCGCGAGGTGGTCTTAATGGCTTCAAGGCTAATCTTCGTCCTGTTGGGTATTGACATGAGCTTTTCCGATGGCGCATCATCCGCGAACATCTCTTCAAGCGCCTTTTCGACCTCCTCCTCATTCCCCAGGCGCAGCAAAGCCATCATGTAGAAGAATATGAACATGACGACAGGCAGGGGATTGCGGACAACAAGCCATCCTTTTACTTCATAGCCGCCGTTTATCTTCACATTGTTCCCGACATCAAGGTTGCCTGCGGCAAAGAGTTTCCCCGAAATATTGACAAATTCGCCAAGATATGCATCGGTCTTTGTCCTTACATCCCCTGTTATCTCAGACCACAGGTCAATCCGAATATCATTCTCACTGAGTATGCTGCCTGTAATCTTCACATGCTCCCCTGCCACTACGGTCTTTGCAATAATGCCGTAGCCCAGTTCTGCATAATTTCCGACCAGGACGTCACCGTCCACTATAATAGAGTGCTCCTCCATCACGGTATTGTCCGGTATTATCAGTCCCTTCAGTTCGGCAATATCAAAGTCTCCACTCCATTATAGTTGCAGGGTATGATAAATCTTAATATCAACAAGGCTGAATTAGCAACCATGTGCGAACTGAAGGTAATTCATAAAGGAAATATCATAATGGAAGATGTCGTAAGGATAACTGCCGACAGGGATTCTATCAAACTCTACGGTATGCTGGGTGAAACAAAGACCGTTACAGGTAAAATAAAGGATATTAATATAACAAAACAGGAAGCTATAATAGATTGATAATTAATGTGAAGCTGGGAGATAAAAGATGACAGCGAAAGTAGCGATAAACGGTTACGGAACAATAGGAAAACGTGTGGCAGACGCGGTAGCAGCCCAGGATGACATGGAAATCGTCGGTATTGTAAAGACAAGACCGAGTTTTGAAGCTAAAATCGCGCAGGACAAGGGGTATGCACTTTATGCCGCTGCAAAAGAGAATATAGAGGATTTCAAGAAATCGAAGATGGAAGTCAGCGGAACACTTGACGAGTTACTGGACGAAGCGGAGATAGTGGTAGATGCAACGCCCGGCGATACCGGGGAGGAATACAAAAAGCTCTATGAAAAGCACGGGGTCAAGGCTATCTGGCAGGGCGGGGAAGAGCATGAGCTGACAGGATTCTCATTCAACTCTGAGGCAAATTACAGCGAGGCTCTTGGAAGGGATTTTACCAGGGTCGTCTCATGCAACACGACCGGGCTTGTAAGGGTTTTATACGCCCTTGATACTGCATTTGGAGTAAAGAAAGCCAGGGTGACGCTGATGAGGCGCGCCGCAGACCCCAATGACATAAAGACAGGTCCGATAAACGCTCTCATCCCCGACCCGATCAAGCTTCCTTCGCACCACGGTCCTGATGTGAACTCGATCCTTCCGCATATCGATATTACAACGATGGCCGTGAAGACCTCCACTACCCTCATGCACCTTCATGCGCTGAATATCGAACTAAAAAAGAAATGCACCGAAGATGATATCGTAAATGTCCTGAAAGAAAGGCCGCGCATAAGGCTTGTGAGCAGCAAGGACAGGATAAAATCAACAGCCGAGGCGATGGAATTCGCAAAAGACCTGGGAAGACCGAGGGGTGATATGTGGGAGAACGTGGTATGGAAGGATTCGATTGCAATAAACAAGGGCGAACTTTACTTCTTCCAGGCGATACACCAGGAAGCCGATGTCGTTCCTGAGAACGTGGACGCTATCAGGGCAATGCTTGAGATTGAAAAAGACGGGGCAAGTTCGATAAAGAAGACAAATAAAGCCCTTGGAATATAAATATTGAGTAACATTTATCATGGTTCACATATAATTCAAGCTTATGCAAAAAGTACCGTCACTAGGGATTCTCATCATATTGCTCGCTGCCACCAGCGCAGCAGCTCTGGTTTCCATAGAAAATTTAAGGAAACTCGATATAGCGGAAACCCAGCTATGGGACCCTGCTCTCAGCCCGGATGGGACGAAGATAGCCTATATTGCCTATGATGATGCCAACGACCAGCAGGTATTTGTAATAAACGCGGACGGTACCGGGGAAACAAAGCTAACCGGCGGTGCCAACAAAAAGTGGGGAATCGCCTGGGGACCTGATAAAATCGCCTATGTGTCATTCGGAGAAGACGGGCTTGAGAAGATATTCGTAATGAACCCGGACGGCACCGATAACAAGCGGCTCATCCCGGATAATACAAGGCAGGGCAGCTCATCTGAAGATAAACCGCCTGTATGGGCCGCTCCATCATGGAGTCCTGATGGTAAGTCTCTGGCATATACGGCGCCTGATGAGGTGCAAAGACAAAAAATGTATATCATCAATTCAGACGGCACAGGAAAGAGGCAGGTACTTAACGATGACTCAAGGCAGTGGAGCCCCGACATAAGTCCTGATGGAAAAAGTATAGTGTACGTATCGTACAATGACAAGCTGAAAGAAGAGCTTTTCATAGTAGATATAAATGGGACCGCTAAAAGACAGCTTACCTTTGACGAGATAAAGAAGAATTACCCGGTCTGGGGACCGGACGGCATCATAACATACGTTTCTTACGAAAACCTGACATCATCAGGTGAAAAGATCTTTGCAATAAACCAGGACGGGACTGATAAAAGGCTGTTCGTTGATGGTGATTACAGGCAAAGAGGCCCGTCGTTCAGCAGTGACGGCAGGAAGTTCTCATATGCGGGGATTAATCCTTCCGGTATAGTGAAAATCACTACTGGAGATACGGCCGGCATAACAGCCACGTCTGCGCCAACAGTATTAACCCCGGCAGAGACAACCCCGGCTATAACAGAAACTGCACATCCGACCCCGGTCGCCACGAAGACACCGGCAGCAGGCGGAGTGGATCTGACCACGATGCTCCTCATGCTTGTCATAATAGCTATAGTGCTGCTGGCAATCCTGATAATTGCAAATACCCTTTCAAAAAAATAATCAGTCCACTTTGATTGGCAGCAAACTTTTCTTTTTAACCCACCAGTAGGCAGCCCATGTTGCGAGTACCGTGGACGCAAAGAGAAGAACCGAATACCATACCCTGTCCTCAGGTCCAAGGGCAAAGGCGGGATTGCTGAGTATAGTCGCAAGGGTGTTCGGCACCAGCACAGCCGTACCCAGTATTGTAAGCCATGTCATAACAAAAGCAAGCCTGTTGTTCAATATCTGGAGCTGGTTGTTATAGATGCTCTGGAGCACCTCAAGACCCGAAGCGAGCACCTCTGACATATGCTCGCTGAGCGATATATGCCTGTTCACATCGTCTGAAAGTATCCCGATGCGGGCCAGCAGCTTGGGATTATCTGTAATGAGTTCAGCATCACCATGGCGGAGAGAGTTAATGACATCAAGGGTAGCCCAGAGCGTATCCAGGTAGCTTATAAGGGCATGTTTCATATTATATATTTCCGGCGCGATCAGGCCTCTTGACGCCATCGGGTCAAGAAGATTCTTGCTCAGTTCATCTCCCTGCGCTTCAAGCTCTCGCAGATGCTCAAAATTCAAGTTATTATTTTCATCGATAATCCTTGTGAGAATTATTGACAATTTATCCTCTTGCGTGAGGTTGGGTTTGATTTTTCTCATGAAAGCATCGGCATAGCGGGAAAGCCGTATCAGGCGGTTTACGTTTTCAGCATGGATCGTGACTATCAGGTCTTTTCTTATTAAAATCAATACCGGGCTGATAAGGACATCAAACTTCTTAACCATCACGGCAGGCAGCATTAACCCCATTTCAGTGTCGCGGTCTTCGTATGCTGACAGGTAACTGGAGAAAAGCGTGGGCACAAGGGAAGAACTGAAACCCAGAGACATCGCAATGATATCAGCATCTTTCTTTATGTCTTCTACAGGAAAGTTTAACCAGGCTATAGATGATTCTTTTAGAAAAGGTATAAACTCATGCGGGTTATCACCTGTCATTTTTAATGGTTTTCCCCCTGATAAAGGCAGGGCTACACAGAGAGCACGCTTGCCGTTAATTTGGGGTACAGTGACCGCGTTCTGTTCTTTTTTCTCCTCGGCAATTATTGTAATCCCGGTGGTTTCCTCAGTCATATTTGCCTCTTTAGTACGGCAGTAGTAGGATTATTTTTGATATTAATCTTTTCTCATAGTATATTTTTGAGAACGGTGTTTTATTCAGGAATACTGAAGGCTGGCTTTTTCAAGTTTTACCGATGCCTCGGTTATCTTTTTTCTGATAAGTTTGATACCTTCTCCGAACCCTGCCAGCTTTCTCCCTATCACGGTTACCTGGCGCTTTGTTTCTTTCGGTGCAGGACCGCCCTGAACACTTCTTTTCTTAATATTCCCCATAGGGTCAAGGGCTTCCAGGATATCTTTTTCAGAAAGACCCCTGTCGCTTAATTTCTCGTTAAGGATGTTCAACGAGAGGTCATCAATATCCGAAAGTGTCGGGATTTTCCCGGATCTGGCGCATGAGCCCACGATGTGGTGTGCTGTCCTGAACGGGATACCTGTGGTGCGAACAATGGTGTCCGCAAGCTCCGTAGCGGTCATGAACCCTTTATCCAGCGCGCTTTCCAGGTTCTCTTTTTTAATCTTCATGGTACTTATCATACCCTGAGCCATGCGCACAGAAGACCTTACATTGTCCGTGGCACGCCAGAGATGGGGTGTGGCTTCCTGAAGGTCACGGTCATAGCTATATGGAAGAGCTTTGCATATCGTTAACACCGACATGAGGGCGCCGTCGACGGTCCCCGTCTTTGCACGCATGAGTTCTGCGATATCCGGGTTCTTTTTCTGCGGCATTATTGATGAAGTGGATGAGTACTTATCGTCCAGTTCTATAAAATCAAACTCTGACGAACTCCAGAGGATGAGTTCTTCCGCAAGGCGGCTCAGGTCTGTCATCAGGTTGGAATAGCAGCCCAGGCTCTCGATCATAAAATCACGCGTGCTTACAGCATCCATCGAATTCTCAATCACGGAATCGAATCCGAGAAGTTCTGCTGTTCTCTTCCTGTTCACCGGGAAGCCTGTGGACGCGAACGCAGCGGCACCAAGAGGATTCCTGTTCGTTCGCTCGTAAGCACCTTTTAACCGTTCAAGGTCGCGCAGATAAGCACCGGCATGCGCCAATAGATGATGCGCAAGCGTGGTGGGCTGGGCATGCTGGGTATGGGTGTACCCTGGCATGATGGTCTCATGATGCTTTGCGGCGGTATTGACCATTGCAGAGACAAGGTCATGTACTTCTTCCATCAGGTCTAAGAGTTCCGCGCGCAGTGAAAGCCTGATACACGCAGCCACCTCATCGTTCCTTGAACGGGCTGAATGCATCCTGCCGCCCGTGTCCTCGCCAACGAGTTCTATAAGCCGTGCTTCAAGGGCTATATGGACGTCCTCGTAGGAGGTATCCAGGGCCAAGATGCCTTCCTTTTTTAATTTATCAAGACCTGAGAGGATAGCCGAGCAATCATCTGCCCTGATGATATTCTGCTCCCTCAGCATGATCACGTGTGCCTTGTCCACTTCGATATCAGCATCGAATATGCGCTTATCAGCTTCCATGGATGACGTGAAGTTATTAATATCCCTGTCCGGCTCTACAGACAGCCGCCCTCGTCTTAGTATATTCATAAAGCGACACCTCGCTTTATCCGGTCTGGGGGTATGGTCTTGTGACCATACCCCTTCGTTTGATAAACCTTTCTTAAAGGTTTAGCGACACCTCGCTTTATCCGGTCTGGGGGTATGGTCACAACACCATACCCCTTCGTTTGATAAACCTTTCGTAAAGTTTTTTCATATAATCTCTTTAATTCATGTTATTATGTATAAATATAATCTGATGTAAGTGAATAGAAAATATTTCTTTCCTGATAAAAATGCTAAATTCCCTGATAAAAACTATATACTCCCCTATGGTTTATAGGGTCAGTTATATGATAGAAAATATCCTCTGGTTGGCGCTTGGATTGCTTATAATAGCCTCGATCATCCCCAGGAATTACAGACTCAAATTCACCGTTGCGGGCGCTGGCTGGGCTTTTTTCGCTGTGCACTGGGCTTTCCAGTGGCAGCATTACGCTGAAGTGGAAGACTATGTCAATGTAGCCCTGACCATACTCACCGCTGTTATCTGCATTTTTATTGGCTATATCCTGATGCGGCAGGATAAAAGGATACTCAGGGACATAAATGGCGTAAGTACCACGACTTCGCTTTTCATGGCTACCACTGCCGCGGCCATAGGCGGGATATCTTATTTCGCATTTTCTGAAATCCAGGCGATGAACACCTGGCTCATATCTACTGTGTCTGGCCAGACAATCCAGGTTGCCTCGCTTTTCGGGATTGCAATGACAAGGGTTGACTGGAACCTGATAGCTGTGAACGGTTACAAGGTCGAGATCATCCTTGCATGTACAGCCATCGAAAGCATAGCCCTGTTCACCGGTATAATCGCAAGTGCCAATGCGCCGTTCAAGCGGCAGGCGGCAGCCTTCCTTATATCGGTCCCCGTGATTTATGGCTTGAACCTGATAAGGAACGTTTTCATAGTCGCTGCGTACGGGATGACCTGGTTCGGTGACCCGGAAACCAGTTTCTATATTGCGCATACCGTGATAGCAAAGGTAGGTTCTCTTATGGCACTGTTCCTGATAGCCTATGCTGTTATGAAAATCCTTCCTGAGATCCTGGACATGATAGATGGTATTTTAAAGCTGTTCGGAGGCATATTCAAGCATGGTGGCTAAAGGCTCGCTCCCATGGATCGGCGGCGCACTTCTGTTCACCGCTGTGATGGCATATATCTCAACGCTTTCCGGCGGGCTTGTATCTTATTTTTTTCTATTCCTGTTCATTATCGGAGCCGTCCTGACGCTCTTTTTCTTCGTGTTTTTCCGCGACCCTGAGCGCAAGCCTCCGGGGGATGAGGATGATGCTGTCTCCCCGGCGGACGGCAGGGTGATCTCCATAAAAAACGGGACTATCAGCATTTTTATGAACATACATAATGTCCATGTGAACCGCGCTCCGCTTGCAGGCACGATCACACATATCGATTATAAACCTGGCGGATATATTCCTGCGTTCAATAAGGATTCACAGGTAAACGAGCGCAACCATGTAGTAATAAATACAGAGCATGGGATACTTGAATTGACGCAGATCGCTGGCATCCTCACCAGGCGCATAGTATCCTACATCAGTGAAGGAAGCTATGTAAAAAGGGGTGAACGCATCGGTATGATACGCTTTGGCTCACGTGCGGATGTGATAATACCGCAGGGATACGAGTTTACGGCTAAACCGGGTGACAAGGTAAAAGCAGGCGAGACCATAATCGCAATGAGAAAAGAGAAAATAAGGGCATAGAGAGAGGTAGAAATGAGCGAGAACATCATTAAACTTATCAAGCCTGCGGATATAATCACATTGATAAACGCGCTCCTCGGTTTCGCATCCGTGATAATGATAGTTCAGGGCAGGGTCGATGAGGCTCTTGTTCTAATCCTCCTTGCGGTAATAGCGGACGGCGCGGACGGTGCATTTGCAAGGTACACAGGCACGGGCGTTCTTGGCGCTAACCTTGATTCGCTTGCCGATGTGATAGCGTTCGGAGTTGCGCCTGCAACTGCGGCTTTTGTTTTTCTCGGTAGCCCGGCGGCATGGGTATTTTCAGGATTTTTCCTGGTTTGTGGCATACTGCGCCTTGCCCGGTTCAATGTTGCAGGAAAAAAAGACGGTTTTGAGGGAATTCCCATAACAGCAGGCGGTTTTATCGTCGCCCTGTTCCTTCTTATGAGGGATTATCTGCGGTATTTCGAATACGTATTCCCCCTTCTCCTTGTCCTCTTATCCCTGCTCATGGTCAGCACGATAGGTTATCCCAAAATAAAAAAGCTGTCCGTTCTGGCGCCCATGGGAATACTTCTTGCAATAGATATCGCGAGTTTTTATCTGAATTATGCAGGGATAGTTAAGCTTGTATCCCTGTTCTTATTTGTGCTGGCATTTGTGTACATTCTGATCCCGGCAGGAAGGAGGTTTTATGGCAGAAGTAAATGAACGTGACAGGGCTGTGTTTGAAGCTGGAATAAAACTTGGTGCGCTGTATCACCAGTTCGTCGGCATGCCCATCAGTCTTGAGACGATAGACGACCTTGAAAGGACAATCGAGCAAAGCGTGGCTCTTCAGCCGTACGTCAGGAGCATCAGTGTTTCAATCGACCGCGAGATGGTGCAAAAGAAGCTGAACCCTAAGTTCAAGTACTGCGAACTGGAAGGGCGGATGCTGAATGTGAGCTTGCAGATATTGTATAAGAATACGATAGCGCAGGCAGAGCTTGTGTATGATGAGGGGCAGGATTATCCGCTGATGAGTGTGAAGAAAATAGAGGAAATGTGAGCCTGTGACAAATTTGATAATATTTTTTATTTTCTAATTTTAAGCAAATCAAACGCTTATCTCCATAATAAATTACAGGCGAAGGTAATGTTGGACAGGATTAATTTGTGGCGCTTACACAAAACCGATGCGCCGTCATATCGCTTTGTGAGCCAGCGATGCGTTGAAGAAATTAACAACGAACTCACAGCGAACTCAATACGAACTCACGACGACCTGAGTTAGTACGAGTTCGTACCAGTTCGTTGTTGATTTTGCTTTAGGCTCATGTAAGACTATTAAATATCAAACACAGACCTCAGTATCAGCAGTATGTTCCTCTTTCTCTCCCTTACCCTGCGCGTAGTATAGGGGAACCAGTTCTTACCGTAAGGGATGTAATCAACAACGGCGAAGCCTTCTCTTACAAGCTTGCGTTTAAGCTCATCCCTCACTCCCATGAGCATCTGGAACTCAAGCCTCTTTTGATGGGTTTTATTTGCCTCGATCGCTTCGTTAATCAATCTATCATCATGGGTTGCGATAGCAAAAAAAGGGCTTTTGTAGAACAGGTATGCCATAAGCTTTGAGAAGTTGCGCGTTATATCGCTTCTGCTTGTGTATGCTATCTCCATTTTCTCACTGTACGCACCCTTGACCAGGCGGATTATACCCATTGATGCAGCTATCCTCGCTATGTCGCTTTCGCTTCTTTTCAGGTTAGCCTGTATCGCAATGCCCGCGTTCTTATGCTTTTTAATGATTTCAAGATAAATATCAACGGTGCCCTGTGCATAAGGCGAATTCTCCATATCTATCCAGACAAAGATGTTTTTTGAAGATGCAGTGCTGACGATTTTTTCTACCTTCGATAAACAGAGGTTCTTGTCGATATCAAGTCCGAGCTGCGTTGGCTTTATGGAGAGCGAAGCTTTGGTTTTTGATTCTTCTATCGCTCTGAGTATCCGCAAGTTCTCCTCTACGTTATTATCCGCTTCTGCCTCATCTTTTACATGCTCCCCGAGGAAATTGATGATTGCGCGTATCCCAGCATTGTTCTTTTTCTTCGCCTGCGCTATGGCATCATCCAGCGTCTCGCCAGCGATCCACTGGCGCGCAAATCTTGTTAGGAAGCTCATTCGGATAAAATTGGATATTGTGTAGTCCCGAAACCTTTGGCTTTATATACCCATCTTCTCGGCATGGGAAAACGAAATAAGGTGGTAAA
>NZ_FZMP01000055.1 GCF_900196725.1 Candidatus Methanoperedens nitratireducens | reverse complement strand
GACTTGAACGTGTGTCTCATCCTGAGCTAGAACAACAACTTTCAGTCCTTTTCTCTCAAATTTTTGCTTTTTTTTGGAGTGCTGGCAAAACCTGTGAGTAGAATCTCTCCACTTCCTTTTCATTCTTCTTTATGTGAATCGGATAAGGCTTTACCAGTTTGAATCCAATTCTTTCCAAAAGCCAATAAATATGCCTTCGGTGATATTTTATTTCAAAAATATCAGCAATCATCTGCCAAACGAGCTTTGCAGTCCATGCGAAAACATCGTATCCGAACAGGCTCGGCGGATTTCTTAAAATCTCTTTTAAATATTCTATTTCTTCGGATGTTAGTTTACCTGTGCTATTGATAGTTTTTCTACGTAATAATCCTGGAAAACCAATAGCATTAAACCGATTGATCCAGTCCCTTATGTTTTTTCATTAACTCTTGTAATCTCTTGGATCTCCAGGTTATTGTATCCAGAGGATGCAAGGCGGATTATTTCAGCCCTTTTCCAAGTCCAATTATCAGGTGCATTTTTCTGGAATTCTATAAGGTCTTTTGGAGAGACCTCACGTTTTAGAGTTTTATTTCTTCGTCTGATGTTTGATAACATGATCAAAGCCATATTGTTCGTATGTATACTAATAACTTCGGGTATACGGGCTATGACCGACTATATAGTATAAATGTGAGCAAACTTATGCGCAACCCTCCGATCTTGCATAGCATCGAAACATTTATTATTAATAATGACAATTATATCTTTGGGGGGCAGGTTCAACTCGCTTCATTGGTATCACAAAATCAAAGCCTGCTCCTATAATACTTTAATGCCTCAGGTACAGGGGAAAATCCTTTTGTTGTTTGGGCTGAAGTGAATGCATTAAAAGCATGTTGTGAAATTCGTGTTAATCATTCTTAATAGCATGTCAATCAGATATTGATATAAAAAGAGGGACAAAACGTATGAAAATTGTACATGTTCAATCAGTGCTTCCGCAAGAAGATGTAATTGCCTTGAAGGAAAAAACTCATGAGTCATCTATTAAAGATGCTATCTCAAAGGCTGTGTATCACTATTTGAAATGCAATGCATAGTTAAAGTATATAGAAGATATGCCACCAGGAGTGTAACATTTTTTGCTGAAACTTCTATAAACTAAAACAAATATTATAGGAGTCGAGAGAAAT
>NZ_FZMP01000076.1 GCF_900196725.1 Candidatus Methanoperedens nitratireducens | reverse complement strand
GTAGGAGCTGGAGTTGCGGTCGGCGCAGGTGTGGGATTCGGTGTTGTTGTTGGTGCTGGCGTAGGATCCTGTGTTGTTGTTGGTGCTGGCGTAGGATCAGACGTTGCAGCTGGCGCAGGTGTAGTATCCGGTGTTGCTGTTGGTGCTGGTGTTGCTGTTGATGCTGAGGTCTGGCTCAATGAAACATCGTCCACCCAGAAACTCCCATAACCGTTCCAGATATTTGCATACACGCCAATGTAGGCTGTACCATCACCTGTAGTAAAAGTTGTTTGCAGTTGGTTCCAATCTGCACTGCCTTTCGGGAAATATAGACTGGTCTGCCGCAGCCAGTTATAATTTATATCGAACTCGGCTACCTGGACGGCAGGATTGTTCGCACCGCCCGCTTCCTGGGATTTACCCCATGCAGAGAACGTATATGTCGCTCCGCTTGTTGATGGGATAAAATCAGACCATACGTCTCCTGAAATCACATCGGAAGTACCTGATATTGATATCTTGACAGATTGAGTGCCGCTGTGAGATGTTGTAGCATCCCATACAGGCGTATTCTCGTTATGTGTAATGAAACTCCAGTTCACAGGAGTTGTAGTTCCGGTCTCAAAGCCCGGATTCGCAATTATATTGGTATTATCTGAAGCTGCTGCCGAGGATAAAGGTGTGTAAATTAAGAGCAGAGCGAAACCAATAAATGCAATTTTTATCAAGTTTGGCGTTTTTATGTTAATTAAAGGTTCCAATATTTTTTCTGTAATACTTTCATTTTTTCTTTCTTTTTTTCTAGGCATGTTAACCTCCTTTTTCGGAATGGGGTTGGTATATATATACTTTTGTATTTATATTAAAATTTATAACATACAGTAATTATATTGATACTATGGTGCTGGACTGCCGTTAGTGCAGCCAGCGTTTCAAAATCATTTTTTGTAGAGACTGCCACATGCATATTGCAAATGGCGGCACAATTTGAAACTACTATATATATTTATTAAAAGAGCTTCTCTCAAGCTGGTAGAAGTTTTTATTTCCAGATATTTGGTCTCCAGAAAATCCGCTCAGCTTTAAGCTATCAAAAATCCAGTTCAAGCAACATATCGTTTTTCTGATTAGTTCTCTAAATGTTGTATCGTCAAAATGAATTACCAGAGGCAGTAGATTACCACTCGTTTTACTGTAATACCAGGAGATTATTGTAAGGGGTACTGCTGCCTCTAAATAATCAGCAGTCATGAAGTTTCCCTCCATCAATGGTAGAAGCATTAGAAGGGAATACCTCTGCACTGCTAAAAAAATCAGTAATTCTACGTTTTTCATTTGCATTGCATTAAATACTGATAACCAAGATGCATATAAACTTTTTGGCTATTTTTCCGGGAAAACCAAGGGCACTCACCGCAAAGCACGCAAAGTTTGCAAAGAGTTTATATTGCCGTCCTTTGCGTTCTGGTATGAAGCTCTCATGAGCCATTGGTACAGGCATAAAAGCATGAAAATAATGTTTTCACTGGAAAAGGCACAGCACAGAGATTCAGAACACGGAGACACGGATCAGACGGTTAAAACAGATACGAAATCCATGTCAGCCGACTTTACGGTGTTTAATCTCCTCAATCCATTGAATATTTCAGAAGACTGTTGAATATACGGACTTCCCGTTATGGCTGTAATTTTCGGCTAATTACTATACATCGCAACGTTTATTTACCGAATATTTATAATAGATTAATAAAGGGGAAACTAATGTCCGAAGCATTTACCCAAACCAAAAAGAAAACTCCAATAATTGCAGTGATCGCATCTTTTGTTTTTCCAGGTCTTGGACAAATTTACAACGGAGAAACAAGAAAAGGTACGGGCTATATTATAATGGGAGCGATATTTGTTTCCATATGGATATTTCTAATGCATGACCGCCATATTATTGGACCCATTCTGGTATCCGGTGCGTCAGTTATTCTATTATGGATATCTAATATGTACGATGCCTATAAGACAGCTGGAGAACTCAGTTCTCAAATATGATGCAATGGAAGATACACGCTCTTTTTTATTAGCGCTGAGTTGTTTATCTTTGACCATTAAAAGACGGTTAATAGGATATATAAGGACAAAGTATGCTTATTTGGGGTGATCAAATGAAAACACAACCGCTTAGTGGGAAGGCAGTAAAAATCTATTTCGGAGACAGGGGAGAGCATTATTTTTCCAGAGAAGATGTAAAAGCTGCGGTAAACTGGCTTAAAGGGAAATTAGAAAATGAATCCAGAAGCAACGTAAAAGGGAGTGAGGATCTCCGGTACCCCGTTGATTTTTATAGGATTATGAGGCTAATTGACGAGGCTTTCGCTGATGCCGGTATTTAAAGTGATGAATTCCACCAGCAGATAGCTATTTGTTCTGAAATTTAACAAAATCAAGCTACCCATTTTGAACCAAAACGCTTTAAAGTGATTTATGGGCCCGACCGGATTTGAACCGGTGACCGCCCGGTTATGAGCCGGGCGCTCTGACCGGACTAAGCTACGGGCCCAAAAAATTAAGCTTGTCCGGACTGGACGCCGCCAACAGGGCTCGAACCTGTGACATCCTGGTTAACAGCCAGGCACTCTACCAGCTGAGTTATGGCGGCAAATCCCAAACACGACGACTCTAAACAGTCATACTTTGATTTAAGCCTTTTGTTAATGTTTTGAAAATGGCAACACTTATGCACGCAGCATAGTGAGCAGCATCTTGAACTTCTGCTTTGCCCTGACAGCATGAGGAACGTTGGCAGGCATTATTATCAACTGCCCGGACTTAAGGTCATGCTCCTCTCCCCCGATAATGAAACGGCCTTCCCCATCAATTACCTGAACGACAGCATCAAAAGGAGCTGAATGCTCGCTCAACCCCTGCCCCGCATCAAAAGCGAACAGGGTTATCGTGCCTGCCCTGTTCTCTTTCAGCGTCCTGCTGACTACCGACCCGGTGCTGTACTCGATATGCTCCTTTAAATTGACAGGTTCAACCATATTATTCCTCCACTATTAATCCGCTATTCCACTATTACTATTTATCCACTACTGCCTTATCGCCCCGGCATCGGCAAAACCCTGCCTCTGCCCTGTGCCTGCCTCGCGCTGCAGTTGCTCCTGGTGGAACAACAGCTTTACCACGTTCTGCGCATGCTCGCGCGTGCGCCTCTCCATGAGCCATGCAAGCTCCTTCTCATCCTTTGCCTCGTCTTCATGCACAAAGACCTCGATGATGTGCGTGTTCGTCATCAGTTGCGCCTGGATTATCCCCTGCGAGGCTTCGTGGGCGCATATCTTATCGATTTCCTGCGAGCCGGGCATGCCAAGTGCCATGACTATATTACAGCCTTTTTCCTCGACCAGCTTCTTGCACGCCACGGGAAGGTCTTTAACCCCTGGGACGGTGTAACGTTCTATTTGCAGGGATGCGTTTTTCTTTAGCTCATCTATTGCTATTTTTCCCATGTTGATGCGGGAAAAGGTGGTATCCGCGATTCCGACTTTGTGCATATTTGATGTTTTAAAAGGTTTTAACCTATATTATGATTTTGTTAGCAGAGAGCAGGGCAATAGAGAACACAGTCATTTTTACTCTTGAACTCCCATAATATATTATCAACAGATATTATTTTAATCTTTCGATACTAAGGCAGTTCTGACAGGTATTGGAAAGGAGCGTCATGACCTGCCGTAATTATTATTATAAGTATATGGCAATTAAGTATTTATCTCTATAAGTAAAGGTTAGGGTTCATTCTGGTGGTATGGCATGTTTGAAAAAAATCAGATTAAAAATAAAACAATCAGCCTGGAGCGTGCTCCTACCGGGATTTCCGGTTTTGATGATTTGTGTGAAGGAGGACTGCCAAGGAACCGAACTTATCTTGTGGCAGGGACCTCCGGTGCAGGTAAGACCATATTTGGACTTCAATACATTTACAATGGCATTACAGAATATGGTGAAAATGGTCTTTACATAGCGATGGAAGAGAGACCTGAGCAAATCAGAGAGAATGCGAAACAGTTCGGATGGGATTTAAAAGCTCTGGAGGATGAGGGCAAACTTGTAATAGTCGATGCCTGCTCCACTAAACTCGGTATTCCCTCATACGAAAAATATATCGACGTCAGACCTTTTGAAATGCGTTCGATGCTTGATCAGATTATGGCGGTACAGGAAGACATAGATGCAAAAAGAGCAGTAGTTGATGGAGCTACTTCCATCGGATTCCATCTTCAGAACCCTTTGAAGATAAGGATTGAGCTTCTTAAATTAAGCACGACTCTTGAAGTGCTGGGATTGACTTCCTTGATGACCTGTGAAATCATCGATGATAACACAACCAGCAGATTTGGCGTGGAATCTTTTGTGACTGAGGGAACCATATTAATGTCTAATAAACGGATGGATGCAGTAAGAGTACGCAGTATCGAGATGTTAAAAATGAGAGGCACCAATCATAGCCAGAGAATTCATCCATATGAAATAACAGCAAATGGTATAGTGATACATCCCAACGAAGAAATCTATTCAGTATAAATATTTTTAAGTATGTCCGGTATTTCATAGCAGTCTAGTTTATTTTTTATTCGGAGACGAGAAAAAAAGAATATGAAGCCTGCTTTCAGGTTTCAGTTCATTCATTTTGGTGTAAGTCCTGACTGAACCCAAGCTGGATATGATAGCAGTTGACGGGGAAGCAGAACCGGTAATAAGCCATATAACCTTCGCTCATGATAAGAAAATGGAAACATGTGCCGATGTTTGCCGTCGCTGTGCCGAGTCCTGCCGCCAGATGGCAGGGATGTCGATGTAGATACGAAAAATCGACAGGAGCAAATGATTTTAAACCATTTGTCTCCTCCTTTACTTATTTTATTTCTTACCCTGTACTTTAATGCTAACAACAGATTCACCAATCTCTTCTAAAGCCCCAGCCGGAACTTTGAAATTCTCAATTATCGCCTTCGCGGTCGAATCGTTAGCCATTAACTCCACCGGATAATTCGTCTCATCCAGTACCCTGACATCCCCAAAGCCTGCTTCTCTTATTGCTTCCAGGTATTCATCCTTCATTATCGCGCCTGAAAGGCAACCTATGTAAGCCTCGATCGAATCCTGTATGCCTTTGGGAAGCTCTCTCATCAGGACAAGGTCCGAAACCATCAACCTTCCACCGGGCTTAAGCACCCTGAACGCCTCTTTGAAAACCTTTTTTTTATCCGGAGCAAGGTTGATTACACAGTTCGAGATGATAGCATCGACAGAGTTATCAGCCGCCGGGATATTCTCGATTTCCCCGAGCCTGAATTCCACGTTCGTATAATTGCCTTTTCTTGCATTTTCCCTTGCTTTATCTACCATCTCAGGAGTCATATCCACGCCTATGACTTTCCCTTTTTCCCCGACCCTGCCGGCTGCAAGGAAGCAGTCAAACCCGGCGCCAGAGCCGAGATCAAGCACGGTTTCCCCTTCTTTTAACGAGGCAAGAGCTACAGGATTACCGCACCCAAGACCCAGGTTCGCGCCTTCTGGCACGGAGCCGAGTTCTTCATCCCCGTACCCGATTATTCTGCTGATATCCTCTGCCCTGCTTACGTTTCCGCAGCAATTCGTAAGAGGAGCGCAGCAGGAGCTTCCCTGTCTTGCGATCTTAGCATAGCCTTCCCTTACTACTTTCTTTACTTCTTCCTGTTTCATTTAATTCCTCCCAAAAAAGTTCTTTCGTCGTTCATTTTTCGGCCATCTCCTTCATCATCGGTCCGAGCCTGTCCTTTACAATTTCTGCAAGCTCTTCAACCTTAATTAGAGAAATACAGCATACTTCACCATCCTTTTCCCAGTTTATAACAGCCAGTTTGTCCCCGGCGTGAATCTTTGCTTTATCTCTTATCTCTTTAGGAAGCACCGTCTGCCCTCTCTCATCTACGGTTATTACCGATTCAACCTTGCAGCATCCTATATCTGCAGGAGGGCAGCAGGACATGTTCTCATCTTTTTTTGCCATTTTTATCACCTCAAGTAGTAAATGGGTATTCAGATTATTTAAATTTTTCTGATTATTCTGAATATGCTGAAGACAATAATTACTTTTCTCAGGAACATTTGTTTTAATTTCCTGATTTTTCGTTTACAAAAGGCGTTTCAGATCTCCCGGCTTTAATTTTTAGTACATCTGAAATTATTATAACTGAAATTATTAAAATTAAAATATGTCCCCAACAGGCTCGTAACATATGTTCGAATCACTTAAAGTATTTTAAAGTAAGTGGACAATCTATTAAGGGGGAGGAAGAATTTCCGGCAACAGGACAAGCGAACGGAGGAAATCCTATGCAGATGATATTACCATAAGTAATAGAGATATCTCCGGCTCTAAGGATGGCAGGGCACCGCCTGATATCCCGGGAACATCCATATCGTACTGGCTGATGCCTGCTGTATGCGGTATTACTACGGCAGTTACCTCACATGGCTCTGTGCGTTTAACTATATCGATGCATTCAATAGATGATACAGGACATTATTATACAAAAAACAACATTAATAATATAAATTTTATAAAATTCTTGAAGATGACAAGGATTATCGGCCTGATCGCTTTAATAAGTTATATTGGTGTGATTCTTGCCATATGGATAAACGCCAATCTGGGTGGTTACGTGTATTTTTCAGCAGGTGAGCCGATATTGATTATAAAGTATGCTGAATGGGGGCTCGGATTCATCGGGCTATCTGTTGCAACCAGCTTTCTGTGCAGGGAGCTGAGGGATAAAAGCAGTAGCGATGGTACCGCTTAATTTATACCCTATTGAAGAATTAATATACAGTAAATGAAACAAGACCAGAAGTCCGGCATAAAATCCTCTGGAGTCCCACTTCTTGATAATATACTGGGCGGAGGCATCCCTGCAGGCTCGGTCGTATGCTGCCTCATAAACCCGAAATCCATGGCTGAAGTCCTGATATACCAGCTCTCCTCGATCGGGAAAGTCCTGTACTTCACAACGGAGCGAAAAACTGAGCATGTATTGCAGGGGTCACGGCAACTCGGTTTTGACTCAAATAATATTTCCTTTGTGGATATTTACAGCAAATTCAACTATGAGGAAAAAGAGAAGCAGTCCCCCACTTTCAAGAAAAACCTCTATGAGCTGTCCTACATTAGCGCAAAGCACGATGCAAAGATCTTCACTGAAAGCATAAAACTGCCAAAAGATACGCTCTGGAAGTTCGAGTTCTGGACAAAGGAAAAAGTCATCGATATCCTTGGCGACCTGTCCAACAAGGTTTTTACCAAGCTCCTGAAAACAAAGGAACAGAGCAACTTCCGGTTTTCGCAGGTAGACCCGAAGAACAGGCGGTTCACAATAGAATTCAGCGGATGCCCCGAATGCACCGACCTTTCCGGTTTAAAGAGGGTATATGCTACTACCATGCCGGTCTTTTTGCCGGTCTCCTTTCTTCTCTTCTTGATTCGGAGATGAGCGCCTATGAATCCCGTTGTCATGCCTCAGGAAATGAATTCTGCACTTTCGTGGTAGGTCCGGGCAGCGATAAGGACATCCAGGATAACGTAAGCCGGTTCTTTAACCCCACGTCCGTTCGAAAGGGCGATGAAGTATCCCTGTTCACCGAACACTCGCTAAAGCAGGTGCAGGCAGGCGATGATAACAGGATAATGATAGATAATTTCTCGTTTTACATCGACCTCATAGATGACCGCGATAAAATAAGGCGTCTCCTCAACCAGATTTATGAGATAACATCAGGTACGAACAGCATATGTTACCTTTATATTTTCAAGGATACTCACAGGAAAGATGTAGAAAATATGATAGTGAGCAAGAGCGATGTTGTGTTCGACCTGGATGTGGTCGTAAGCGGGGAAAATATAACCAACCTGCTCATTGTATCGAAAATAAGGGGAATGATAGCACCCACAAAAAGGATGAAAGTCCATATTAAAGACCGGATCACACTGGATACATCCCAGGAAGTAGTATGACGCCCGTGATAAGAAGTCTCCTGTTATATTTAATGATACTGGGACTGGTAGCCTTTGGTGCTGTAGCTATGTCGGTTTCTAATATTTATATTTATGTTTCTTATTTAATTATAATATTGGTTGTCCTTTACTTCAGCAAAAGCCTCAAGTGGGGTAAAAGTCCGCTGTCCGGTTTATTGCTCGGGTCAGCCCTGATAGGAGCAGTATTCCTCATCGAGATAATTGCAGGATGGATAAAAGTAGAGGGTTTTGATTTTAATCCTGTTCTCTTTTTCCAGTTTTTAGTTTTACAGGTGCTCGTTTCTGCGGGTGAAGAGCTATCCTTCCGGGGTTATATCCTGAAAAACCTGATTGATGAAATAGGCGTCAAAAATGGCATTATTCTTTCATCTTTTATGTTCTCTGCCATACATATCCCATCCATTGTTTACTACAGGCTGGATGTTTCAAGGGAGATCATCGCCCTTGCAGTAGTCGGCATGATTGGCGTTCTCCTGGCGATGCTTTACCTGGCTTACGGTCTTATGTCCACCATAGGGTTCCATTTTGCATGGAATTTCTTACAGTACAATGTATTCGCCCTTGCTCTTACCCAGCCTGGATTAATGGATTCCAGGATTCTTAAGACAAATTTTCTTACAGGAGGCAGTTACGGACCTGAGGCAGGAATAATGGGGTTTGTTGTTGTATTTTTCGCTCTGATAATATTCATTAAAAAACATTCAAATTTGGTGAACACACCTGAAATAGGTGAATTATGAACCCACGGCTCTTTCTGAGGATAGCATTGCCCGCGATTTTTGGCATATCTATCACCACTCTGGTTTTACCAAGGAGCCTTGCAGGTGCCTATGCTATCAATACGATGCTCATATCTCTTATTGCAGCATTTTTACTTTCCCTGAAAGTGGCGTTCAGCTATGAGCGTGAGCTTAAGAAAGTATTTTTGTACCTCGCTTTCTTCATATTGTTCCTGTTCTTTGCCAACCTCAAGCAGTTCTGGGATTTACTCTATGGCGTACTCGGTACGTATTCCTACGTTTCCTTAATTGTAGCTGGTATCGCATATGTATTTCTTATAAAAGCCTGTATAAGCATACTGAGGATAACAGATTTCACCAGGATACACAAAAAAGAGTGGGTAGCCATATTTATTATGTTCGCCCTAGGAAATTTTATAGTTCTGTATTTTGTTTTGAACTACCATTTTGAATTCACGGTCGATATGGTGACGAAGATACTCTTCAGGATACTGGATAACACTATAGTCATTATGCTGCTGCCTGTTTTGTTCCTCTACAGGAATCAATCAACTGAAGAAAATAAGGAGAGCGTCACGTTTTCTATTATACTTATCGGAATAATAATCAGTACAATAGGGGACTATGTCTATGAGATACTATCTAAAGTATCCTACACAGAATTAAGCAGCGGATTCCACACCGGAACGCTGCTTGATTCTATTTACATTATGAGCTACCTGCTGATAGGCATGGGGCTGTATGTTCATCTCAATTATTACAGGTGGACGATTAAAAAAATAGACCTGGACAAGCTTGACCTGACATTCTGAAATCATCGATGTCTGCCCGCCTCTTAACATTAGCTTTATTTATCAGGAACGACAAGGGGTTTTACTTTCCAGCGAACCAGAGACACTGGAGGGGTGTTCGGATAATGAGAGATATCAACCAGAATTCCGGGAAAAAAATCAACTTTTTCATCACTTCCTCCAATTTTCCTTCGATCTCGGTCACAGGAAATTCATGCGCCCTCATGTGCAAACACTGCAAGGGCAGGCTGCTTGAATCCCTGATCTTTGCCACAACCTGCGAAGAGCTTGAAAAAAAAGCCCTGATGCTGCATGAACAGGGGGCAAAGGGCATACTCCTGACAGGCGGCTGCGATGAGCGCGGGCGTGTGCCCGTAAACAATTTAATTCCTGCAATAAAAGCAATAAAACAAAAAACGGGGCTGCTTGTAATAGCGCATACGGGTTTCATCTCCATGGAGGATGCTGAAGCCTTAAAAGGCTCGGGGCTTGACGGAATTGGTTTTGATGTTCTTGGCGACATGGGAACTGCAAGGGAAGTTTACGGTCTTGAAGTCCCGGAAAAGGAGTATATAGAGAGCCTCCGCGCCATAGAAGATTCAGGCATAATGATTTTTCCCCATGTATGCGTGGGATTGCATTTCGGAGAATTGAAAGGAGAATTCCGCGCACTTGAGATGATAAGAACAATAAAGCCGGCGACAATAATAATTACGGGATTGATGCCTGTCCCGGGAACGCAGATGGCTCATATCAAGCCTAAGCCCGGCGATTTTGCGAAGGTCATAAAAAGAGCCATTGAAATATTTCCTGATACGCCCGTCGTGCTAGGGTGCGCCCATTCAAGCGGAAAAGATAGGGCAGAGATCGAAATGATCGCTCTGCGGTGCGGTGTGAGCGGCATAGCGGCGCCGACTATGGCAACGGTTGAGTCCGCAAAAGAGAACGGGTATGAGATAAATTATTATGGCACATGCTGCGGGCTTATTCCGGGTGAAAAAACCAGGATTGGTAAATTATAGTCGCCCGCTAAACATAATATAAGTAATTTAAAAAATTCTGTAAGCTTTATTAGAACAAGCCGAAACAAGATAATCAACCACAGAGTCAGTTATGAACGCAGTTCATAAATGAATATGAAAAAGTACAAAATAGGCATCAACAACGAACTGATACGAACTCACAACGAACTCCGGTTGCGTGAGTTCGTATCAGTTAGTACGAGTTCGTTGTTTAAATAGTGTATCTGTTCTCATACCTGAACACAGAGAGTTGTGGTTTTTGCTCTGTGTCCTCTGTGCTCTCTGTGGTTTATATACTATTATTAGATGTTATGCACCAGATAATAAATCGCCAAATTTTATCTGAGACAAAATCAGAAACCATTATTTCAGTTGAAAGTATCAATAGCCAATATGCAGGCATGCAGCACATGTGAGGATAACAATAAATGCAGGCTGAAGGAAGCCGGGTTTTTTGAAATATGCCCGAAACTCGGCGCGCTCCAAAAACATAACGAAAAGATACAGGACTGCGCAGAAAAATCAGTTGATCAGACTCGGGAAAATTTGAATCTCACGGATACCAGAATTGACTTTAAGACCCTGAATAAGTATTTTGGTTACTCCAAATTCCGACCGCTCCAGAACGAAATAATCCTCGATGTCCTGAATAGAAAGGATGTACTCGTGCTCATGCCGACAGGCGGTGGAAAATCGCTGTGCTACCAGTACCCTGCGCTGCTTTCTGATGGGATGACAATCGTTGTGTCGCCGCTCATATCATTAATGAAAAACCAGGTAGACAGCCTGAAATCGAACGGGGTCGATGCCGAATATATCAATAGTTCACTGAACTACGATGAGGTCAGAAGAATAAAATCCGCTCTTTTGCAGAATAAGATCAAGTTGCTCTATATAGCGCCCGAAAGACTGACAATACCCTCATTCCTGGCATTCCTGAAAGGACTGAAAATAAACTTATTTGCCATTGATGAAGCCCATTGCATCTCAGAATGGGGACACGATTTCAGGCCGGAATACAGGCAGTTAAGGCTTATAAGGGAATCATTCCCGGATATCCCGATAATCGCACTTACAGCAACTGCAACGCCAAAAGTCCGGGAGGATATAATAACCCAGTTGAGCCTTAAAGACTGTAAAAAGTACATTGCAAGCTTTAACAGGGAAAACCTGGTCTACACTGTCAGGCCAAAGGAAGATACGCTCCTGCAGGTAGTGCAATTTTTAAAGAACAGGCCGAACGAATCGGGTATCATATACTGCCAGAGCAGGAAAACCGTTGATTCCCTCACTGAAAAATTACAGCGGTCAGGTTATCGCGTGCTCCCGTACCATGCAGGGCTATCGCAGAACATAAGGTCGCTGAACCAGGAAAAGTTCATAAAAGACGATGTAGAGATCCTTGTTGCGACCATTGCTTTTGGTATGGGCATAGATAAACCCAACATACGTTTTGTCATCCATTACGACCTTCCTAAGAATCTTGAAGCTTATTACCAGGAAACAGGACGGGCCGGCAGGGATGGCTTAAAGAGCGATTGTATTCTTTTTTACAGCTACGGGGACAGGCAGAAAATAGAATACTTCATAAACCAGATGGCAGATGAGAAAGAACGGCAGATCGCGCTGAACAAATTGCGCGATATGATAAATTTTTGCGAGAGCAACATCTGCCGAAGAAAGGTACTGCTGGGCTATTTCGGTGAAGAGCTTGAAGAGAATAACTGCGGAGGCTGCGATAATTGCCTTGATCCAAAAGAGAAGACAAATGCAGTCCGGGAAACCAGTATTATCCTTTCCTGCATCGATGAGCTCGGCGAGAGGTTCGGCATCGGGTACGTTGCCGATGTCATCACCGGCTCAAAAAGCCACAGACTGCTGATGAACGGGCATGAATCTTTAAAGTCATACGGCTCCGGGAAAAACCTGTCAAAGAAAAACTGGCATGCGTATATCAGGGAGCTTATCCAGCTTGGCTATCTTGAACTGGAGGGGGAGACATATCCTGTATTGGAGTTGTACCGTCATAAGTCTCAT
>NZ_FZMP01000027.1 GCF_900196725.1 Candidatus Methanoperedens nitratireducens | reverse complement strand
TTAGAGGGTCATTTGACACTATGTCAGGTAGAAACAACTGTCATGGTTGTAAAGACAATGAATACAAAAAGAACCTCCAACCAAGACAACTCTATGAAATACTTAATCAAAAGAAAATAGAAAAGAAGATTATTCCTTCAAAGGAGGAACTTGAAATTTTAAAAATATTAAATAAAGATAAAAAAGATGTTAATCATCAATCCTAATTTCTCAGCAAATTATATATTTGAATAATACACCCATTTCACACGCGCCTCACAACTCCGTTTATATACATGATTTTTAAAAGATACCTGCGGACTTCTCCCACCACCCAAATCTTTTTTTACGCCTCAAAAGGCTAAAGAGGAGAAGTCCACCTATCCTAAAAACCCGTAACTGAAGCGGCTTATCAGGACCTAAAAATAAAAACTCAGCATCCGATTATTTTCCGGGAAATAACTCGCCAGCCCGGTTTCATGCATACTTCAAAATTCTGTTTATATATGTTTAATCTTTGGATAGAAAAGTATTTATTCTATCATTAATAATCATTAACGTAAGGTAAGGGGTTAGTGAATGTGATTGTCAGCCACGTTTAACCCCTGCCTCTATTTTTCTTACTTTAGCAACTTGACAGATAGCGGCAATAATCCAGAACTTTTAAATATATCTTAGGGTTTACCGAATAATAAGCTATCAGAATTATGGTTCATGGAGTGCCATGTATCGCAATCAATAGACTTGTTGCACCAAACAAAATTTGCTACATTATTTTTGGAAGCGATTCTGCTTGCTGGCGATAGATCGCTACTTCTGGAATAGTCATCACAGAACAGAGGATACGGCGCGCCAGCATTGATTCTTCAAACGCTGTTTTTTCAGCTTATAGACTGGGTCGCTTATATCTGGTTTTTAGGATTTACCAGCCTGAACCATTTATATGCCAGCATGACAATGCATACCATTGTTCCAGCCTCGACCACTATTGATATTAGAATCGATGTGTTCAACTCTATAAATGATCCGAACATCATATTCAGGCTCAACAGGGAATCGATAAAAAAAAGAAAACATGCCAGCAGAAGCAGTGTCCAGCTATCTTTCATGAAAGACTCATTGAGAAATGCCCTTGCTCTCAGCAGGGTGCCGTCTGTCCTCTTTTTTCCTGAATATGCCGCATATGCTACGAGAATAACCCCTCCGGACGATAATATTGCATATACTATACTGAGGAGTTGCAGGGAGGTCGTTATATTTAACATTCTATATTTCTTTTGTTTATAATGTGATATATATGAACTGTGGTGTGAAATACATGTGACATCAAGCGGGTTGAATTAAAGATCTATCCAGGCACGCCGGCTAAATCAGGCTTCAAGAACGTTATTTATCTGTTCAAGTGCCCGCGCGTACACCCCGATTTTGTTTAAGTACGCTGCAAGCTTGAGCGGCCGGTGTCCGCCCGGATGGTATGTAATAACCGCCTGCGGCGAGCATTGATGCACCATATCGATAAGACCTTCCGCATCCATATGGTCGCTGATATTGATCGTCGGGAACCTGTAATCGCGCCTCCCTGTCAGGATGAATTTTTTCGATGCGGCAACCCCTGTCATCTCAGCGAGCGATGCTATGCGTATCCTGCAATCGCTATCAAGACCGGTAAGAGAACCTGAGTTTTCCATCAATCCTTCGGTAAGTGCACGGGATATGGCGTCCATCCCGATCTCCTCAGAATAACCTATCTCACGGAGGAGCTTCACAGCGCGCTGGGCTTTCCCGAACGCATAGGCGCCGAAAATAGTATCATTCTCCAGCGATGCTTCGGCTGCCTCCCTGAACGCATCGACATCGTCCCTGAAGTGGCAGTTAGGATCGGCAGGGTCACCGTAGTTTGCCTCGGTGATAAGGCAATCACACCTGGGCAGGTCTTTTGCATCCTTGACGTCGCCTGTGACCAGGATCCTTGTTCCCACTTCGTTCTGCCAGTAAAAAGCGCATGAACCGATGGTATGATAGGTAGGATATGTCTTTACATCAACGCCGCAGATATCAATGGTCTCACCTGTCTTAAAAGTCCTGCCGGCATATTTCCTGCCATATAGGATCTCAAGCGCCCGCGCAGTCTCTTCAGAGCATACCGCCCTTTCGGAGAGCATGGCAGATTTGCCATGGTGGTCCGAATGGGCATGGGTAATCAGGTAGGCATCGGGCTGCCGGGAGCGTGAGTTGGTGGTGTCTATTGCAAAGGTAAGTCTTTTGCAGGCATTGAAAACCAGCGATACATGGGGTTTCCATCCCCTGCCGGTCCTGTGCCTGATGGGCAGCACGCCGAGGTCAAATAAGGGTTTCACAGATCTCTTATTTTAACGCAGCGTTCAGATCAGACTCAAGTACGTTCCCGCGCGTCACACCTGTGTACCGCTTGAACACAGCGCCATCCTTTTCGATGATCAGCGTAGGTACGGCGTGGATTGTGAATTTGGAAGCAAGCTCATAATTCGTATCAACATCAACTTTTTTGAACTCTACCTTATCCCCGAATTTCTTCTTCAGCTCTTCTAATATCGGGTCCTGCATCTTGCATGGACCGCACCATTCAGCAAAAAAATCCATTAGAACGACTTTACTCATTTCTTTTCCTCCTGGGATAGCAGATACCGCATTTTTTGCATTTTTCTTTCATTTGCGATTTTTTATCCTGTTTTCCCTCAGACATAAATCACCTGCTACAATACCTAGTATATTGTTATGGTTTAAAATATTTGTCCTAATAAGACGCTATAGTTTTTCTAAGCCGGTCTTTTTAGCGTATCTAACTATATATCCAGAATTTCAAATAGTCTATCGCCCTTCTCCCTTATCGCATTCAACTTATCTCTAACATTCGATTTTTTCAGGTATATCTCGCTTCGTATCCCGCTCTCATCTTCTGCTTTAAGGGAAAGTTCTTCTTCAGAGGGACTGTGTTTCTTTATCTCTGCTACGGTGGGCACGAAGATCTCTGCGACCTTCTGCATAAGTTCAAAGACCAGGTTATCTTCAAATACTTCCCTGTCGCCAAGATAGATGGACTCCAGCCTTTGTTTTTTGGGATAGAGAGTGTGTGTTTGCTCTACAATTTTCTCTCCCAGTTCGCGCAGCCTGAATATGTTAAGTGCGCTTTTCAATTCAGGAACAGCCTGGATATTTTTTTCAACCCCGTTCTCTCCGGCATGGTAAACATCCACTGCGAATTCGCCCATGAAATTCATTTTTAACCTGAACCGTTCGGCAGCCATATCAAGCCCTTTCCTGAAGACGACCTCAAGTTCTTTTCCGGAAAGGACAAGGTCGCTGAGAAGAAGATCATCCATACTCACGATCTCAGGCACAGGCTCTTTCTTAAGAAAAGGTCTCTTCATCCTTGCCGGGATTTCAACGTCTCTTACGAAATCACGGGCTTTAACATGCCTGCGCCAAAAAGGGATCTCTGATGATGCAATATCGAATACGATGGAAATTCCGCCTTCGTAGTCAACCTGCACTTTTGCGGAATACCCTTCTTTTCCAGCTTTGATAGTGTATCTTTTATTTACTACGGGCACAGGATCCTTGATAAAAAATGATTCCAGTGTTTTCCTGTTCTCTTCATCGGCATCATCAGCTTTTTTCTCGAATCCTGCGATTTCCAGAAAAATCTCATCTGAAAACTTTTTCATTCCGTCTTCTATAAATTTTTTTATAAACTCCCTGCTCTTGTCAGCATATTTAACAATTGTCTCCTGTTCTTTACTTCCCGATACTGCACCTGAAATGGCAGTTTCAACAGTTAGAAGGAAATTATCCATCTCATCCAGGACAGAGTTCTTCAGCCTGCGCCTGTCCCTTATAGTCTCTTTTAAGTCAAAAACAGTGTTCTCAAGGGTTATCGACTTGACGCTTGTATCTATATAATTATCCAGAAGCCCGAGAAAATCCCTTTGCAGCGGGAACTCTGTGGAATCTCCGTAGAGGTATTTCATACAAAATTCTCCCTTGTGTCAAGATAGGATTTCCTGTCTGTAAAGCTAAATTCTATATTTTCATTTCTCCAGGTTGATTCCATTTTATACCTCCTTGTAGTATTTTGTTCTCTTAACACATAAAATATTGTTCAGTATGTGATTTAAAGTTCTCAGTCAAAAATTTTATAGCATAAAGAATCAGAAATAATACCAGATCGACGAATACTCCCTGACATCCTCACCATCCTCTTTTAATCGTATAATATAATCGTAGATGGACACATCTATGTAATTATACGGCTCAACCAGCGCATACTTGGATTCCCACGGATAAAAACGATAAACTCTCCTGCCGTCCTGTAATATCATTATTATCTCATGGTCCTGCCATGCATGCAGGTGCGATTTACCAAGCCTTGGAACATTAAGAACCGGTTCATCCGTTCTTACAAGTCCGGGAAGGAACCTTGCCTCTTCTTTTCTTTCCTGCTCGATCCTTGCTACAGGCACACGGTAATCGATCGTCTCATTTTTTCCTTTGGTATTGAATGTGTAATAAGGGTCTATTCCCGATTTTTTAAGAACTCTTCTCAACAGGCAGGACTCAAATTTTTTACTGTTATAGTATGTGAAAACTTGCTGGTTATAAAGACTGATGCCGATTTTCTTTATCTTCTTTACAGCATACAGGGAGTCGGGCGTCATTTCAGCGGGATGCTCAAAATGCGTGACGATACAAAATTCCCGTTTTCCGGGTTCATGATATTTGCCAAATATTTCCACAGTATCATCTGTTATCCGCTGCGGCATTGTAACAATGACCCTTGTACCTATCCTTATTCTCTCAATATGTTCTATGTCCGCTATCCGGGATAACAGCCAGTCGATTGCAGTATCGTTCAGGGTCAGCGGATCTCCCCCTGTTATCAGCACCTCTGTAATATTCGGATTGTTCCTTATCCACTCGATAGCATTGCCCATGGTTTCCGTTGAGAATACAGCATCCCTTATGTCGGTGATTTCCCAGTTCCTCTGGCAGTAGACACATATTTGGGGGCAGGAATCGAAGGGTTTAAGGATCAGTATCTGCGGGTACCTGCGGGTTATTCCGTTTATCGGACTTGTAGATTTTTCATCCATAAAATCCAGGCTTGAGCCGCTCTTTTTACTCTGTACATAGTTTAAACAATATTCCTCGCCCGGTAAGACCTGTGCCCTTATTGCATGATCATATTCCCCGGTATTTTCCCTGTCAAACAGTGACAGGTAATACGGGGTTATCTGAAAGGGGATTTTGTGTTTTTTTGCGCACTTCAATCCTTTCAGTTCATCAGAACTTAATCTGACCATGCCCTGTAAGGTATCAATATCTTTGATTATGTTTTTAAGCTGCCATTTATGATCATACCAGTCCGATTCACCGGCATGGAAAAAAGCCTGGATGGATTCCTTATTCATCCTTCTTTCTTTTATCATATCTTCATCTAATCCCGTCTTATATCGTTTGAAAAAATTTTCCATGTTTACTGCATAGTTGTCAAGGGACTTTGTGCGCTCTAATGCCGCCTCAAATCCGCTCAATCTGAGAAATAGCGGAACATCCTTCTCCGCATACAGACCTGAGGTACAGTTGATTCCTTTAAACAGGAAAATGAATTCAATTACGAACCCTGCGGTAAATTTGTCAGGGTCGATTTTTTTCTTTGCGATCTTATATAAAACGTTCAAAACTGAAAAATTGGAAATTTCCTCATTCTCCGTTCGAATGATATTTTTAAATACCCTGATGCACTCCTTGGCATTATTCCTTTCAAGAATATTTATATCCTTGAAATGTTTATCCGAATATATGTTAAAAAGATGTCTCTCAATGTCATTCAGATAATCGAACATATTATTTCGTGCATCCTGCAGATTATCGCTTGACCTGAGAATAGCGTATATATCAGGATCGCATTTCCATAAAGTCTCTATCAGTCCTGTTTTATCATATTCCAGCAATTCTTTCATCATAGCAATATCAAGTAACTTAGCGGGCTTTTTATTGCATTTAAAACCAGGTTGTCAAATTCGGTTTTAGGTTTTTTTATAAGGTCAGATATCTTTTGATTCAATATTTCTGGAATCGCTATCATTATATTTCAGGCAATAGGGATAACCACGTATATATTTATCGCAAAAGGCATATCGTATATTGCATTATTTTCCGGGACGGTTCAACTTGAATATACCCAAAATACCAAAACGGGGTTTGGGCGAGGGAAAAATGCCTTCGCTTGCTGCACGGACTTCCTCTATGGAGAAAAAAGCTTTCGGATTGAACTGTTTGATCATGCCCACAACTTTATTGACATCCTTGCGTTTAATTACTGTGAAAATGATTTTTACCTTGCCGGTAGCCCCTTCAGCATCTATGCTCGTGACCCCGTAATTATTGGATTTAAGTGCACCCATCAGATTGCTCGCATCCTTTTTAGTTATAATCCGGATAACCAGCGTACCCATCGCCATTTTGTCCTCTATGTATATGCCAACGAAATTTCCCATGGCAAAGCCTCCTGCATAGGCGATATAATAGGCAACGTTGGTAAAATTCTGCATGACCTGTCCTATGGCAAAAAGCCAGATCATTATTTCAAAAAAACCAAAGAACGGGGCAAGGAATTTTTCCCCTCTTGAGACAAATATGATTCGCATCGTTCCGAATGTCACATCAAAAACCCTGGCAATAAAAATAAGCAGCGGTAGAATGATCCATGCGAATAGTTCCGAATTGAAAAGTGCTATGCCGTACATTTCCGATTTGATGTACAAACGCATTATGATATATCTACTTTATCGTGCTCAGTCCAGCTCCTTTTTATATTCTAAGTAAGAGTATATAATAGTACTTATAACTACTAAGCCTAGTCACATAAGTAATATTATAA
>NZ_FZMP01000064.1 GCF_900196725.1 Candidatus Methanoperedens nitratireducens | reverse complement strand
TGTCAGAAGTTTGGGGTAAAGTTGGGTAAATTGGTAAATTTTCCCAGATATAGCTCAGATTTAAATCCGATAGAACAAGAGTGGAGACCCTTTAAGAAAGAGATTCACAACAAAATCATTATGGTGAAAAGAAAGCTAAATTCTGCTGTTGCTGAGGGGATAGCAGCTATACAGACACCAAAAGGTTTGTTGTCAAAATATTTCCCAGTTCTATTCGGGCAAAATTAGTATGATTGACTATATTACAGGCTCGCATCAAAAGGCAGGCAAGATACACGCTTTTTAATGGATGCGGAGGTCTTCCTTTCTCATCCTTGAAAACTGCTTTGTGTATTACATCGATTAACGGTGCAGGTGCTAATAATGAGAATATTATAGCAGAAACTGCAATCGATGCTGTTCTCAAATATCTTAGTAGAGCTGCTGGAGCTTGCAATAACTTCGGTTTGCTCATGTCTCCCGTCCCCTTGATCTTTGTTCAGTATTTCAGTATATTACTGGATTCTATAGATGTTTTATAGTATAAATGTGAGCAAACTTATGCGCAACCCTCCCCATTATCAAAACAAAACCGAAAACCTTATTAATCAGAAAAATACCCTTACTTTCATTGGAATGTTTGAGGAACCAGAAAAAAAGGTTTATTGAATCGAATTATATTGGATAGGATAGGAATTCAGGTTCCTCAGAAAATCATTTAGTAGTTTATTACTTAAAGCGATTTTCCAAAATTATACCCAAATTGTTGCCAGAATCGGCCTTTAACCTGCTCCCCGCTTTCCAGCCACCTCTAACTATAATTACTATAGCATTCAAGCTCCGACGGGTGATTTATGAATAGATGCACATGGCATGCGGACATCAAGACCAATATTAATTATCCCGGCGGCTAATAAGAGAGAGCAATGGACAGAACCGGATACGCATGCAGGGACCTGGTAGAACAGCTCCTCCGAAAAGAGATAACAAACGAGCAGGAGCTAAATGCAGCTAAAAAAGAAGTGAGCGCGCGCTATAAACTTTCCTCTTTGCCGGGTAATTCAATGATACTCGCAGCCGCAAAGGATGAGGAAAGACAGGAGGTTATTGAGCTTCTTCAACTGAAGCCTGTAAGGACGATATCCGGCGTGGCTGTTATAGCTGCAATGACTTCACCTGCCCCCTGCCCCCATGGATTATGTATCCAGTGCCCGGGCGGTCCTGCCTCAAAATTCCATTCGCCGCAGAGTTATATGGGCGCAGAGCCCGCAGCAAGGCGGGCATTTGAGAATGGTTTTGACCCTTACATGCAGGTCTCCTCGCGCCTGAGGCAGCTTTTAGAGATAGGACATCAGGTCGGGAAAGCTGAGCTTATCATAATGGGCGGGACGTTCACAGCGAGGGCGCTGTGCTACCAGGAATGGTTCGTGAATCGCGCCATTGAAGCGATGAACGATTTTTACGGGGAGGAATGGCGGCAGAACAGGAAGTATATTCCAATCGAAGAAGTCCAGTCTGCCAACGAGAGCGCACGCATCAGGAATGTGGGTATCACTATAGAGACAAGACCGGACTGGACGGAAAAAGAGCATATCGATACCATACTCGGGCTGGGAGCTACGAAGGTGGAGATAGGAGTCCAGAGCACCTATGATTTCATTCTTGCAGGGATACAGCGCGGACATACCGTTACGGATAGTGCGAATGCCAACAGGAGGCTTCGCGACAGCGGCTTGAAAGTCGGGTTCCATATGATGCCGGGGCTTCCGGGTTCGACGACGGATTCTGATCTTCGCATGTTCAAAACGCTATTTGAAGATGAGCGCTTTATGCCTGATTACCTGAAGATATACCCGACGCTGGTCACAGAAGGGACGCGTCTTCATGGGATGTGGGAACTCGGGAATTATGCGCCTCTTGAAGTTGATGAAGCGGTGGAACTCCTCGCAAAAGTAAAATCCATACTGCCTAAATGGGTCCGTTTGCAGAGGATACAGCGCGACATTCCCGCCTACCAGGTGCTTGCGGGGATCAAAAAAAGCGACATAAGGGAACTGGCAAAAAAAGGCTCCTGGGAATGGGAGGCAGGTGCCGCTGCATCAGGTGCCGGGAGGTCGGGCACAGGGCGCTTTCGGGAATTGAGCCGGGGAATATCGAACTGACCATGGAAGAATACAGAGCCTGCGGCGGCAAAGAGCACTTCATCTCATTTGAGGACACGGAAAAGGATGTGTTAATAGGATTTATCAGGCTCCGTTTCCCCAATGCGCCCCACAGGCAGGAGCTTCCAGGCGCGGCGCTGATCCGCGAACTGCATGTTTACGGCTCTATGGTCGCTCCGGGTGACAGCGCGGGCGAGGCGCAGTGGCAGCACAGGGGATACGGCGAGGAGCTTCTGGCACAGGCTGAAGAGATGGCACACTCGGCAGGATATGAGAAGATAGCAGTGACGAGCGCTATAGGGGTGAGGGATTATTACAGGAAGTTCGGCTACGAGCGCGAAGGCGCGTATATGATGAAGAGGCTGTGACTTTTATATCTTATAAACTTGAGTGGAATGCAGCGCAACCAGCGTTCTGCTAAACCAGAAGTACCTCGACCAGCAAAAGCTCAGCATCATTTTTGCCTCGATGCGCATCTCCATCTCTTCCTTCACCATTACAGCCCCAAGCGCAGGAACAGGTTCGCCGTTCACCTCCACAGGTCCGCCTTCAAGCACATACAGGTATGCGCCACGCCCTTCTTCGATATGGAAACCTACTTTTTTACCCGCTTTAACAAAACAGGAATACACCGCCGCATCCGAAACTATGCGCAGGGCTCCGGGATAGGTATTGGAGACCAGGGGCAGGAACCGGTTCGTCCTTTCCGGCTTTTCAACCCTTTTCTGCTCGACTGCGGGTTCAAGTCCGTGCTTTGAAGGAAAGAACCACATCTGGATGAAGCGCATCGGTTTATCCGGCAGGTTATTAAGTTCTGAGTGCCACATGCCTTTTCCCACGGTGGTATGCTGTACCCAGCCCTTTCTGAGTATCCCGCCTTTTCCGCGCTCATCAGCGTGCCTGAACTCGCCTTCAGCGCAGTAGGTCACGACCTCATTATCCCGGTGCGGATGCAGGGGCCAGACAGCGCCGGGAGATAGCGTATCGTCGTTAAAGACGCGCAGGGTGCCGAAGTGGGTATACTTGGGGTCGTAGTACTCATCGAAAGAGAAATGCCACCTGCCGTGGAATGTGCCGTTCTCTATCTCGCCGTGAGCCTGGTAGATGGTGTCCGGATTTCTAATAATAATCATATATTCTCCCCACTGTGAATAATAGTTTAATTCTATTCTTGTAAATAGCTTACGTACGAAACACATATGTTACTCTAAGAGAAATACATGATTTGTGGAGGAAATAATGAATCATCTTATCGTATATTCGCATCCAAATCCGGAAAGCTTCTGTCATGCGATTTTAGAAACAGCAGTAAAGACTTTGCAATCAAAAGGGCATGAGGTAGTTGTAAGAGACCTGTACGCGCTGGGCTTTGATCCTGTGCTGAAAGGCAGTGATTTTATAGAATTCCAGTCGGGTAACATACCTTCGGACATTAAAGCCGAACAGGAGAAAATATCCGGCGCCAAAGTCATCACATTTATATATCCTATCTGGTGGACGGGCCTGCCTGCCATGATGAAAGGCTACATAGACCGCGTATTTTCCCTGGGCTTTGCATATGCAGTCGGGGAATGGGGACCCGTCGGATTGCTCACAGAAAAAAAAGCCATCATTTTCAATACAACAGGTGCGGCTAAGGAACTCTATGATGAGTCAGGCATGTTCGATGCTATCAAAAAGACATCGGATACGGGCATTTTAAACTTCTGCGGAGTTGGAATCCTTGAGCATAAGTTCTTTACATCCGTCCCTTCTACGGATGATGCCACAAGAAAAGGTTACTTATCAGAGGTAGAAGCCGTAATGAGCAAGTTTTAACAAAGCATTAAGGTGCGGACTGGAAATGAAGCCCGGAAATTAAAACTATCGCCTCGGATATGGATAACTTATTAATATCATAGGTTATAATATATAGTGGAGGCTTAAAATGTTTAAGGCAGTAATTGGCGCAGAAAAACTAAAGGATACGATCGAATCAATATCTACACTCGTTGATGAAGCAAGATTCAAACTCACGGCAGATGGGGTATCTGTCAGAGCTGTCGATCCCGCCAATGTCGCAATGGTGAGTCTTGACCTTGCAAAAGATGCTTTCGATTCATTTGAGGCGACAGAGGGAGAGCTTGGTATCGATCTTACGAAATTGAACGGAATACTGGAAATGGCTGACAAGAACGATAATATCGAACTTTCTCTTGACGAGACTGCCCATAAACTCGTTATCCGGATGCGTGAGCTTTCTTACACCATGTCCCTGCTTGACCCTTCATCCATAAGAAAAGAGCCGAAAGTCCCTGCTCTTGACCTGCCTGCGCACATCGTCATACGCGGAGAGGACCTGAAGAGAGCTGTAAGGGCTGCCGAGAAGGTAAGTGACTATATGTCCATGGGAGTGCGCGGAGAGGTCTTCTTCATGGAAGCCGAAGGAGATACTGATAACGTCCAGCTGGAGATGACAAAAGACCAGTTAATAGACCTCAAGCCAGGTGAGGCAAAATCGCTGTTCTCGCTTGATTATCTTACAGATATCAGCAAGATCGCCGGGAAAACCGGAGAGGTCTCAATAGATATCGGAAAAGATTATCCCCTGAAAGTCAGGTTCAAGATAGCGCAGAATCATGGTGATGTCAGTTATATGCTGGCACCCAGGGTAGAATCCGAGTAGGCATGGATGTCTTCGGTTTCGCGTATTTTCCTTTTATTCACGGCGCTTTAAAATACGTGGAATCCCTGGACTTTAAACTTGATGAACTTTTTTATGACAAAGCCTTCGAGAAGGTAAGGGAAAGAGGGAAAGAGCGCGTCCTCCAGGCTATCCGGGACGGCGTCCTGGAACATGAGGTCTCTGACAGGATAAGCGCTGAAAAGGAACTGCTGTCGTACCCTGTCGCAAGGATACTAGTTTCATGCATTAATGACGGATACCTTATACGGCGCTATGCTCTTGCCGAGGCAAAATCCTCCTACGAGCAGATAAAAAAGCTGCAGGATGATGTCCTTAAAGAACTTGCCTTCGATTTTGACATCAATTGCGATATTGAAGATCATGCTTATGCAATGCATTTTTCAGATTATATCCGCTACGCGAGCGCCATCCATGAAAAGGAGTGGAAGCTGATAAACAGGAAAATGAACCGCGGCAAGGTCCATTTAGCCAGGGAGGAATTCTCGCGCATCCTGGAAGAGGCTATAAGGAAAAGGATCGAATCAAGCCTTCCGGTAGAAGTGCCGGACGATATCATCTCTGCTCTTGAAACATATCTTGAGGAAATACGCAGCAGCCTCAGCGCGCGCAAATCCGAGTTCAGCATCGAAGAGTTCCGGGAGATAATGCCTGACTGTTTTCCCCCGTGTATGGTACATTCCCTCTCGAACGCCCAGGCTGGCGTGAACCTTGCACATTCAACACGCTTTGCCCTTACCTCATTCCTGCTCAATATCGGGATGAACGTGGAAGGGATAATCGAACTTTTCAAGGTCTCGCCGGATTTTGATGAGGAGCGCACAAGGTACCAGGTAATGCACATCCAGGGCTCAACGGGAACGGTCTATAAGTCCCCCTCGTGCGCCACCATGACAACTTACGGGAACTGCTTTGGCAAAGAGCCTCTCTGCGAGCGGATTTCGCATCCCCTGGGTTACTACAGGAAAAAGGCATGGATATTGAAAAAAGAAAAAATTGCTGAAAAACCTGAATAAACTGCAAAACATATATCCAGAAGAATATCAATATATGCACAGAATGTTCAAGGGCTTTAATTTCTGGAAACAGCGGGCTTTCAAGAACCTGTTATCACAGCCTGGAAACAGGCTTACTATCTATACCCGGAACAACCCGGACCCGGACTCGCTTGCAAGTTCACTTGCGCTCAAGAGGATCGCAGAACATTACAACCTGGAAGTCGCAGTCTATTATACCGGGGCGATCCAGAACAGGACCCTTGCCAATGTCCTCGGCGACGATGTGATGAACGCACCGCAGATATCCTCATCCCGGAACTGCACGGCTTTTGTTGATCTGCTGCCTACGGAGTTGACCGGCGAAAAAATCAATCCCACAATAGTGATAGGACATACCCTTGGCAACAAAGAAGGTATACATTGCGCCTACCAGGATATCAGGACGACCGAAACCACATCGAGTATAATGACAGAGTACCTGAAAAAACTCGGCGTGGCGATCGATAAAAGACTGGCGACCCTGCTTCTTTTTGCTATCCGGGACAAGACCAGGACCCTTATAGCGAACTTTACGTTACATGATCTTGAATCCTACTGGTTCATCCATAAATACGCGGATATGGAATTGCTGAACAGCCTTGAGCACCCGTCAGCCAGGATTGATACTTTCGAGGATCTTTCACGCGCGATCGCAAATAAAATAATGAAGGGAGCATCCCTGTTCACTACGGTAGGTTACGTGAAAGACCCGGGCACGATTCCCAGGGTCTGCAAATACATGCTTGATATAGAAGGCATTTCAACGGCTCTTGTGCTGGCTATCAATGCAACGAAAATCTATGTTTACGCCGAGTCAAAGAACATGGAACTTAACATGAAGAACGTTCTCAAGAAAGCGTTCGGGGAATGGGGCGAGGTCACGGGCGGTCCGCTCCATGCTAACACCTCGATACCTCTCGGTGTGTTCGGTATTGCCGCAAGTGCCGAAAGCGCGAAACCACTCCTTCTGAAGTCTATCAGCGACTCTATATCTTCGCGATATTTCTATGTCCTTGAAGCCGAATAACGCCTGCCGCGCGCACACTGGACGCATATCCCCTCTCCTGTAAGACACCGGGAACACACGAGTCTCCCGCAAAGCGGGCATGTAAACAGCTTTCCGGGACGTCCGCAGATGCTGCAAATTCCGGTTACTTCCATGCTCTCTTCACTCTTCCCGCACAATTAATTAAGACGCCTGGTATGGAACGAAAAACTCCTCTATCATCCATGATTCAAGCTCATCGGAGTCCTTCTTCTTCACCGGGTTGATCAACAAGGACCTTTTTTGATGTATTTCAGACACTTTTTTATTCATTCGTATCATGGCACCCTTTTTGCCGTCTCCATAAAATCTGAGGTGCTGTGAGCACTTAAAACTATCGATTTCCTCCTGTCACAACCCTCAGTATCTCGATATCATCCTCGGTCAATTTCTCATCCAGCGGAACAGGAACACCGGCGCGAAATACGATAACTATCTCAGGATTGATATGAAGAGACTCAAGGAGCTCTTCATATGTTGAATCCGCCAGAACTTCTAATTCCTGTTCTTTTACACCGCCAGATAGTATTTTTACCCTTACTTTCAAATCTACTCTTCAGGTAGTTCTTCTAACTCCACCTTCGTTTTTGTTAAATCCTCAAGATGCTCTTCCATTAATTTGTTCTCCAGAATTTTCTGTTTTTTCTCGCCTTTTCTCTCCAGATCCCGCTTTTTAAGTTTTGACATATTTT
>NZ_FZMP01000078.1 GCF_900196725.1 Candidatus Methanoperedens nitratireducens | reverse complement strand
TACCTGTCCACTTTTTGGGGTGCAGTCCAGAATTCCATCTCATTTATGCGGAATTATATCAGTCCAGACAGAGGAAATAGAGGAAAACCCGGAAAAAGCAGCAAGAAAGTTCCTGTCAGAATATTTTAAATTGTTTAGAATGAGAAAGGATTTGGAAGATTTAATATTCATAAGAAAAACAGATAGTCTTGGCGGATACCATGTCGTATTCCAGCAGGTATCCGGTGAGTTGCCAGTCTACAATGCTTTTACTTCTGTCCATATGGATAAAAACACCAGAGTCAACAAAATCGATATCTGCTATTATCCCGATTTGCTTGTCGAATTGCCAACTGAAAAAGGCATCTCACAGGAAGATGCGATACGCATGGCACTGGATGCACGTCATGGAGAAAAAAGACTTGCAAAAGCAGCTTCTGCAGAACGTGTTATCTATCCAAAAAGAGATACATACCATGTAGCGTGGAAGGTAAAAGTCCCACTGATTAATCCCGTCGAGGAATGGTATGTATTTATTGACTTTAAAACCGGTGATATCCTGGATATCCTGGACGCGCTCCTGAAAGCGAACGACAGAGGAAGGGTTTTCATACCGAACCCTGTAGTTGCTCTTGGAGATAGAAATCTTACTGCGGAATCCGAAATTCCTGAGAAAGCCTACTCCACCGTTATTCTGAAGGATCTTGACGGCTCAGGCTACCTCAGCGGTCCTTATGTAGATACCAGTACCACGCCGAACAGAGCAAAAGAGAAAGATTTGATCTTTAACTACTCAAGACCTGACCCGCATTTCAAGGAAGTTATGGCATATTATCATATCGATGAAGCTGCACGGTATATACACAGCCTTGGATTCGTTAACTTATGCAATAAAACTGTAAAAGTGAATGTACAGGGGGATTTCGCTGATAACTCGTATTACAATCGCGATACCAGGGAAATAACATTCGGCACTTGGTATATTGACGATGCGGAGGACGCGGACATTATTCTACATGAATACAGCCATGCTATTTTAGATGAACAGGTGCCTGATTTCGGGCCTAACTGGAATTCCTGTCCGATCGCGGAAGGGTTCGGGGATTTCTTTGCAGCGTGTTTTTTTGCAGAGATAAATGATGGCTTTAACCGCGAATGCGTCGGTGACTGGAACGGCATCGGGAAAATAGGTGATTGTGTGGGCAGGGTGGATCGTAAAAAACATTATCCAGAGGATTTCCTTGGATTGGATAGTTGCGACCGGGATGGGGAAATATGGTCCGCATCCCTGTGGGATATATACCTGCAAATGGGCGGGGCTTCCAGGATTAAGGCAAGGAGGCTTACTGCCAGGGATAATTCTATCAGGATGGTCATTGAAAGTAATTTTTATCTGAACATAGATTCAAAGTTTGAGGACGCTGCCGATGCGGTCATTATTGCGGATAAAAACATTTACAATGGCATCAATGAGCATTTAATTCGAGAAGTCTTTGTAAATCGTGGGATACTATTTCCACTGGTAAGAGTAGAGATAGAAGCAACAGTGGAGCCGCAGTATATCAGGGCGGGAAGCACACTAATATTTATTATCAGCCTGACAAACGCAGGTGAAGTTGCCTGGAAAAGGGCGAAAATCGTCATAAGTGTTTATGACGGGGAAAAACAGATAGTTAAAAAACTTGTTAAAAGAATTAATAATATACAGGTCAGAACGCAGAAATTGATTGAGAAAAAATGGTGGATTCCAAAAAAGTTAAAAAAAGGGGAGCACAGCTTTACAGTGAGCGCGTATTACAGCAGGAAGAAAATAGGAGAGGTGACGGGTGAGTTCTTGATAGCCGCCTGAGCCTTAATTGAAGCTCCAGACCTTTGTTTGGCACGTATGGTACATATCTTAACCAGTCAATCAGAGAATTATAATCTATATCCATGCATCCGACAGGTTCCTAATCTTTTATAGTTTTTTTCTGATAGTGATTTTCAGCATGCGGATATTCGTTTATTGCAGGACTGCGCCGTTAATGATAGTACTTTAATGACATTAAAAAATCATCTATGAACTTTAAATAAATCCCGAAAATGATAACAAAATATTCATGATTATGATTATGGCTAAGGTTTATATATATTAATATAAAGTTATAGCTTATGCTTCCAATCCTTGCGAACATGGGGCTTGTCCTGCAGCTTGCGGGGATCCTAGTTGCCTTCCCCATCATTATGGGGTTCGTTTATAATGAAACGCAGGCAATAATCTCACTGTTCGTAACCAGTTTTACATTCTTTTTCTTTGGTTTTTCTCTAAACGCCCTCTCGGTGCGCGAGGAGCTTGACTTTCGCCAGTCCTGTATTCTTCTTACAGGCGTGTTCTTTATTCTTGGGATTCTTGGCGCAATACCGTACTTCTGGCTCAATGCATTCAATGATTCAAGCCTCACCGTGCGGTTTGTGAACAGTTTTTTTGAGAGCGTCTCAGGGTACACGACCACGGGCTTTTCACTTATAACAGACCCGGATGCTCTTCCGCGCTCGCTCATGTTTTATCGGAGTTTCACGCACCTTATCGGTGGGCTGGGCATTGTGTTCATCCTCCTTTCTTTTTTCTACAGCGGCAAGACACTGGACAATATGTCAAGAGTTTTGAACTTTATGCGCGTGACTGACAGCATCAAAAAATCTTTAGCGTCGATACTTGTGGTATATACAGTATACATCCTTCTTTTCTCTGCAATAATATATGTCGTGGGTTTTACAGATGCAGCAAATACAATCTCGGTTGTGCTGAGTTCGCTCATGACGGGTGGCTTTTCTCCTGTAGCCGATTTTTCATCGTATTCTGCATTTCCCGCAGCTCTGGTCGTCATTGTTATGATGATTTTTGGGGCGACAAGCTTTTTCATTCATTACAGGTTAATCCACCGCAAATTCAGGACAGCATTCACAAAAGAGTTTTGTATTTTCGTTCTTATTTCCACCATAGGTGTGCTGGCTGTGCAGGCAGTATATCCGCTGGATATACTTACAACAGTATTCCATGTCCTCAGCGCATCCACAGGCACAGGTTTTTCCACCATAAATTTTGGCGAAATTCCCGAGAAGGCAAAATTCCTTTTTATCATTTTGATGTTCTTAGGAGGTATGAGCTTCTCAACCGCCGGCGGCATCAAAATTTTCCGCCTTGCTATTTTGTTAAAGTCGATCCCTTTTGTACTAGGTTCCTTAGCCGGGAAAGAGCTTGAGAAGATAGAGTTCGACGGTAATGATTACGATAGAAAAGATATCTTAACGAATCTCTTATTCATTCTACTGTCGGTTGTACTCGTAATTGTTACCGGGGCGCTCCTCACGTTTTCTGGCTTCGGATTGACTGACTCGATGTTCGAAGCTGTTTCTGCTTTTGCCACATCCGGTTTATCGGTTGGGATCGTATCAGTTGCCCTTGCTGGTCATATGAAACTGGCGCTAATTATTCTGATGGTGATTGGCAGAGTGGAAATACTCCCGTTTCTTATTACTGTGGCAAAAATAAAGGATTACAGGATTGTTCAGGTTCGTCGGTATGAAGATTGGCTCAAGGGTGAGCTCAGCGCAAAAGATTTCCAATTCGCTGCCCCTTATGAGGTCAACGATAAACTTGAAAATAAAGAAATTAAATAGGCGCAAGTATAAAAAGTTACCCTTGAAATGCAGTTTTGCATCTGTAAAAACATCCAGGTTTTTCCCGGACAAATCATAAATAAGCCTCAGATAAACATACAATTACAGCCATCTCCTCTTTCTGAAATAAGCAATCATTGAGATACTTATGATCGTTATAATAACCCACACCACAGGATAACCCAAACGCCACTTAAGCTCCGGCATGTATTCGAAATTCATTCCGTAAACACCCACTATAAAAGTTAAAGGAATGAATATCGTAGCAATAATCGTCAATACCTTCATAATTTCATTCATCCTGTAGCTTATACTGGAAAGATAAACATCAAGCATACCTGAGAGCATTTCCCTGAATATCTCTATTGTATCGATTACCTGGATTGTATGGTCGTAGACATCCCTGAGATGGATACAGGTGGATTCGTTAATGAGAGGCGACTCGCACCTCTCCAGTGCGCTTACAACCTCTCTTAAAGGCCAGACAGATTTACGCAGGAGTATCATTTCCCTTTTCAGGTTGTGAATATATCCCAGGGTCTCTGGCTTGGGATTTACTACCAGCTCTTCTTCTATATACTCTATCCTTTCTCCAAGCCTCTCAAGGATTATAAAATAGCTATCAACGATTGCATCCATCAGGGCGTAAGCGAGGTAATCCGCCCCCATCTTCCTGATGCGTCCTTTGCCGCTTCTTATTGTTTCTCTTACGGGATTGAAAACGTCCCCTTTCTCTTCCTGGAAGGAGATAACTAAATCCGGGTTGAAAATCAGGCTGACCTGCTCTGATTTTATTTTATTTGTTGTTTCGTTATAATAAAGCATTTTTAGAATGATAAAAATATAATTTTCAAAATCCTCCATCTTAGGGCGCTGCTCTGTGTTAAGTATATCTTCAAGCAGGAGAGGGTGAAGATCAAGCTGTTTTCCGATTTTTTCGATGATATCAACCTGGTGAAGACCTGCTATGTTTATCCAGGTGACTATCGGCTTACCTTTAAGAGGAAAGCATTCCTCAACCGTTTTTGCCTCTCTCTCCTGGAAATACCCTTCATCATAATCGATTACTGTAATCCTTACCATTTCGGTTTTTCTCTCGCCTACATGAATTAAGGTCCCAGGGGGGAGACCGGCTTTCTTTGATCGTCGGTTAATGGTTCCTGCCATTACATTTTACCTCATACTCTAAGATTTTTATACTATGGCATTAAGCTGATGTATCGTATTCTGCATAACAATCCCTAAAATTTAGCCGCGATGAACGTCTGATTCGAAACTCGGGAAGACGCATCCCTGTCGGCTATTACGCCTGTCGATTGCATATCCACAAGTCACGTCGGTTGACACCGTGCACACGTATGCCAGATACGCTGGCACACGTGGATGTGTCCTCAAGGGGCTCACTGGCTTTCAATATATTGTTTTATTATGCCGGGATTCTAATAGAGAATGCAAAAAGGAACTGGTTTAGGTGGAAAGCTTTTCAAGGTAGCAGGGGTAATCGCACTCCTCGGAATAATCTTTCAGGATTATGCGTTACTTTCTATTCTCGCCCCGGTGATTTTAAGCTAAGTCGCATAAATAGAGTT
>NZ_FZMP01000102.1 GCF_900196725.1 Candidatus Methanoperedens nitratireducens | reverse complement strand
TACTTAATTTAGGCAGAGTTAAGGATTAACCACTCCTGTCGGTGTAGCTATTACAATGGGTTCAGACGTGGGTGTGAGAGCGGGAGTTGGCGTAGGAGGAGGTGTCGGTGTGGGTGTGAATTCCCGCGTGTGCCTGAATGAAAGGTTTCCGGCATTATCTTTGCATCCACCTTCTGTCCGTTCACGGATAGGGTGATCGTTATCTGGTACGTACCAGCAAGGTTCCTTCCCAGCATCTGCTGCTTTGTCTGAAAATATGCACTGATCGGCTTGACAGTTCCAGGCGTTATATTTTCGTCAAAATCGATTTTAAATGTTCTTGTCTTTTTGTCATCACCCATGAATTTGAGCGCAAGGTTCGCTATGGTATCATCCAGCGTCTCGGCTTTTGATCTTAGTTCGACCGACTCTTTAGTAATATTTTCAGCACCCGCATTGGCTATGATAAGTTCTGCTGTAACATTTTCTCCCGCTCTGATGTCGCTTGGGACCAGCTTAACATCAATGATTTTCCCATTGAGATTAGGATTTGCAAGTTGGACATTTTGAAGTTCGTCCGGGAGAGTAGCGCCAGTAGATTTCGAACCTGTACAGCCTGAAAAAGCAACTATTAAAAGAAGTAATACGACTGGTGCTGATTTTTTCATCGGGTCGCCTCTACTTTATATGGCAACAATCCTTAAGAACATTTCTCATATGGTGGCTGAAACCTTCAACTTAAGGGTTTATATTATGAAAATTCATACTCTATGAACTTAAGAAAAAGTAATAGGTATTTCATAGAGTATGAATTTAGTGAAACAATTAGTAAAATGGTTACAAGTAAGAGCCTTGCCAGTTTTTGGGTGGGAGTCAAATAGTTAATCCGCTCTCCTACCTATTTCCCACCTCGAACCATTCCTTAAAACTGCTCTGTTTCAGCTAGTTTTCTTCGCCACCGCTCCCATTGCTAAAGCCTGCTCAACCCACATCATATCTTTCATAACAAGCACTATTTTATCTCGTAGTGGGTAATTTTCTACTGAGTTCTTGAGAAGTTCGCCATATTTCTGATTCTTGCTTATTTCCACAGTGAACGGCGCGGGGTCTTCAATTAAGGTAGTATCGTATCCCTTCCTCTCCAAGAGCTTCATCACTTTATTTCTCTCCCCTGCTGTTGGCATTTTGAAACGGTACCGTTGCTTCTCATAAAACGGTTCAAGTTCCCTGAATAGTTCCGGATCATCGAAGAACTGCTTGAAATAATAAGCGCCGTTAATCTTGAAGATATTGATGCGGGGGCGCTTTTCTGTTATGTCAAAGTAAGGCATGAATATATATTAGACCTGAAGACTGATAAACAATTCGACATCGATAGACACGGCCTTTAAAAATATTTGGATAACTTTTTATACTATGTGGTAAAGTTATACTGCATAGAAAACTGTAGAGAAAAGTGGTTTAAAATTGAAATGGGAGGTTCATATGAGAATAAGAGTAGTAAGTTCAAAGGAGGAGATAAATTCCCTCGGTAAAGGTGAAAAGATAATTCACCTTGCTTTCAGGCCTTCTAACAAGGATATTTTCACATTAGTGCGAACATGTCCTGGCGTGAAAGCAATACATATACCAAGTTCGTATATGAGGACAGTATCAAATTCTACGAAGATGTTCCTTAATATGCAGGGTGTTGAATTATTGGAAGGCGATGTATGGGGGCATAGAAAAGACATTAACGAATATTCTGAGATTAAGCCTGAGGTTTTTGACAGAATACAGGAACTTAAGGCAGAGAGCTTATCCGAATCTGATCTGCTTAACCGATTGGGAAGAGAGACCCAACTTAGTAAAGATTTAATAAAATTCCTGTTGAAAGAGAAGGTAAAATAAATAGCTCTCTTCTGATTCTGGTTTTTCAAAAGAGTTGTCGAAGGATATCTATAATACTTATCGAAAGAATGAATCACCCCGCAGCAAGCTGCGAGGTATCTGGTGCCCGTTGTTAGTCTAGGCAGTCAAATAGCGTCGGCTCACTGCGATGTATTTGCTTATAACTTTTTCCTTGTTCACGGACATAATTGGCAATAACTTTTTCATTGCCATAATGCCCTACTGTATTGATGTAATATCCGTTTGACCAGAATTTACCGCCCCAGAGAAATTTTCTTACTTCGGGGTGTTTAGAGAATATCTCTCTGGCTGTGATGCTTTTCAGAATTTGCACCATTCGGCTTGGCAACATATTCGGTATTGATTGCAGAAGAAAATGTATATGATCTTCGTCTGTGCCAATTTCAACAAAGTGAATTTCGTATCTCTTGCTGATTTCAAAACAGGTTTGCTCTATGGTTTGCTCGAGTTCTTTGTTGATTATATCCAATCGATATTTTACCGGACAAACGAGATGGTACAGCATTAGATTCTTATTGTGTCTTTTGTGAATATGATCACTCATTTATCCATTATACCACATAGCAGAGTTTTACCCCGCAGCAAGCTGCGAGGAATTCTTTAGATTAAAATAATAACAATGCGTAATATCACTCGGGAGTCTATATGAAATCTGAGACTTTTTATTATTTTCTGGTTAAAC
>NZ_FZMP01000079.1 GCF_900196725.1 Candidatus Methanoperedens nitratireducens | reverse complement strand
AAAAGATATTAAATTTATATAATATATAAATTCAAATCATAAAATAGGTGGCAATGATATTAAAACTCATTGCCTGCAACTTTTTTTTAACTGTTATGTCGATCATATTTTAGCTTGCAGTCGCTGCATTCATGCATACATGGGGTTGTATTCACGTACCGGTTTTTTATTGCTGTGATTGTTGTTATTGGCAGCATTTGCTTTAGGATCTGACAGATTTGTTGCTATTACTCCGAGGAACTCCTTTTCTATAAGCGAAACAGCCTCCTTGCTGAGCCCTTTTTGCTCAAAAATCAGATTATTTTTTTCGTTATATACGGATATTTTCCCTTTCTCGGTATCTGATACAACTTTCCAGATCCTATCGACAGGTTGGATCCATGCCCAGACGCCCATATATAACACCTCCTTTTATTATTTTATCTATCCGTTACCTGATAATCACATCAGGTTGCTCTTTTGTTGCTGGTATAGTAGTTTGGTTCTTTCTCTATTTAAATTTATCTCTTATAAAAAATTTTAATTATAATGATAATAGTCATGTACATCATGATTGCGGCCGTATAAGATATAATGAATCTGAGAAAACAATATCAGTGATGGCTCTCATGCCCGATCTCTATCGGCTCACATTCAGCGCACTCGAATTGCAGCGTAGTATGCAGTATGCTGAACTTCTCCCTCAGCATGCGGCTGATATTACGTATCAGGACATCTGTCTGCTGGGTATGGATCCTGTCCACGAGAACATGGGCGCTCATCGCATGTATATTGGAGCATATGCTCCAGATATGGATGTCATGCACTCCTTTGACGCCTTCTACCTGCAGCATTATATCTTTTAGCTTATCGGCATCGACATGTTTTGGCGCGAACTCAAGCAGGATACGTGCGGAGCCGAATATGAGCCTGACGGAACCGTATAGCAGCATTATACCGATCAGAATGCTAAGCACCGGGTCAACAATGGTTTTTCCTGTGAAAATGATTACAACAGCACCGACTATTACCGCTACCGATGCAAGGGCATCGCCAAGCACATGGAGATATGCTCCCTTGATATTGAGTTCATGATGACCATGCAACTTTAAAGCCGCCCAGGCATTAACTAACAGTCCGACAGTTGCGATCACCACTACCTGAACGCCTTTTACAGGCGGGGGGTTCAATATCCTGTCATAGGCTTCGTAAAAGATGAAGAGGGAGACCACTACGATGGTTATTCCATTTATTAAGGCAGCAAAAATCTCAAACCTGTGGTAACCGAAGGTAACGCTCCTGCTGGAAGGGCGGGCTGATATCCTTATTGCGCCGTATGCAAGGAGCAGTGCTACTACGTCCATGAAGACATGGATCGAGTCCGAGAGAAGAGCCAGGCTGTTGGATATTATCCCTCCCAGGAATTCCATGATGAATATGACTGCTGTCAGGAGAGCTGCGATTTTCAGATTTTTATGAACTTCGTTCATATTTTACCTTTTCTTTTAACGATATATAGTTGATTGGCGTGACGATAAATAAAATATTTCTATCAGAAATTTAAAATATTGCCATTAATTCCTTAGATGCCCATTTCAGATAACATTTCTTTCTAATATTAGTTTTCAATAAACTGTATACTTGCGCCTGAATTAAAATACAGAATCTTATCCTTTGGGAGACTTCTCCAAAAGGTCATGATATAATTTTATAACCAGCTTTGCTTCAGCGTTTTCTTCATTCAGGGCAAAGGTTCTTACTTGCCTGCCGAGCCCCTTTTCTACAACGATATTGTTTTTAACAAGAGGCTCTATAACCCTTGCTACGCTTGAATGCGATAACCCGGCCTCCCTGGCTATCCCCGATAAGTGGGTAAACTCGCTATTATGCCCTATCAGGTTCTCCAGTACAAGCGTCCGGGCTGTCCTCCCAAATATCTTTTCAAGCATAATCCCCTCATAATTCAGGTTTCTACCCTATCCGGCTGTATAGTATTCTGCCAGTTCACCCCAAGGATTTCAAATCTATTAAGCAGGGTGTATATAACCTCAATCTGCCTGCCTGAGAAGCCCGCTTTCAGCAGCTTCGCCCTGTCCTGTTGGAATCCGAGTATTTCTTGTGTTGTTGTGTAATCCTGTGGTAATCGACTCAATAGTATCACCTATCACTTCTATTCGGTAGTTGGAAGCGTTGGTGGACAATGGGGGGGGGGGTGGGTTTTTATAGAATAGACACTTCCAACCGAAATAATGATGGTTAGTAACGCATATATAGTTTGGTATATATTAAATAATAACTAAAACAATATATAAATTATATAAATAGTTAGTGATATAACACATGAAAAGTAAACGTGGGAGTATGTTAGAGTTAAAAGTCAGAAAGCTTGGGAATAGTTTGATAATTACGATACCGGCAGAGATTGCAAAGATGTATGGAATTGTCGAAGGGTCAGCAATCGAAGTCATTCCTGACAAGGATAAACTAATTATGCAAAGCAAAAAACGGTGAGGTCACGAAAGAGACGCTGACTTCTGATCCTGAAATAAAATGATTAACTTTTAAAAATGTTGAAGTGTACAAAGCATAAGCTTTTCTATCGGTAACGCTTCGTAGCATGCATGCTCGTCGAACAGGTATATCTTGAGAACGGATGCGCGCTTGGCTTGAAGCTGGATATGGAACATGCTCCGCTGCTTGTTATCAGGGCGAAAAAAGGTTTTGTCATGTGCGGGTATCTTAATATGGAAGTAGCTAATAAACTGGGGGATGTGGCTGTGAGGGTTACGGGCGTGAAAAGCTTTGAGGATGTCCTGAATGCAAAGGCTGTGGATGTTTCAGAAGCTGCAAAAAAGCTTGGCATAACTGCAGGCATGACGGCAAAAGATGCGCTTAACAAGATGATTTAATTGTTCATTTTGTCCGGCACTGTACAAACATCCAGTTTCCTGCATATCTCGCATTCTTCCCTGCACGGCTCGATATGTATCAATATCGAAAGGTTGGGGATTTTCTCCTTGATATCCTTTTCAAGATGGTTGCAGAACTCATGAGCATCTACTACTGGCTGGTTCCTGGGGACTACAAGATGCAGATCGACGAACCTCTCCGCACCCGACATCCTTGTACGGAGATTATGGAAACCGGCATATTGCGAATAATGGTCGGCAATGACGGATTTAATGAGTTCCTCTTCTTTATCTGAAAGTTTTACGTCCATGAGTCCTGAGATGGAGCGTTTTGTCAGGTTGTATGATGCCTTGATGATAAGTAGGGCTACGAGCACTGCCAGAATCGGGTCAAAAATAGGGTTCCCTGTAAGTTTTATAAGAACAAGACCGATAAAAACCCCGATCGATGTATACACGTCAGTTGTAAGGTGGCAGGCATCCGCTTCAAGAGCAATAGATTCAGCTTTCTTCGCGATATTCATGATCTTCCTGGAAACAATGAAGTTCACGACCGCCGATATACCCATTATTACAAGACCTGCGCCAATGAGATCAACCTCACCACCTGTTGTTATTTTTTCGCCAGCCTTGAAAAGTATGATTATGGCAGCTATGAAAATAAGCAATGCTTCGACAGTTCCGGAGACGTTCTCGAACTTGCCATGCCCGAATTTGTGTTCAGCGTCGGCAGGTTGTCCAGCTTTTCTTACGGAATAATTGGCGATAATTGCAGCCAGAAGGTCAATACCCGAATGAAGGGCTTCCGAGAGTACGCTTATGGAGCCCATGAAAACGCCGACTATCAGCTTCATGAGTAGCAGGAATATATTGGAATATATAGAAAGCCGCGCTACCGATGTGATCTCTTTATGGGCGGCCAGATATTTATGGTTTTTATCCGCCATTTATTCTCAATTTATTATTAATAGTATAAAGGGATATTTATCCAAGTTATGAATTATATTATTTATAATATTAATTCAGGACCTTCCATTTAACAAGAATCCCGTCATCAAGTTTCTCGCATGATATGAGCGCCAGCCTGCAAAATCCACCTTTACAGCCTTCTCCATCCGCAAGCGTCGGCGCTGTCCTGCCTCCGATTATGATATTCCCGATGAAGGTATAAATCTCATCCACAAGCCCCTGTGAAATAAGCCCCCAGTTCAATGTCGCGCCTCCCTCTACCATCAGGCGGTTGATGCCGCGCGCTTTTAATTCAGTAAGAAGGCGCTTAAGCTCCACGCCCGTTTCACCGGCGGTTATTATGTCAGCGAGCTTTGAAATCTCCTCTACTCTCTCCTGCGGCGCGCTTTTCGAGACTGCTATTATCCTTCTGCCATCGCCTTTTTTGAAAATATCCGCATCTATCGGTGTTCGCGCCAGGCTATCGACTACAATTCTCACCGGATTCTCATCCCGTCCCCCGGCGCGCCTCTTTTCCCTGCGCTGCGGCGATTTTACAGTAAGGCTGGGGTTATCGGAGAGAATAGTGCCGATGCCTACCATGATAGCATCCGAGGATGCCCTGAGCTCGTCCATGCGGTCAAAGTCTAGGCTGCCTGATATCCTTGTTTGCCGCCGCTCGATTGTGGCGATCTTGCCGTCGGCGCTCATGGCTGCGTTGATGAAGACGAAGGGGCGGGTGGGGTTGTATTGATTATCTGGCATGGCTTTCTCTTTATACCTGGATGCTGAAATATCTAACTGCTTCTCTTCTTTTCATAAGTAGCTTCAATGTACCCTCTCAATCTCTTTTACCTTATCAAAATTTCGCTGATGATAAGGTCGGAGACTATAAATGAGTCTTTGTTTTTCCCGGCTGCTCTCAGGGCATCGTGATGCCACCTGTCCTTCACTCTTGCCAGCGCAATAAAATACGAGGAATCGGCAAATATCATTTAAACCCTTTCTGGAGCGATTTCTTGGATTCGACTGCATCCCCCTCAGTTTTTACAATCCCGACTATATCCTTCAGCGCTCTTTTTTTCCGTACCTGCACCAGTATCCCTCTTTCATTTTCCGTCCATTCGGGAATATCGCCTGGCATTATTTTGTGATTTTTTTTTCTTACTTGGCTTGTACAACCGTCTGATAACTCTTTGAGATTACGGTTTCACTAAGCATTTTGTATTTACAAGATGTGGTATTTTTCAAAGTATTTAACTTTTGTTTCGGGGAAACTCAGGCGTGTGAAATTCGTGCGAATCATGCTTAATATAGTGTTAATCTTATGAAACAAGAATACCTCATAAAACAGCAGGATGAAACTAATTATTTAGAAAATATGATTTTAGAAAATATTGTAAGCACATTGGATGCTCATGTAGGAGCTATCGCCGCAATTGCAGTAATAGCTCTTGTTTTATCCAACATAATTTTGGCATATGTTAATTTAAAACTATGGCGCACGCAGGATAAACCGTTGCTATATTTTTGTCCACATACAAAGGTCTATGGCGTGGATGTATTTTTTGAAGGATTGTATGTTAAAAACATTGGGAAGGGTCCGGCTTTTAATATAAATTTCGATATCGTTCCAATTAACGGAATAGTTTTTAAATACAATGTCGATAAAAAGAATTATCAGGAGCAGAGTTTTGATTTAAAAGAACAAAGTGACCATAATATTAAACTTAAATTCATAACATCTTTAGCTCCTGATGAAGAAAAACTTGTATTCGGAAATTTTACAGAGTCAGTTCAGATCAATGAAATTCAAATAAAAGAACTCTCATATACGGACATAAACGGTATAAGAAGACATCAAAAATTGCAAATTATACGTTCTTAATAAATAAAGCACGGTCTTTTTTCTATTAAGGAATTCCTGCGGCCTGAAATGCCTTAAAGTACTTTATCGTTTCTTTCAATCCCGCCTCAAGTGAAACCTGCGGTTCCCATTTGAGGAGCTTTCTCGCTTTTGTGATGTCAGGTCTTCTTTGCTTCGGGTCATCGACAGGCAGTTCTTTAAAAGCGATCTTTGACCTGCTTCCTGTAATCTTCAGGATTATTTCCGCGAACTCAAGAATAGTATGCTCTTCAGGGTTGCCTATATTCACAGGCAATGTATAATCCGACATCATCAATCTGTAAATCCCCTCGATCTCATCGCTAACGTAGCAGAAACTTCTTGTTTGCGAGCCGTCCCCGTACACTGTAATCTCATCTCCGCGCAGAGCCTGGCTGATAAAGTTCGGAACCACTCTCCCATCTTTCAGGCGCATCCTCGGTCCGTATGTGTTGAATATTCTCACTATCCTCGTATCCAGCTTATGGTAGCGGTGGTACGCCATGGTAATAGCCTCGGCAAACCTCTTTGCTTCATCATATACTCCCCTGGGACCTATCGGATTGACATTGCCCCAGTACTCCTCAGGCTGGGGATTCACAAGCGGGTCCCCGTAAACCTCCGAGGTTGATGCGAGCAAGAACCGCGCCCCTTTCTCCTTTGCAAGCCCGAGCATATTATGGGTGCCAAGCGCTCCTACTTTTAAGGTCTGTATAGGCAATTCCAGATAATCTATAGGGCTTGCCGGGCTTGCAAGATGGAAAATGAGATCTATTTTCCCATCCAGGTAAAGAGGCTCTGTCACATTATGTTTTATAAACGAGAACTCACTGGTTTTTATGTGAGCTATGTTCCGTTCATTACCTGTGATAATACTATCCACGCAGATAACTTCATGCCCTTCTGCCAGTAATAAATCGCAAAGATGCGAGCCGAGAAATCCTGCCCCGCCTGTTACTAATGCTTTCATATCAAGTTACCTGCCTTACTTTTGACTGTATTATAGAATTATTGTTCAGCTTCAACAAGCTGTTCATGAAGGAGTTCAGATGCAAGGTAACCGGGAGATTTACCTTTTTTTCTGGCACTCTCCTGAAGCAGCTCAGCCGTACTCTTATCCAGTTCTATCAAATAATGTCTCTTTTTGAGATCAACCTTTACTTCTACTTCTTCAAGTGCATCCATAAAGTCTATACTATCATGTGTATCCCAGAATTCAGCAGCTTCTTCGTATGTTTTGAATTCTTCCACTGTAACATTATGCTTTTTCTGTATTTTGGATATAAACTTATCTATCCAGATAATCTCTTTTAACCACATAATACTATCTACAAGCGTGTTATGAAATCACAATTCAATCTTTTTCGTCTCAAAACTCGATCAATGATGAATCCCCTATATTAAGGGAGTTATGTTTCCCGTGAACGCTGGCGTCATCCCCGACAATGGACTTCTGGAGATTAACATTTGATATGCGGGAGCGGGAGCCTATCACACTGTCCGAGATTATACTGCTCTCAATATTAGAATCGCTTGCGATGGACGCATGCGGACCTATCACTGAATTTATTATCGTAACATTATCGCCAATTGCGACCGGCTGGATAATCACAGAATCTTTTAGCTGGTATACAGGGTCTATGTCCTCTTTCTCATCCAGAAGCACGCGGTTTGTCTCAAGCAGCGATTCATGGTGTCCGCAATCGTACCAGCTTGAAACCGGGAACGGTTTAAGGCAGCATCCCCTGATCAACATCTCCTGCAGAGCATCCGTAAGCTGGTATTCTCCCCGCGTGAGCGTATTTTTCCTGATCATCTCTTCAAGTATCGATAAGAGAACGCGCGTTTCCTTGATAAAATATACACCTGCAATACCAAGTTTGGATTTTGGGCGGCTGGGTTTTTCTTCCAGTTTTTTAATATATTCGCCATTCAATTCGACAATACCGTATTTTCCGGGGTCGCTCACTTCCCGCACGCCTATTGAAGCGGAACAATCGCCATTATTTAAATGATGCCTGTAAAACTCAGAATAACCTGCCTTGAATATCATATCCCCGAGTGCGATCATTATATCCGAATCGCCGATCTCATCCTTTGCTACATAAATAGAATGACCAAGACCAAGCTGCTCTTCCTGGTCAATATATCTTATATTAAAAATATCCGAATAATTCTTATCCACATAAGATGTAATTTGCTCTTTTTTATATCCTACTATCATTATTATCTCTTCAGGCCTGACATCTTTCATCCTGTCAAGTATATGACCGATTATGGGCTTGCCTGCTATGTACACCATCGGTTTTGGCTTCGTGAACGTATGCGGGAAAAGGCGCTTGCCCGCACCCGCCGCAGGTATGACCACTTTCATGCTCACACCCGCCCGTACTCGTCATCGAACCTGACTATATCTTCCTCCTCAACAGCATCCCCAAGCTGGACTTCTATTATTTCCAGGGGGAGCTTTCCGGGATTGGATAGCCTGTGTTTTGTACCGGCTCTGATAAATGTGCTTTCTCCTGGTCGCAAAAAAAACTCTTCTTCATCCATCAGCACATGCGCCATGCCCCGCACGACAACCCAGTGTTCGCTTCTATGGTGGTGCAACTGGAGGCTCAACTTCTTTTCCGGCATGACCGTGATATTCTTTATCTTATGCCTTTCCGAACTTTCAAGAACCGTGTATGAACCCCACGGTCTGTAAACTGTATCATGAAGGTATGCCCTCTCATCATTCTTACGTTTAAGCCCGGTCACAACATCTTTTACTTTCTGGCTGCTGCTTCTGGGGCACACGAGCAGCGCATCCTGCGTATCCACAACGACCATGTCATTAACATCAATAAGAGAGACAAGTTTGTCGGGTCTTGAGTATATCAGGTTACCGGTCGAATCTATCAGGACATTATCACAACCATATACGGCATTTCCGGAAGCATCTTTTTCAAATTCATCGTACATTGCACTGAAGTTCCCAAGGTCGCTCCATCTCCCATCAAGCCTGACGACAGCAACCCGGGCTGATTTTTCCATTATCCCATAATCAATGGAGACCGAAGGTATGTTACTGTAGATCACATCCATGTCATCTGATGCTTCAAACGCCTCAAGGACAGAAGGCTCATGTGTTTTGAGCTCAGCGAAAAAAACGTCCGTGCTGAACAGGAACATCCCGCTGTTCCAGAGGCATCCCTCCTTTACAAATTTTTTAGCTTCTGCAAGCGCGGGTTTTTCCCTGAACTCCGAGACCCTGTATCCGGTCCCGACCGGTTCGCCTGGTTTTATGTACCCGTAGCCGGTATGCGGGGAACCTGGCGATATCCCGAAGGTTATAAGATATTCGGAAGTCAGCGTTTCTGCGCCAGCTATTGTTCCCATGGCACTTTTATCCAGTATATGGTCTGAAGGGAAAACACCTGCGACGGAATTACCGTATTTTTTCTCGATTTCCCGCATTCCGAAACAGATCGCCGGGAGCGTGTTCATTCCTTTCGGTTCGATGAGTAGGTTCCCTTCAGGGATATCATGCCCCAGTTCCTCTATCTGCCCTATGACAAAAAATTTTTGTGACTCGTTGGTTACTACAAATATCTCCTTAATGTCTGATATCTCAAGACACCTTTGCAGGGTATCCTGAAATAATGAGGTTTTGCCAAGTTTTAAGAATTGTTTCGGATATTTCTCACGGCTCAGGGGCCAGAGGCGTGTGCCCGAGCCTCCTGCGAGTATTATTGACTTTATGTTTTCATCTCCTCGATTACGACACATTGTTTACCAGCATAAGCCTACATATTCAACATCCTTTCTCGGCATTAGCATATGCCGCCCATCTATTATAAGCCTGTTTGTCATAACGTTGAATTCCCTGTCAAGGGACTTAAACTCATCCCATTCTGTCATTACCAGGCAGGCATCTGCACCTGACAGGGCATCTTCGGCTGAGCTGTGGTACCGGACATTGCCGAAGAGTTTTTTCATGTTCCCGTTCGCCATGGGGTCATAGGCAGAAACGTCTGCCCCGTTATCGAGCAATTCTTTTATTACAGGTATCGACCTTGATTCCCTGATATCATCTGTATCGTTCTTGAAAGCAAGTCCCAGGACCGCGATTTTCCTCCCTTTCAGACTGCCAAGCCTGCTCTTCAGTAACTGCACCATCCTGCCGGGCTGCCTCTCGTTCACCGTAATTACCGATTTAAGCAGTACCGGCTCATATCCGATTTCCTTTGCCTTGCCTATAAGAGCCTTTACGTCCTTCGGGAAACACGAGCCGCCAAAGCCCGCACCTGCGTTTAGAAAATACTTTCCTATCCTGAAGTCCTTTCCAATGGCGGACATGACTTCGTAGGTATCTATATCGAGTTCCTTGCAGATATTCCCGACTTCGTTCGCAAACGATATCTTTGTGGCAAGAAAAGAGTTATTCGCATATTTTATCATCTCGGCAGTGCGCGGGTTTGTCCCTGTTACTTTGCAATCAAGCCCTTTGTAAAGGGAAGCCACGATATCGCCTGATCTTTTATCCAGCGAGCCGACAACTATCTTATCAGGATGCATGAAATCATATACAGCCTTTCCCTCGCGCAGGAATTCAGGGTTCATGACAATCCCGAAATCGCCTGCGCGCTTCCCCGAGCGTTTCTCTATGATGGGCAATACTACCTTTTCCGTTGTTTCGGGCACGACAGTGCTTTTTACGACGATAACGTGATAGCCTTTTTTCGCCCGCAGCGAATCGCCCAGGCTCGCGCTTGCTGCCTTAACGATGCCCAGGTCTATGTTGCCATCAGGGTCCGAAGGGGTACCCACGCAAATAAATGACACATCCGAGTTCATTACAGCAAAATCGTAATCCGAAGTCGCACTCAATCTCTTCCCGGCATGTTTCTTCAAAAGCCCTGAAAGCCCTTCTTCATATATTGGAGCTATTCCGGCGTTTATCCGGTCTATTTTTGATCTATCCACATCAACGCATATCACTTCATGACCGAGCTCGGCAAAACATACAGCACTGACGGTACCGACATATCCTGTCCCGATTATTGAAATTCTCATAGGTGATTTCTTTCCCAACTCCTAACTCTGTTAAGGAATATTAATTTTATTGCTTGAGCCACGTTAAGCTAATAAACCTGATAAGCTATTATTCAGGTTATGAAAGCAGTAATTCTTTCAGCCGGAGAGGGACTCAGGTGCCGTCCCCTTACGCTTACCCGCTCCAAAGTGATGATACCTGTTGCGAACAAGCCTTTGCTTGAACATGTTATAAATGCGGTAGCCCAGAATGATATCAGGGATATCATTCTCGTAGTCGGATATCAAAAAGAACGTATAATGGACTACTTTGGCGATGGCATAGAGTTCGGGGTAAACATTAGTTACGTATTCCAGGATGCCCAGCTGGGCACAGCGCATGCTGTAAAACAGGTCAGGGAACTGGTAGATGGTGATTTTCTCGTCCTTAACGGTGATAATCTGATCAATGCCGGTACTATAGCCGACCTCCTCGCAGGCAGGGGCGGCTCTGTCACCCTGCTTGCCGTCGAGCAGGAGCAGACTTTTGGCTATGGTGTCGTGATCCCTGATAACAACCGGGTTAAACAAATACTGGAAAAACCGAAAGAAGTCGTAAGCCATCTTGTGAACGCAGGCATTTACATATTCTCAACCGAGATCTTTGATGAGATTGGCAGGACTTCCCTCTCCGAAACAGGAGAGTATGCAATTACAGATACGATCCAGCAGATGATTACCGACGGAAAGATTGTCAGCATGGTAAAATCAAAGTCCATGTGGATAGATGCAGTTCATTCATGGGATTTCCTTAAAGCCAATGCTGTCGTCCTGGAGGAGAGCAAAAAAGATCTGAAGGGAACAATTGAAGAGGGCGCTACCATAAAAGGGAATGTGATAGTAGGAGAGAACAGCCTTATCCGTGGAGGATGCTATATCATAGGTCCGGTTATTATAGGGAAAAACTGTGATATAGGACCGAATACTGTCATTTTGCCTTCTACAGCGATCGGGGATAATACTTCTATCGATTCTTCGGTAGAGATCCAGAACAGTATTATCATGAATGATGTCCGGATCGGAAGTAACTCATATATATCCAATTCCGTTATCGGTGCCAATAATATTATAGGTCCGCACCTTTCAATAGAGGTGGGCAGGAACCTCATGATCGAGATGAAAGGGATTCTCCACCATGCCGACCTGTTAGGTACCGTGATGGGGGATGATAATAATCTGGCTAATCGTGTCCTGATCAAAGCCGGAAAGATGATCGCGAACGGTTGTAATGTCGAGGCTGGTCTGATAGTGTATAAAGATATCCCTCCTGCTTCTATAGTGGTATAAAATATGTGTGGAATTGTGGGATATAACGGAAGGAGGAAGGCAGCTCCAATACTTATTGATTCTCTGAAGAGGCTTGAGTATCGCGGCTATGACTCGGCTGGAATTGCTGTTTTCAATGAAAGCGCCATAGAAGTGTATAAAGACAAAGGCAAAATAGCCGATGTGGAAAAAACGCTTCCGGAGATTACAGGCACGGTTGGAATAGGGCACACCAGGTGGGCAACTCACGGGAAGCCGAACAAAGTAAATGCCCATCCACATGTCTCCGGGAATGTCGTTGTGGTCCATAATGGCATTATAGAGAACTATGAGCAGTTAAAGGATAAGCTGACAGGGTCTGGATATATCTTCGTCTCTGAAACTGATACGGAAGTCCTGGCGCATCTCGTTAACTACTACTATAAGGGCGATCTTACAGATGCTGTCTTTTCAGCCCTTAAAGATATTAAAGGGTCGTATGCAATAGCGGTTCTATGCGGCAGCGAACTTGTTGCTGCAAGAAAGGATAGCCCTCTTATTATAGGGATTGGCAGCGATGAGAACTTTATAGCCTCGGATATACCTGCTATTTTAAAATATACGCGGAAAATAATCTACCTGGATGACCTTGAGGTTGCCACTGTTACTCCGGACAGTGTAAGCTTTTTTGATTTTAATAAACAGCCGGTTGAGAAAAAGATAAACAACATCGAATGGGACATGGAAGCCGCTGAAAAATCCGGGTATGAACATTTTATGCTCAAGGAAATACACGAACAGCCCAAAGCGCTTCATGAGACGTTCGCAGGCAGGATCTCAGAACTTGAAGGCAATATCAGCCTGGACGGTCTTAACCTGACGGAAACGCAGGTAAAGGGCATCCCCAGGATAAGTATCATCGCATGCGGCACTTCGTTCAATGCCGGTTTGCTTGGCAAATACCTGTTTGAGCATCTCACCGATGTTCATGTCGATGTCGAGATAGCATCCGAGTTCAGGTATGCCCATTCCTCTCCAGGCTCTCTGGTCATTGCAATAACCCAATCCGGGGAGACCGCAGATACTCTTGCGGCTTTACGTGAGGCGAAAGGCTTCGGGTGCAGGACACTTGCGATCACAAATGTGGTGGGAAGTACTATTACAAGGGAAGTTGATGGCGTTATATATATAAGGTCAGGACCGGAGATCGGGGTTGCGGCGACAAAGACTTTTGTATCACAGCTTGGTGTGCTGTACCTTCTTGCCTTCTATTTTGGGAAGTGCAAAGGAAAGCTAAGTTCAGACAGTATAAAACGCATGCTTGCGTCCCTGAAGCGGATACCCGCCCAGATAACCCGCATCAACAGCAATAAAGAGATAATAAGGAAATACGCTGAAAAATTTTCAGCATCAAACGATATATTTTTTATCGGGCGTACCTTTAATTACCCGATAGCTCTGGAGGGGGCCTTAAAGCTGAAAGAAATATCCTATATCCATGCAGAAGGCTATGCGGCAGGCGAACTGAAGCACGGTCCTCTCGCTCTGATTACAAAGAATACTCCCGTTATTGCAATCGCAACAAAAGGGCTGATATATGATAAGATGGTCAACAATATCAAGGAAGTGAAAGCAAGGGAGGCGCCTATCATAGCTATTGCGGATGAAAAAGATACGGAGATTGAAAAATATGTGGACGCTGTGATAAAGATCCCGGCGACCGAAGATATACTATCCCCGATTCTTGCAATAGTTGTGATGCAATTATTCTCGTACTATACTGCAAGGGCGCGGAATTGCCCCATAGACCAGCCGAGGAACCTTGCTAAAAGCGTTACAGTGGAGTAAATTATGTTCGGTTCATCAGGTATCAGAGGCGTCGCGAACAGCGAAATAACCCCCGGGTTCGCGCTTAATTTCGGAATAGCTGTGGGAAGTATCTACCCCGAGGTCATGGTAGGTCATGACCCGCGTGTACCGGGCGAGATGATCGAACATGCCGTCGTAGCGGGTCTTCTCTCAGCCGGCTCTAAAGTGATTAAAGCCGGCATGGTCCCGACTCCCACTCTCGCGATAGCATCAAGGAATTACGGATGCGGTATCATGATAACCGCTTCGCATAATCCTGCCCGGTATATCGGGATGAAGGTCTTTAAAAACGGGATGTCTTTTGATACACGGCAGCAGGAAGAGATAGAAGAGATACTGAAGAATGAAAGTTTCAGTTATGCCGGCTGGGAGAAGACCGGCGGTCTGAGTACAACGAAAAGCGCCCTGGGGGAACATAGCGGGAGCATTTTGAGAAATGTCAGCAGTGCCGGACTGAAAGTCGTAGTAGATTGCGGCTGCGGCGCTGCTTCGGTGCTCACTCCCTATGTCCTGAAAGAGATGGGCTGCGAGGTAATAACCCTCAATTCCCAGCCTGACGGGCGGTTCCCGGGCAGGGAGCCTGAGCCTGTTGATGAGACCCTTGGAGTGCTGAAAAGCACGGTCAAAGCTACAGATGCTGATCTTGGCATAGCGCACGACGGGGATGCCGACCGCATGATGGCTGTGGACAATATGGGACGCTTTGTCAGCGGAGATAAGATGCTGGCTTTCTTCGCCTCCAGGGAAGCTAAAAAAGCCATAGCTGTACCGGTTGATACTTCAAGAGTTATTGATGATATCTTAAATGGGGTGAAAATATCACGCACAAAGGTCGGGGACGTGTATGTAGCGCAGGAGCTCAATAAAATAGGCGGGGAATTCGGCGGTGAACCCTCAGGCGCCTGGATCTTCCCAAAGATTTCGTTATGTCCCGACGGTATTTATGCAGCCGCACGGCTGGTTGAATTAGTGGAGAAGGAAGGTAAGTTCAGCAAACTGCTTGATTCCATACCTGAGTATCCGGTGAAACGGGGAGCTTTCCCGTGCCAGGATAAAAAGAAAGCAATGGCTGAAATAGCCAGTAAATTAGGCGGGCTTGGTGCGGTCAATACGCTGGATGGCGTCAGGGTAGATCTTAAAGACGGATGGATACTTGTACGCCCGAGCGGCACCGAGCCCAAGATAAGAATAACAGTAGAATCCGCTAATAAATGTGACGAACTGTATGATACGGCATCTGAGATCGTCAGGAGGGCTATACATTGAAAGCCGTTATACTCGCAGCGGGAAAAGGGACAAGAATGGGACCGCTTACTGATAATAGGCCCAAGGTAATGCTGCCGGTAGCGAACAGACCTCTGCTTGAGCATATAATCGTGATTCTAAAAGCAGCAGGCATCCGGGAGATTTTGATAGTAACCGGATACCTGAAAGAAAAGATAATGGAGTATTTTGGAGACGGCACAGGGCTTGGTATGAACATAGAATATATCGAGCAGCAGGCTCAGAAAGGGACTGCTGATGCTGTTGCAACTGTCAGGAGATGGACCGGGACTGACAGGTTCCTTGTAACGAACGGCGATGTGCTTGCAGGCATCCAGGACATCAAAAGGCTATGCACTACAGAGGGGGATGTGGTTTTAGCTGCAAAAAAGGTTGCCGTCCCGCGGGAGTACGGCATATTGTACGTAAAAGGCAAAAAAGTGGAGAAACTCGTTGAAAAACCGGAAAAGCCTGCCTCCGATCTTGCAAATGCTGGTATTTACGTTTTTGACCCTGTTATATTTGAGGCTATCGATAATACTAGTTCTTCTTCCCGCGGAGAGTACGAAATCACGGACTCAATACAGTTCCTGATAGATTCAGGCAAAGAAATAAGATTTGCAGAGTTTGAGCAATGGCAGGATATAGGGTTCCCCTGGCATCTTCTCAAAGCCAACGAGACGATGCTGAACGATAGTGAGGATATCCAGTGGGATATAAGGGGCGAGGTTGAACCCTATGCGACCCTGAAAGGGAGCGTTGCTGTTGGAAAGGGTACTATCATAAGGAACGGGGCTTACATAACCGGGCCAGTGATTATCGGAAATAACTGCGATATCGGACCTAACTGCTACATCAGGTCTGCTACGACTATCGGGAATAACGTAAGGATCGGGAATGCCGTGGAAGTAAAGAACAGCATCGTGATGAACGGCACCCATATCGGGCATTTAAGTTATGTAGGGGATAGCATTATCGGTGAGCGATGTAATTTCGGGGCAGGTACCAAGGTTGCGAACCTGAGACATGATAACAGGACTGTAATGGTCGAACTTGCCGGAAAAAGGTTCAATTCAGGCAGGAGAAAGCTGGGAGTTATAATGGGGGACTATGTGCATACAGGCATAAACAGCATGATGAATGTGGGTACGACCGTAGCCAGCGGGGCGTATATCAATCCTGGTGAGTTTATACTTTGAATATAATTAAACCCGGTATACTATTAAACCGGCATCAAACCAGGTCGATCTGAATTGCCTTTCCTCCCATCACTGCCTCTTCGCTTACTGAAACTGTCCTGGAGATGTTGGCATTTTGAATGATATAATCGCTCGTGGGTTTAATCCCGTATTTGCTTCCCTGCGTAGAGTAGGGAACTTTGATCTCATATCTACCGTTATTTGCTTTTGTTTGCCCTGTGTAAACGAATGTCCTGCCCTGGTTGGTTACGATATTCAGAGTTACTTTGACATCCCCGTCTGCAGACGTTTTCCCTGAGAGCGTGGCACCGGGCACGTATTCAAATATCTTCACGTACTTTATATCCGGGCTTTTGATAGCAGTGGTTTTTGATTCATAAACAAGGCGGTAGCGGCTTAACCCGTTGCCGTCAAAAACATGAAGACGTGATAACATGGTAGAGAAGAAATTACTGTTCTCATTATTTACGCTGCGTATCTGCGCTTCTTCAGAAGGGGTTTTCGCCCCATAGTAATCATTCGGATTCCTGCCTGCCATCATTGCAATGGATTTGAATTTAAGCTTAAGCATCTGGGCATCGGTAATCACAAAACGGACTTTCCTTTTATTAAGAACCTCGTTTGCTGCGTTTTCGTCCGGCTCTATCAAAAAGTGCGCTGCATCCTCTATGCCCGTTTGAAAGTTGTTTGCCACCACCGGGCGCTCTGAAAAGTACAAAATCCAGTTGCCGTAATCCCACCAGCTCATAACGCCGTACTCTGCAGGTTTATCGGGAGCTTCGTAATAGCTGGTGTGAGGGCTGTTATCCTTCAACCACCTGAACGACTCCTGTAAATCAGGATCCGGCGCAGGGGCGTTCAACGTTGCCATGGATTTTACGATGGTAATATTGGAGATAGCAAGAAGAGTAACCAGTATCAGGGCTATGATCGGACGATTATCGGATACAGGTTCGGATGGTCTCTGGCGTTTTTGCTTTTTTTTACTGACTGCGGTTTTTCTCTCAGGTGAGAGCAATTTTGATACTTCGAAGATAAAGTATGCTGAAAATATCGCGATATTCACAGCCAGAAGGTATATAAAACGCCTCTGAAGAATCGTAAGTGCCAGCACTATCAAAGTCCACACAACTAAAAATACAGCTTCGGAGGGATATTTTTCCCTGACTGTTTTCTTAATGAAATGTATAAAAGCAAGCAATGCGATAAAAAAGCCGAACGTAAAAGCGTACCACACATAATCCAGCGTAAATCCTGTAGCAGGATTAATAAATAATGGAACAGCCTCCTGTATTGTACCAAGCACGCCGCCGCCGAAAAGATATGTTATCCCGCCGCTTGCGGATTGATAGAACTGCGGGAAAATGAATACAAGTGAATACAATGCGGCCGCAAATATAAAAACAAGTAACAGCAGGTGATACCACCATTTTTTAAAATGCGCCCGCTGCATCAATGCAAGAAGAACGCATAAGATGAAAAATACTGCCAGGAATCCGACATGGAAGAGGGATGGTAAATATGAGTTAGTATCAAACCCGTTACCCTGGCTTATGGCAACCGGTGTAATAATCAGCAGTGAGATAAGAAAAGTTATCCCGCCTGTTAAAGCAAGATAATCTGAATTCCTGTTTGAATACACGTTGAATACAAATTGAATAAGAATGAATACACCGATAAGCCCGACAAATATAGGGGCGCCGTTCCATGTGAAAATAGCGAGGGCAAGTACAATGCCTGTAAGTATTGAGAACGGCGATTTTTTCAGGATCCCCGTCCAGGAATCAAAAGATATATTTTCTTTCTCAGAGCGCTTCATTGCAATGATGAAGAAAAGATATGCAGCCGTGGATAGTAAAGTTTCAGCTACATGATGGTCCGCATATCCGAGGAACGAAACATATACATGTGCAGGTGTTATTGCAAAAATTCCTGCACTCATAAGCCCGATGCGCCAGTCAAAGAGCCTTTCGGAAATGAAAAATACAAGCAGTACGGTAAGCACCCCGAGAATGGGCGGGATTATTGCTGCTGTTGCTTCTATAGTGTAAATTGAAGGTTTGCCCAGACCTGCTATGAGCGCGATGAGCGCGATGAACTGGTCATATAATGGCATCCACCCTATCTTTGACCCGTAAGGGAAGTCAATGTATGAATCAAAAGAAATTGCATTCGGAAAATGTAAAACTGTAAATAAAATGCGACGTACGTGATAGTAGGTGTCGGCTCCAAGGAACGTAATGTTCCCATTTGAGAAAACTATCGGGAAAACGGATAGCCTGATAACCAGTGCCAGGAACAATATGGATAACAGCATTTTGAATCTGTGTTTCTCTATGAAAGATTGTATACTCATACACTCCGTCTCTGAATAGATGTTTAAAGAGCTAATAGGTATAAAAAAGTATCTAAGCAGCAGCTTGTTGGGCTGCTGCTATGAATCTTGCCTGTGTACTAATTCCTGTCAGGCAGATTACATAGATCACTTGGACAGGAACATTTTCACAAGATACACTCCGATACCGATGATGACAAGGCTGAATATTGATTTTACGAGTGCCACATAGCGGTAGTCAAAAAGGGATGATATCGCATCCTGCATACAGCTATGTTTACGAGCTTTTTAAAAGAATTCTCTTCTACACTCTTTTGCTCATCGTTCATTTGATCTACCTTTATTCCTCATTCTTATGCCGTACACCAGCAGTATTCCTATCAGTGCAGTCGCTAATCCGAATCCGGGTTCTTTTGGCGTAGCGATCGGTTTACCTTCTTCTATGATTACATAGGTCATGGGGGTGTTGAATTTTATATTGTTCAGCTTTACTTTCTCGTTAACATTTCCCGTGACTATCGTCTTTCCGCTCTCAATAACGTTCATCGAGAAGCTATACTCTTTATTTCTTGGGAGCACAAAGCTGATTTTGCCCCTTACACGGTTAGTGCTCTTAACCACGCCAAGTTCATCGCTCTGTGTATAAGCCGTGTATGGATCCACCCGCGCAGTCACTTCGACTGTCAGGGGCTGTGAATCGCCTCCCTGGTTGTATATGCCGGGGGAGATCTCCACAACAGCGCTTGTTGCATCATTGACGAACTTCGTGATCACAAGGTTCATGTCGGTCAGTTTGATATCAGCGGGCTGACCCGGGCCAGGGGTTGCTCTCACGTTAACTGGAGTAGAGTATTGTGCCAGGATTTTTGCACCTTCAAGCACCTGTACCTCAATACCGTATTCGCCGGGATTGGAGACTGTCAGTGACACACTGTTGGAGTACGAGGACTTGCTTTTAATGTATCCAATGTCCGAATTCTTTTCTGCAACAATGAGATTTGTTGAAGGTTCCCTTATCTTCACCTGTAGAGTTAGTATTCCAGTATCAGTATTCTGGTTATTCTGGACATACGGAGTTATTGTTAGTTTTGTGCCATCTGCCTGCGGCGAAGACATCACGTCTACCGATGTGATCATCACATTATCGTATTCCTTAAGGCAGCCGCTAAAAATAAGGCTGCCAAAAATAAAAATTAAAAATAAAAACTTTGTATGTTTCATTTCTGTTAGAGTTTCACTTTGAGCGTCAGTGTCTTTGAATCTAACTCGTGACCTTCGTTATCAAGAAGCTTTACGACCACATCGGTCTCACCGTTGGGCGCATTCTTCAGTATCGGGAGTTCGACTCCGAGAGTATATGAAGTGCCTCCCTTTGCCATCGCTTCCTTGACAGGGACTGTTTTGTTGGTACCTATTCTTTTTTCCGCCACATCTATGAACACCTTCAGGGAATTCTCATCGATCGTAGTCCTCCCTTCATTTTTAACCGAGAAGGTTATTGTGGCGTTATCACCTTTACCTATCGTCCATGTCGTCACTTCAGCCTCTGTGATATTCTGTATCCCTTTCACAAAACCCACGAATTGAAGCATTGCATTCGGAAGTACGGTCGTTTGCACAGGAACCGCCTTTGTTTTTATCACGGGAGCCCCCTTATCATCTTTCCCGGATGCGTATGATAGGGTCAGTGTTGTGGTGTTAGTAATTTCCTTGAACCCGGGCGCCTGGACTTTTGTATTGAGAGTGACTGTAGCCTGGTCTTCATTTGTTCTTGCGGGGATATTGACATTCCCGGCTGAGAGCACAGTGAAAGGATCCATTGATGACACTTTTACAGAATCGATTGCTTCGGTTGCATTATTGGAGACGCTAACCGATATGTCTTTTTCCTGAAACTCCTTCATCATCAGAGGTGCTATTTTCACAGTAATGTCCTCGGGGTTAACAGGACTTATTGTCGATACACATCCTGATAAAAGGATTATTGAAATGATTAAGAGTATTGCTAATTTATTCATTATACCACCGGCCATTATAATAACGGCTGATTATAAATAGATTTTGATTAATCACGAAAAAAGATAAAAAGTGAAGGGATTTCTCCCTTCGATTGTTTATTTTACTTTCTCTGTCTCAGCACAAGGAATGCTACTGCGAGCAAGCCTGTGACTGCGAGTGTTACCTCAAAGCCCGGCTCTTTCGGAGTGGCTGTTGCTGTTCCTGCTGGTGGCTTCTCTGTCGTTCCAATTGCTGTAACTGCTGTTACACCTGTGGTTGGCACTGCTGTCACATTCGTTGGCACTGTTGCTGTAACTGTTGCGCCTACACCTGCAGTGGCTGTTGCTGTTACTTCTGCACCGCTAATCTCGTAATCCACCTTGGGGTAGAATCTCAGTATGTCGCTGTCTGCTACCTGGAACTTCATGTTGCCCATGAGGTCCTGTGTAGAGTCTTTGGTCAGACTGACATCTGTATCTGTGTTCTTGAGACTGAGAGTCTTAGCCGCCTGGTCAATGGATGCGTCCTTGAATATTCCATAGGTATCCGAGCTCTTGACCTGCGTCACAGAGGTTGAGATTGCCCATGTAAATCTGAGCTGCACCATATCGCTTGTCGCACCTGCGAACACGCTGTCCACATAGGTCACGAACAGAGGTACATCGGTTTCGCCTGCAATGCTCTTCTCAACATAGGTGTATAT
>NZ_FZMP01000046.1 GCF_900196725.1 Candidatus Methanoperedens nitratireducens | reverse complement strand
AAATAACTCTAAATTGCCAACAGGCATCTATAAAATGCCATTCCTCCAAAAAATTCGTTATAACAGCACATATTTCTTGCAATATTGCTCATTAAGTTTTAAAAAATAATATATATGTTTCCGAAATGTATTTATATTCCATAGCTACAAGCTCGATTAGATTATGCCTTTATTAGAGTTATTTTTGTGTTTATAGCTCTAATATATCTTTGATTAATTACAATAGTATTAATTTCAAGAGCAATTCAAATCAAACAATTTACGAGAAATTTTTTGTATAGATATACCATAATAATTTCAAGAATCACAAAATAAAGAATATCCATCGGAATGCTACTGGCTCAGATCAATGGAGGAATCGACCTTCACTCGAGGCTGAAAGCGGGTTTTATTCAGCATTACTACACTGAAGAAGAAGCAAAACAGGGGCACCAGGAGATAATCAGAAAGCTGAGAAACGGAGAGTTCCAGTTTATTCCGGAGGTATATAATCTGGTTATCCCGAACCTGAGGTTTTAACAAAACCATGGGAGGATTTTTATATCCTCCTGTTCCCGAAGTCCATGAAATTGTAGTCGCCGTTGATATTTGTGACATTGAACGTAGTTCCATGAATAATTCCCTCTTTCTGCGTTGTCACTTGTATCAAAGGTAAATAATCACCGCCATTTCTTATGCCGCCAGTGGAATTGTATGGAAGTAACGTATCTCCCAAACCATCTTCGTCTGTGTCGCTGCCCGCATAATCAGACCAGAAGTTACCACCAAGCCAGGAGCCGCCTATAATGTTCTTCCCTGAGGTTTTTGTGATGTTCCAGGTGTTGTTTCCATCATCAATAGCATTGTTTGCGTTATTGAAGTAGTTATTATAGATGATATTGTCATGGGAAATGCCCAGGCGAATCCCAAAGTTGCTATTTGAGATTACAGTATTATCTTTCAAGATGTTATTGCTGGAATAGTTCAGGCTGATGCCACCGTAGTTGTTAGAGGCATTATTGCCAAGCAACGTATTGTTGTTGCTGGAATATGCCAGATAAATGCCAAAATTATTGTTGTTGGAGGCATTATTGCCAAAAAGCGTATTGTTGGTTTCGACATACCCCAGAACAATCCCGCTTCCCCTGTTCAAGTTCGCGGTGTTGTTAATCAGTATGTTTCTTCCTCTGGACTCCCCGTCACCATATATAAGGTAGATCCCATCGTAATTCGAGTTTACGATATTACCAATAACAGTATTTTTGCCGCCACGGTTAAGATAGATTCCCCTGTAATTCAAATTTACAATATTGTTGGTTAATATATTTTCATATCCATAATAAGAGAGGATCCCACTAGAAAAGTTTTTGACATTCAGGTTCTTGATTGTAACTCCGCCCTTACTAACGAGGTAAACGCCTGTGCCTGTATTGTTCCCTGTCAATGTATGCCTGTTCCCTTCAAGAGTTATATTATCGCTATCAATCTGTATATTAGAAGTTATGTCCATTGTCAGGGTGCATGTCTTTGTACTATTATCCCAGGTGCCTATTAAGGTGCAGTTGCCACCTGTTGAGTTATCCAGAATGAATATCGTGCCGGGGAAAGGATCGGCGAGATTAGCGATGGTACTGTTTTTACTTACCTTTCCGGGTTCCGGCTGGATGAATACAAGGTGCGGCTTTGAGATGTCTTGAGTATAAACATAGCTCCCATTACTGTCTGTAATAAAAGTCACAGGATTGTGATAATCATCCTCGTATTTCCGGTAAGAGGTATGCGGGGCAAGGCCTCTCATAGTAATTTTTGTTGTAGTGGCACTTGAAGCCGATTCAATGTTCATAGTAACCATCTGCGGCACGGATTCAAGGGTTGATTTAACAGACTCCGAGCTATCCAGCTCTATGTTCAGGTAATTATTGTTGCTAAGTTCGAAATGCGTTCCTGTGGCATTAAGCCATCCAGGCATTTGAAGTGAATCTGGCAATCCTGTTGGTTGATGCACATCTGGCAATCCTGTCTCTGCCTGGACCGTCCCAACGCCCGCCAGCAAAGAAAATGCCAGCACAACTATTCTAAAAGCTATTCTGAGGGCATGCCCTCTTTGAAAGTAATACAACATCATTTCCCCCTAATATATATTGGATGGCCATCCCCTTATAAGGCCAAGTCCTCTTTAACCAAAATATCATTTGTGATATTATTTAAAATTTGCGCTTTAATTTTTTACATTATAAAACTGCTTGTAAACTATGGTTCATTCGGAAATATACTACTGATTGAGTTTCCGGAGAGGGTCTTATTTGCCGGCTCAAAATCCTGGTATGGAGATTTTTGCAGGATATCATCCTGAAAAATCCCTCGCATCAGCATGAGAGAGGAATAACCTTTCCCTTTGACTCAATGCCGAGATTCTCTCGTGCCTCTTCTATATGGTCCAGCAGTACCATGGATGCCTTGTTCGGGTCAAGTTCTACGATGAACTTCGCTCCGAAGAGTTCCTCAGCTTTCTGTGTAAGCAGGGAGACCACAGCCCGGCTTCCGAGTACGGGGGGCGCCACACCCAGGTGAACCGTAATACCGAGCGCTACAGCCCCGGTCCCTATTGCAGCGGCTTTTTCTGTCACCCATTCTGCGGCTGAGGCGGCAAAAGGCAGGTCTTTTATACGGACCCCGAGTTTCTCAGCCAGCGCTGAGATCAGGATAATCACACGCGCATTATCCACGCAGCTTCCGAAATGCCATACCGGGGGAAGCGCCCCGTCAATACCTGAGGCTTCACCGAGCACTGTAAGGAATTTCTTTAACCCGGCGCCTGCATATTTTTCGGCTGCATCTGTCGCTAAAAGCCCTTCCCTTGCACATGCCTGAGCAGCGCAGCCTGTGGCTACGATGAGCACGTTATGCGAAAGTAACTCTTTTGCTATTATCGCATGGTTCGCGCTGGCTTTCGGGCTGGTACATCCGGAAAACAGGACGATCCCGTAGATATCCCCTGCAGTGATGCTGTCGATCAGCGGTTTAAGCGGATTGCCGGGATTCAACCTTGAAAGTGCATCAAAACATCCTTCGGCAGAGAAGCCTGCCATCAGTTCCCTTGGTTCCACATCAGGCAGGAAGATATCCCTGCCCCTGTTCGGGAAGTTCTCTATCGCAGATTCAAGGATCCTTCTTGCTATCTCATCAGCGCGTTCTTCCTCGAATGGTATATGCTCGGCGTTCGTGAACCTTCCTTCTTTCATGGTGGATATGAGCTTTGTATGGAATTTCCAGGCAACGTTCTGTACGTTGGGGAATATACACTGCACATCCATGACGAATGCCTCTACGAGCCCCGTCGTGATAATCAGTTCTTGCTCAAGGTTGCCGCCTGCCAGCGGGATGCCGTGCCTTACCAGCATATCGTTCCCCGAACAGCAGCAGCCTACGATGTTAATACCCTGCGCCCCTGCACGCCTGGCTTTATCCAGAAGCTCCTCATCTTCGGAGAGTTCAACGATCTTTTCAGAGAGGAGCTGGATATGCCCGTGTATGACCACGTTCACTTTTTTCTCCTCAAGCACATTGATCTCTATTTTTGAGATGACGGGCTTCGGTACGCCGAATACCACATCCTGAAGCTCTGAACTTATTACGAGTGATGTGATATCAGCAAGACCCAGTCTGACAGCATGCAAAATAAGAGATGTGGGGTCAGCCATTGTACCCATCGAGGTCTCGTGCCCTTCCTCCAGCAGTTCATGCCCTACCGATTTCGGGATAACACCAAGGTCGAAAAGAGTTCTATCCAGAGGACAGTATGACATCGCAAATCTCATATAATCCTCGTTTCCCAGGATATCCAGAAGCGCGCTCTGGCCTACATTATTTGCAATCCCTTCAATGGAGTTTTCCCCGTTGAGATTTATTCTTGAGGATATCGCTTTCAGTTTTTGGATGTCCTTTATACTATATGGTGTCTTGTGCTGCGCGGTTTTAAGGAGCATCAGAGCCACATGCTTTGCGTGGGAAGCATGAGCCGCAGTACCTCTGGCTACCATCATAAGCAAATTCCTGGCAGCTATGGTATCTGCGCCTGCACCGCATGTTCCTTTGTTTATCTTATAGGGCTTTGACAGGTCATCCTGCCGTATCCTGCAAGGGCCCATGGCGCACTGCTTGCAACATAGACCCTGCGACCCGAAAATGCATCTTTTATCAATGCAAACGGATGAGCCGCTGAACTTTGACTGTCTCTGGAAAACAGTATCAATGCCAAGGCTCTCGGCGTGTTTTACCATTTCAGAGGTTTCACGGTCAAGGACGCGTCTTGAACCCGGTATATCTTTTTCAGGTACCCGTCCCACAAAAGGCTCTTCATCTTCTGTTGACCGGGTTTTTTCTTTTGGTATCCAATCTTTATCAACCATTGATCATACCTCCTGACAGACTGGATTTCTGTTTAAGACAGGTATTACAACTACCGCATATATTTCAAACGGTGTAGAAAATTGCAAAGATGTTTAAAAATTATAAAACCATTAAAACTTTTCAACCTGTTTGAAACAAAAAGATAAGCCTGCCGCTACATCCGTTTTTAATCTATGGCTACGCAGGTTCAAGTGCAGGCAGACCGGGTGGGATAACCCGCCCGGAACTATAGCTGATTATTTTGAGAAAATAACCTGTACTTTATCGCTTCCCAGCTTTGTTACCTTTAGGTCTTCTTTAAAGTATTTGCCAACGCCTTTTATAAGCCCGACAAGGACATCTATTAATCCCCTGTTGGATCTGTATCTCATGATCAAGGTCTTTTCATTTTTCCATTCATATTCGAATCTGGGTGGATGGGCATTTGGTATATTCGCTGTTACGTTAGCGTGAACCTCATCCATCTTCTTGAGGAATTCCTTTGCAGAACTCGGTCCTTTGTAATAGGCACCGTATATTTTCGGGGCATAGACATTAACCCAGTAATCCCCAAAGGCATCTGCTGCCTGGGCAGGGGTAATATTCAGCACCTTGCATGACGATTCTATGAGTTTTAATACTTTATCGTCTTCAATGTTCTGCAGGGGCATGAAGAAAGCCTTCCTGCTCATTCCGGCTTTATCGAGGGAATCTTCCCATTTATCGTTTCCAAAACTGTTCTTTACCAAATCACCTAAACATTGTACTATAGCGCCCTTCATTATTATGTCTCCTTAATTTATTGGCACTATTATACAAAATACACAAATATATATTTCAAACGGTTTAAAAAATTTTAATGGCATTAAAAGATTTCAATTTATTTAGACAGTATATTTGTGCAGGCTGCGGACTAAGCGCCTGTCATGTAATAATATAGCGCGATATAGATGGCAAGCAATATGAGTGTGAATAGCAGGCTTTTTAACCAGTTCTTATTCCACCTGGTTCCGAAAAACAGCCCTGTAACAAATCCGATGATATGAGATACGTAGGCTACATTCCCTATCGCTACATCACGGATGGCAATGATATTGAAAATAAAAAACAATAGCACCATGGGCCCGACAGGAGAGAGGAACTGGAACGAAAAACCGGGCTGGCGGACGAGCAGCACGGCAGCCATGATCGCAAATATGGCAGCAGATGCGCCCACCATGCTCGCGCCAGGGTAAAAGGGTATGCTGAGAATGAATGAAATTATGCCGCCTGTAAAGAATACTGCGGCTGTACGCTGTGCCCCTACCTCGTCCTCAAGTATATGACCGAAAATGTAGAGGAAAAGCATATTGCCAAGAAGATGGACAAGGTTCCCGTGAACGAAGATGCCTGTTAATACGGTGTAATAGCCTCCGTGAAAAAGCGCATACTCGCTGAAGGCCAGACCGGTGCCGCCGGGCGTGCCCCATGCATACAGGCTGAAGGCAAAGCACAGCAGTATTAAGAGATCCGTCAGCTTCATAGCGATCTTACAAGTTCCCTTGTATGCTCCGCCACTTTCCCGGCATCCATGTGAACTCTGGCTGTGCCGCTATCCATAGCCGCCTGTGCAACTGCAGCAGCTACCGACGGTGCCACCTGCGGGTCAAAGATGCCCGGTATGATCATATTCTCTGTCGGTTCAACAACAAGCGATGCCAGTGCATTTGCAGCAGCAAGTTTCATCTCCTCGTTGATGTCCCTTGCTCTTACATCCAGTGCGCCCCTGAATATACCCGGAAAGCCAAGAGCGTTGTTGAGCTGGTTATGGCAGTCCGAACGTCCTGTTCCGGTGATGCGCGCGCCTGCCTGCATAGCCTCTTCCGGCATAATCTCAGGTATCGGGTTCGCGAGCGGAAAAACGATGGCATCGTGAGCCATGGAGCGCACCATATCCTGTGATACTATCCTGCCTATGGACAGGCCGATAAAAACATCAGCGCCTTTCATTGCGTCAGCCAGCGTTCCTTCTTCGTTGTTCTTGTTCGTAAGCTCTGCAAGTTCATGTTTATAGGGATTAAGCCCGCTCCTGCCTCTATAAATAATTCCCATGGTATCGCATACAAGCATATCCCTGACACCTTTATTAATTAGAAGTTTGGCAGTCGCGGTGCCTGCGGCACCAGCCCCGCTGATGACGACTTTTACCTCATTGAACTTTTTCCCGACAACCTTCAGGGCATTGATCAATCCGGCAAGAGCAGCTATCGCAGCCCCGTGCTGGTCGTCGTGGAATACCGGGATATCAAGCAATTTTTTTAATCGCGCCTCTATCTCAAAACACCGCGGTGCGCCTATGTCCTCAAGGTTAATGCCGCCAAAGGAGGGCGCTATGTTCTTTACAGTATTGATTATTTCCTCTGTATCTTTTGTATCAAGACAGATGGGGAAAGCATCAACACCCCCGAGAACTTTGAAAAGCATTGCTTTCCCTTCCATAACCGGTATTGCGGCAAGGGCGCCCAGGTCACCGAGCCCGAGTACGGATGAGCCGTCGCTGACCACAGCTACGAAATTCCCTTTTGAGGTGTAGCGGTAGACATCATCCCTGTTTTTCCATATCCGCAGGCACGGCTCTGCAACGCCGGGAGTATAGGCGAGGCTCAGCTCTTCTTTTGTCGTTACCCTGACCTTGCTTTTTAGCGATATTTTCCCCTGGTGTGATTCATGGAACCGGAGAGACCGTTCAAATACTGATTCTTTCATCGACTACTCCTCCAAAGCCTTTTCTACCGCCTCTTTATGCAACTCCGCTGCTTTATGTATTCCGCCTTTGATGCCCCGGAGAGCCCTGCACGGGTATTGCTGCACCAGCAGCCCTGCTTTTGCAGGTGCATCTTTTGCGCTTGTTCCCTCAAGAGCTTTTGCCATATGCCATGTACTTCCACATGGTGCGCCGCGGACTACCTCTACATTTAAGATGATGCCGCCTTTTGTGGTTATTTTTACCTCCGGTCTCCCGAAACATGATGCAAACTCATCCACGACATTACTGCCGTGTTTTTTTATATTGCAGCATATCTCATGGACTTCGATATGAATATTATATTTTTCCGACAGATCTGATAATATGGATTGCCCGCCTGCCCTCGATATGCCGCCTGCGATAATTACGGCTTTTGCGCCGTTCTCCCCGGCGATGCGGACGATTTCCGGCGTAAGATCGGGATGCAGCGTGTAGGCTATGACAAGATCGCTTGAGAATACGCTTTTATCAAGATTCAGGGTGTCCATAAAATCGCCGGGTTCTTCGATGAAATCCGGAAGCGATTCCGGAAGCTTGATCGAAGAAACACCGAACTCCGGATTCTTTTTAATGTTCCCGATGAGGCGCAGCCCGTATTTTCCTCTTGTAATAACGCCGATAGATATCATTAGTTTGTAATTGTCGGTTTAGTATTTTAGTGCTATCCTAATTACAATTAAATATTTAGGAGTGCTACTATAAGAAAAACTTGGTTGATGGCGGCAGGTCTCATTATTATGAAAAGTAATACTGCAATCCCACTACCCTGCCATCACAACTGCATTAAATAAGTTTTCAGGTAATAAACCTAAACTTAATAAAGGTTTGTAAACTATAAAAGAACGTGATGACCCGCGTTATTCAGTCCTCAAGCTCCCTCGATGGGAAAACAATTGTCCTCGGCATTACAGGCAGTATCGCGGCTGTAAGATGCGTGGAGCTTGCGCGCGAGCTTATGAGACATGGCGCCAGTGTGCATGCGGTGATGACAAAAGAGGCGCAGAAGATAATCCACCCGGAGGCGATGCGTTATGCCACAGGCAATCCGGTGATAACTGAAATAACCGGCGGCGTGGAGCATGTGGAGTTCTGCGGCATGGGTGGAAAAGCCCATCTCCTGCTGGTCGCGCCTTGCACCGCGAACACTATCGGTAAAATCGCGCACGGCATCGATGACACACCTGTTACGACTTTTGCCACGACGGCTTTCGGCTCTGATATCCCGATAATGATAGTCCCGGCTATGCATGAGTCCATGTACAACCATCCCATCGTTATAGAGAACACCGGAAAGCTCACGGAGCTGGGCGTTGAATTCGTAAATCCTGCGGTCGAAGAAGGCGCAGCCAAGATAGCGGGAAAAGAGGAGATCTTACTGAGAGCGGAGAGGACGCTTGGCGGGAAAAAATTGGCTGGCAAACGCATACTTATCACAGGAGGCGCAACTGCCGAAGCAATCGATCCTATCCGGCTTCTTACCAACCGCGCGTCTGGAAAAACAGGGATAGAGCTTGCTTTTGAAGCGTTCAGGAGAGGCGCGGATGTGACGCTTGTGCACAGGGGATGCATCGGTATCCAGGGGATATGCGAGTCCACTATCGAGAGCGCCAAGGATATGGCAAAGATAGTACTTGAGGAATTAAGCAAGGGATATGATATTCTCATCAGTGCAGCCGCAATTTCAGATTTTACGGTCACGCCCGCCACAGAGAAGATAAAGTCCGGCAAGGTGGTCACCCTGACGCTTCGACCTGCGCCGAAACTTATAAGGCAGGCGCGCCAGAAATACCCCCAACTCAAAATAATCGGTTTTAAAGCAGAAACTAACGTAACAGAAGATGAACTGATCGAACGTGCGCGCGAATCGATGAAGGCATCTGCTCTAAGCATGGTCGTTGCGAATGACATATCAAAAGGCGGCATGGGGGCAGAGGAGAACGATGTTTATATTATCGATAGCAATGTAAAGCATATCAGCGGCACCAAGCGATATATAGCAGCAGAGATCATGAATAAAATCGAGGTGATACTTTAGCGATGAAAATCGTTACAATCGAACCCTGTTATACTAAAGGGGATGAGGACCTGTTCAGCGGGGAGGCTGAGCTCGGCAGTATAAAAATAACCGTGCAGGCTCTCGAAGAGCTTAAAAAATACTTCGAGAGCGTGCAGGTGACGCCTGATAATGAGATGCTCGTACTTACGAACTCGCCTGTTGAGAAGGTAATAATATTCGATAGCGGGCGCGCTATAATCAGGCGCATCGCGGGCAGGGAGCTTGCGATGGAGCGGTTTGAGATGCTGGAGAAGGTGCTCGGGGGATAGAAGGGAAAATAAGTAAGGGACTCAAAGAGTTTATAAAACCCTTTATACAATTACATTTATGTGGAAAAAATAAAAGAAATACTGGAAAAAGAACCTGAAGTCTTATTCGCTTATCTTTTTGGGTCGTATGCAAAAGGTACGCAGGACAAAAACAGCGATATTGACATCGCTATTTATTTGAAAGACACAGGCATCCTTGAAAAAGACCCTCTTTATCCTTCCAGGCTTGCAATAAAAATCGAAAGGGCAATGGCTGAAAAAAAGACAGTTGATATGAGAGTTCTAAATGATTCTACTCTCAGATTTAAAAGCCAGGTTTTAAGATATGGAAATCTTCTGCATTCCACGGATGAGAAAAAACGTATAGAATTTGAAACAAAATCTCTTGCATTCTATTATGACTTCAAACCTTTTCTTGAAAAGTATGACGCTGCAAGGCGGGTGAGGCTTGGAATATGATAAACCGCGAAGTCATAAACGCTATGATAGACCTTATTGATGAGAATATCAGGCTCATTGAAGAGATAAGGTCGCAGGGTTATGAGTCCTTTTCGAATAACTTCAGGGATATCCAGGCTGCGAAACATTCATTGCAGGAGTCTATTGAAGCGTGCCTTGATATAGGCAACCATATAATAGCCGAGAAAGGCTTCCGCAGGGCAGAAGATTATAAGGATATTTATAAGGTTCTGGAAGAAGAAGGGATCATAGACCCTGAATTATCCGCAAGACTTCAGGAGATGGCACAGTTCAGGAACCTGCTTGTCCATGCATATGGCAAGATAGATACCAAACGGGTTTTCATTATTATGTCCGATGACCTGAAGGATATTAAAGAATTCGTTAAGAAGATTTTGAAGTATATTTCATAATTAAACCGTCTGTAAGTTGGCTTTTGTCACAGAACTTATTTATATAATGAATTCTTAGAGATGGATAATCCTATCATATTATATTTTTGTAGTATGATTGATAATTTAGAGATGAGACTAATTGAATATGTCGAAGGGGAAAAAATATGGTAATTAAGAGATATGGTATTGGAATCATCATTTTTGTATTGATGATGGGTGTTGTATTAGTAGGGCTTGCCGGTGTACCAACTACTGATTATTTGCCTGCGGATACGACGGTAAATGATGTTGCTGGTGCACAAAGATCATTTAATGTTTCCTCAAATCAATCAATCAATGCTACATGGAAAATCAATGGCACTGAAGTTCAGAATAATACCAATGTAGATGTTTCTAATTATCCAAATGCAAGTGCAGTTCTTGGCAGTTGGAACATCTCTGTAACCGTATGGAATGAAAATATGATTGTCCCAGAATATCACGAATGGTTCTGGAACGTAACAAGTGCGTCTAGTCCATCTGGAGATTCGACACCAAATGTTACCTCTCTAACCGCTGTTAATATTACTGATACAAGCGCCGTTATACAATTTTCTATAAATCAAAGTGATGCTAAAACCAGAGTTTATTACGGTACTACTAATGCATTAGGAACCTGGAGTAATTATAACAACGTTTCCGGTTTATCAAGAACGATACAACTTTCCGGTTTAACTAATGGCACAACATATTATTACAGCGTCTTTGCGTACAATGGAAGCAACCAGAGTTACTCCGACAATACTTCAATTCAAAATTTCATAACTTTAAATCCAACAACGCCTAACATTACAGATGTTACTACTGATAACCCCAAAGCTTCCAGTGTTAATATTACATTTTCTGTAAATCAAAGTGATGCTAAGACTGTAGTTTATTACGGCACTACTGATGCATTAGGAACTTGGAGTAATTATAACAACGTTTCCGGTTTATCAAGAACCATAATGCTTTCAGGATTATCGAATGGTACAACTTATTACTATTCAGTCTATGCATATAATGGCAGCAATCAGAGTTATAATACAAATTCTACCGTGTTCAACTTTACAACTAAATATCCTGCTCCCGCTATCTCATCAACTTCTCCAAGCTCTCCATGGACAACCACTGGAAGTACATCAGTTAATTTCACAATATCCTTTGATCAAATTGTGGATGTTACCTGGCTGAAGGATGGTTCGCCAATTTCAGGTGCAGGTAATAATTCAGTTACTTCAGCATCCTATCTTAGCACTAATCCACCGATAGGCACATGGAACATTACTGCTGTAGGCAACAATACAAATGGAACTGCATCATATTCATGGAACTGGACCGTGCGTTCCAAAACCTACCTCCAGGGCAACCGCATCTGGGATGGCAGCAAACCGGATTTGTTTTCCACGACATACACTTGGAACCCGATGAGCTTCCCAGGGTTCTATTATGACGCGAAAAGCGACGTTGGGAACGAGAATATCATTATAACGCTGGATAGTCACAGCGATAGAACCATCGACAAAGGCGACATTGTGTACGAAACAACACCGGAAGAAGTAGTCTTCGGCTATTCAGCATTCGGCAGCTATCAGGTCATAGGCTTTATGGCGGATAAGTACTTCGCGGGTTATAACACGACGCCTCCAAATGCACGACCGAGCGTCAATTTTGCAGACAAGAACGCGCTTGGGCAGGGACAGCTTCACAGGGTGCTCATGGATGATGGCGACCAGCGCACCGTATCCGTGGGAGGTACTCTTACGCTGAAGAACGGCTATGTGCTGAAAGCTACGGATATAGATTCTTCCGCGAGAACCATGCTCATCTCTCTTTTAAAGGACGGAAGCGAAGTGGACACAACTCCCCTCTCGGCAGGCGAGACTTACGTGTATACCAAGAAAGTCGGGGCTGTATCAGACCTGCCTATAGTAATAGTAAGATTCGATAATGTGTTCTCAGGCAGGGAAGTGCAGGCAGCGTTCCTGAAAGGAATATTCCAGATAGACGAGAATCCGACTAAAATCAAAACCGGTGATACATATGGCGTGATGGAGATCACAAGTGTTGGTAAAGATAAGATAGAAATGGTTAATAAAAACTCTGTTGACCTGAGCGCAGGGACGACAAAGGATATAATGGGAGACCTGAAGATTGTAGTAGCTGATAACAGCAGCGTTGTTCGCTATGCCCTCTCCGTTGAAAAGACAGGGAACTTTGAAGTGAGGAGTTCTGTTTACAGGGAAGAGGACCCGATCACCGAATGGACACCTTATAACTTCGGATTGAACATAGGCAAGACAAGCATAGGGTTCTATTACAGCCTGGACGACGGCATAGGCAACGAGAGCCTGAGACTTGCTTCAGCAATCAGCAGCAGAACCATAGCAGACCAGGGGCTTGTGTACACGACCACACCACAGGACGTGAGCTTTGAGCGTTCAGAGTTTGGCAGCTACCAGGTCATAGGCTTCAGGGCTGAGAAATACTTTGCAGGATATAAGAACACTATCGCAAATACACGACCCAGCGTCAATTTTGCAGACAAGAATGCGCTTGGACAGGGACAGCTTCATAAGGTTCTCACGGACGATAACGACCAGCGCACCATATCCGTTGGAAGTACTCTTACTCTGAAAGAAGGCTATGTGCTGAAAGCCACGGACATTGATACGACCGCAAGGATAATGCTAATCTCCCTGTTAAAGGACGGGAGCGAAGTCGATACTACTCCTCTCTCGGCAGGTGAGACCTATGTTTACACCAAGAAAGTCGGGGCTGTATCAGACCTGCCTATAATAATGGCAAGATTCGACAATGTTTTCTCAGGCAGGGAAGTGCAGGCTGCATTCCTGAAAGGGATATTCCAGATATCGGAAACTCCCACCACACTTAAAACAGGTGATAAGTTCGGCAGGATGGAAGTTACAAGCGTGGGCAAGGACATAATAGAGATGAAAAACGATGGAAGCATCAGCCTTAGCCAGAACAGTGTCGAGACGCTCATGGGCAGCGTAAAATTGAAAGTCGCAGACAACAGCGATAAGCTGAGATTTTACTTTGCCGTGGATGTGACGCCGGATATGGTTGCAAACCAGCTCGTAATAGACGCCCCGTCCAAAATCACGGCTGGCGATGTAGCCATTGTAAAGGTCACTGCAGGAGGAGCTGGTGTTGATGGTGCATCCGTGGTTCTTGATTCTACCGATATGGGAACGACAGACAGCACCGGTTCTGTTAATTATACCCTTCCAAAAACTCTGAAAGGCATGTACAACATAACAGCAACAAAGCTGGGCTACCAGGGCGCGACTAAGAGCATAGAGATCCTTCAATATGTTGAATACAGGCTGAGCATGGACGCTCCAGCAAAAGTTAACCAGTTCGAGACCATACCTGTAAAGATCACATACAACGGTACTGCTATCCCCGGCGCGACTGTGATGTTTGATAATACAACGATCGGTACGACCGATACCAATGGAGTCCTGAACTATAAGTTTGATACAAGCGGCATGCATACATTAACAGCATCAAAGAGCGGGTACATCACTATTGCAAGGGAAATCGAAGTCCGGGCGCCGTACTCTGAATACCGGGCTCTTGACATCAATATCACTCCCAATTCGACCTTCACGAACCGGGAAGTCCTGATACGCTCAAATATCACGAATGCGGGCACCAAAGGGGACACGCTCCCGGTAGAGCTTAAAGTAAACAACTCGGTTGTAGACAACAGGACAATCACCCTTGCTCCGGGTGAGAAACAAGAGATTAATTTCACTCTGAAAGAGGACAAGCCCGGGAATTATACTGTTGAGATACTCGGGCAGAAGGGAATTCTTGAGGTGAAGGAAGCACCTCTGAATTATCTCCTGATCGGCGGGATAATAACAGGTCTGGGAGCGATTATAATCTATGTACTGACCGCGAAAGGCAAGATAAGCATCGAAGCGATAAGGAACAGTATGAACGTAGAGACTATGAAGAGTAAATTGAACATAGAACATATTAAAAAGCTGCTGGAAAAGTCCGGAAAGAAAGGGATCTGAAAATCGCTTTGACCGGGAAAACCGGATGCGGCTTTTCCCCGGCTCTTTTTAACCAGAACTCATTCTACTGCCAGTGATTGTATTATATTTTTTATCCTTTCCAGCACCAGCACCGCATCCTCCCGCTTCACGTCCACCTCATAATTCCTGAAATCTCCAAGCAGCTTATCCTTCTCTTTATCTCCAATAACCCCTTTTTTAATGCATTCACCTGCAATATTCCGATAATTCCTGTCAGGATAAAATAATTTCCGTGTAACATCCACGACAGCAGAAGCCTGCTCCCCGGTCAAAACCCCTGCCTCCTGCATAGCTTTAACCGTTAGCCTGATGTTCACAAGCGGTAAGGACAGCGCTTCCATCGTTTCATCGTTAAAGGTCACAGCGACCTCATCATCAGATTCTACAGCACCGCTCCTGTACATTTCATATACTCTCCCGACACCTATCATGCCGTAGGGCTCAAGCTCGGAAGCGCGAAGCGCACCCATACTTCCTCCACCGACCACTATTACGCTGCCCCTCAGCGCCTCGATTATCTCGCGGTGCGCCACCGCAGCGCTGTCAAAAAATACCCCGTCGATTATCCCGATTATTTCAGGTGGCGACTTCATGAGTTTCCTGATATCATCGCGCCTTACGGGCGGGCGGTATTCAGCTTCAAGTATCTTCATCGCATCGCTGTGGTTTATGCTCGTGCCTGTATAGACCACGGCTCTCATCGCGACACTCTCTTCTTCCGTTTCTTGATGCGCTCCCCTTTCCTCTCGCGGTCAAGCGTATATTGTTCGAACATGGGGATCATCGCCCTGATCACGGGGATTTCCACGCCTCTTGAGAGGTCAACTATTATGGCTCCGTCAGCGATGCCTTCGAGGCGCTCAAGTACAGTTCCGATATTGGCGGCAGGCGTGTCACTTGAACTGTCCTCCAGCTCATCCATCCGCACAGGTGGAAGCTCCTCATACCAGTAGCTGTTGAGCTTTTTCATGTGTTCATAGCCGAACGTGCGCACCACGCGCTCCCGGTCCGTATCCTCGCGCGCACCGTGTATCTGCACTACGCGGCTCTGTGCAGCCTCGGTAAGCGCCCTTGTAATCGCTATTGCAGGGTCAAGGTGCGCCCCTGCACCCATGACCATGAGCGCCGGGTCTTTCAGGACCGTATCATCAAGCGCAGCAACGACCGTGGGAATATCAACATCCGAATCAAGCAGCCAGAGCTTGACCTTGAGCCCGGCTTCTTCCATGCGCCTCTTCAGTTCGTAATTCAAGCCATCACTTTCTGAAAGCTCGATCTGCTTTCCGGGATTGCGGGTGTACTCCGCAATGCTCAGGGCATCCCTTTCAATCACCTCAAGCAAGCCGTGAAGTACCGCCTCCTCGATCGTATTCCCGGAGGCAAGCCCGTTGGTATTGCTCCTGAAAAGCTTGTTCCCGTTAAAGGGGTTATACGGATGGAAAACAGCATTTGCAGGTACAAATACCTCAACGTCGTTCATGATATCGTACCCCATGACCCATTCAAGGCTTGTGAACTCAGCCACAGGCTGGGGTAAAAGAAGGGTACCGGGGTATAGAGTCGGGTAGCTTTCACTCAGGCTCTCATAGGTATCGACCACCCGTTCTGCATTCAGTTCGATGCCGCTCAGGTTGATGCTGACCTCAGGCTGCTCTGCAAGGCAGCGCTCAAAACTCTCCATGATGGCTGATATCCTTGCATTGGTCTCACTTACGCCTTTTCCCGAATATATGGATATGGCACCGGCTGCTGCGCTTGGTCTTATGGCTGAGAATACAGGGATGCCGACGCGGTCAAGATCTGTGATATTGGCGATGCGCGTCACGCCAATGTTAGGGAGAAGCTTTGTCGTTTTCTCAAGCGTAGTCTCGGGGGAGAAGACTCGCTGCGTTCCTTCTAGGTACCTGATAGTCGGGTCAAGGGTTATTTTGCTCATTTTTTGCAATCTTATTGGGTATGGGTTATATAGGTTGCGATAAAGGAGATAAATATAATATTATGAAGGATATAATATAAGGACGTCTTAGTACAAAAAGACAAAAAGAGTGATTATAATGACACTTGACTCAAGGATCATCGAACTCGCAAAAGCGGCAAAGCCCACAGTAGCAATAATCGGTCTTGGCGGCGCGGGATGCAACATAGTTTCATGGATGGCACAGAAAGAATTACTGGGAAGCAAGATAATCGCGGCAGATACCGATGCGACGCATCTTATGGGCGTAAAAGCCGATGTGAAAATCCTTATGGGAGAGCAGACCTACAGGGGGAAAGGCTGCGGCGGTTTCGCTGAGAGGGGCACTGAAGCTGCCAGGGAGAACATAAAGGAAATAATCCAGGAGCTTAAGGACTCAAACCTCATATTTTTAATAGCAGGCATGGGGGGCGGCTCAGGTACAGGTGCAGCGCCCGTTATCGCCGAGGCGACACGCGAGGCTGGAATTCTCACGGTAGGATGCGTCATGTTACCGTTCGGTTATGAGGTATTAAGGCGCAAAAAAGCGATCGTCGGGGTAAAGCCTCTTGCAAACAGGTGCGACTCCCTTGTTGCGATAGATAATTCAAGGCTCAGGAACATAGCGGGCAACATGCCGCTTCGCGAGGGCTTTGCCGTGGCGAACGAATTCGTGGGTAACTTTATCAAGAACATAACCGAAACGATAACACAGCCCAGTCTTGTGAACCTTGACTACTCAGACCTGCGAAGCGTTGTCGAGAGGGGCGGGGTATCAGCCATAGGCTTTGGGGACGCAGAGGGTGAGAACCGCATCCAGAAAGCAGTCGAGCAGGCGCTTTCCACACCGCTTCTTGATGTATCCGATCTTTCCTCGACCTACGGAGTCCTGATACACATCGCGGGCGGCGTGGACATGACGCTTGGGGAGGTCACGCAGGCAGGTGAACTCATCCTACAGAAAGCGCCGAATACGGGACGCATAATATGGGGCGCGAAAGTGGATGAATCCCTTGCAGGTCATGTCAGGGTAACGGCTGTGCTGACCGGTGTGATGGATCCGGGTAAATTAACGTAGTCATGGGACTATACCCAAATTCTATTTTTTCCAATACCTTAATTACTCTCCCCTGCCATTAGAACCGCGTGAGAATTATGAGCGACCTAAAATCTCTTCTTGAACGATTGTCCAACGCGCACGGCGTCTCAGGCTATGAAGGAAATATCAGGCAGATCATTGAGGAAGAAGTAAAACCTTATGTTGATGAAATAAGAACGGACAAAATGGGGAACCTCATCGCCACGAAAAAAGGTGGCTCGCCTGCGGTTATGCTCGCAGCGCACATGGATGAGATAGGGCTCATGGTAAAATACGTTGATGATAAAGGCTTTGCCAGATTCACAAAGACGGGCGGATGGTTTGACCAGACGCTTCTTAACCAGAGAATGATACTGCATACGGAGAACGGGCAGCTCTGCGGAGTGCTCGGCTCAAAACCTCCCCATGCCATTAAAGAGGAAGAAAAGAACAAAATAATCAAGGCTGAGGATATGTTCATCGACTTTGGCGCTACAAGCAAGGATGATGCGGACAGGATGGGCGTAAGGGCGGGAACACCTGTTACCTCGGATGCGGAGTTTAAATCCCTTGGCAACGACAGGGTAACGGGCAAGGCTTTTGATAACCGTGCAGGATGTGCGATGCTCATCGAGGCACTTTCGCAGATGAAAAATGTAAAGGCTACAGTCCATGCTGTTTTCACAGTACAGGAAGAGGTAGGATTAAAAGGGGCAAAGACTTCAGCCTTCGGGTTGAACCCTGACGTGGCGCTGGCGACAGATGTTACCATAACAGGCGACCATCCGGGCATTGAAAAAAAGGACTCAGCCATCGAGATGGGGAAAGGACCATCTGTTACAGTAAGCGATGCGGATGGGCGGGGGATAATAGTCCCCGAATCAGTCCTGAAATGGTTAAAAGAGGCTGCTGAATCCAATAACATCCCCTACCAGCTTGAGGTTGGCAGCGGCGGTACAACGGACGCATCAGCGATACACCTTACGAAAGAAGGCATCCCGACTGGCGTCATAAGCATGCCCACGCGGTACATCCACACGCCTGTATCCGTGCTGAGCATGAGCGACCTTAAGAAAAGCGCCGAGTTAATCGCACGGGCGGTTGAGGTTGTAGATAGATTTTTCTAATATGAAGCTATCTTAAAGGCTCACCAATCGGTGATATAATGAATAGAAGGGATCGCTTTATTTAACGGTATAAAAATACTGGACACAACTCTGAGAGACGGTGAACAGACACCCGGAGTTTCGCTAACAACAGAGAGCAAGTTGTTGATCGCAAAGAAAATCGACAGCCTTGGAGTGGACATTATCGAGGCTGGCTCTGCTATTACATCTGATGGCGAGCGCGAGGCTATTAAAAGAATAGCAGGCGAGGGGTTAAATGCAGAGATTTGCAGCTACTGCCGCATAAGAAAGGAAGATATCGATGCTGCAATCGGCTGCGACGTAGCCTCCATTCACCTTGTAGTACCCGTTTCAGACCTCCATATACAGGAAAAGCTGAAAAAAGACCGCGAGGCAGTGCGCGAAATGGCAGTCGAGATGACAGAGTATGCGAAATCGCACGGGTTGCTTGTGGAACTCAGCGGGGAAGATGCATCCCGGGCAGATTTAGAGTACCTGAAATCCGTATACAACGCTGGAATAGATGCAGGCGCGGACAGGCTGTGCTTCTGCGATACCGTCGGGATTCTTACCCCGGAAAGGGCATACGATATCTTCAGCGACCTGTCTCAACTGCGCGCTCCGATAAGCATACACTGCCACAACGATTTCGGGATGGCTACAGCCAATACTGTTGCAGCATTGCGTGCCGGGGCGAGGGAAGCGCATGTTACTATTAACGGTATCGGAGAGCGGGCTGGTAACACCTCGCTTGAAGAAGTGGTGATGGTACTTTATTCTTTATACAAGCAAAAAACAAAGATAGATATAAAGGGTTTATACACTACCTCGCGTCTTGTGAGCAGGCTAAGCGGGATTCCTGTGGCTCCGAACAAAGCAATCGTAGGAGGTAATGCCTTCACTCACGAGGCTGGCATCCATGTCCACGGGCTTCTTGCAAATACCGCGACCTACGAGCCTATTACGCCTGAACTTGTAGGGCGTGAACGGCGGATTGTTCTCGGGAAGCATGCAGGCAGAAGCTCCGTGGTTCTTGCGTTAAAAGAACTGGGGCTTTCAGCCAGTGAAAAACAAATAGATGATATCGTTGTCCGCATGAAGGAACTCGGCGATAAAGGGAAGCGGGTCACGGACGCTGATCTTCAGACGATTGCAGAGACGGTGCTTGGGATATACCAGGAAGCCAAGGTCAGGCTTGAAGAGCTTACTGTCGTAGCGGGCAATACTGTGATGCCCACAGCATCGATCAGGCTGAAGGTTAACGGAAACCATGTTGTAGAGGCAGGCGTAGGCACGGGACCTGTTGATGCTGCCATCAATGCCCTGAGAAAAGCCGTATCAGGCGTTGCAGATGTTCAGCTTGATGAGTACCATGTGGATGCAATAACAGGCGGGACAGATGCGCTTGTCGAAGTATGGGTCAAGCTCAGCAAAGGCGGTAAGACAATAACAGCCCGCGGCGCGCGTACCGATATAATAATGGCTTCGGTGGAGGCAGTACTGGAAGGCATAAACAGGCTGATACAGCAGGAGCAGAACAGGAAATCATAGGAAATATTTATACAATATTAATCAGTTTTAAAGGTGAACGTTATGGCTAAAACAAAGATACCCGGCGCAAAGGCTGTCATAGAATCACTGGCTCAGGAAGGTGTGGATGTCATCTTCGGCTACCCCGGGGGACAGGTGCTGCCCCTGTACGACGAACTCTACGATGCGGATATAAGGCACATACTTGTAAGGCATGAGCAGGCTGCGGCGCATGCCGCCGATGGCTATGCAAGAGCCACGGGAAAGGTAGGTGTATGTCTTGCCACATCAGGACCCGGTGCTACGAACCTTGTAACAGGTATTGCCACTGCTTATATGGACTCAGTGCCGATAGTAGCCATAACAGGGCAGGTCCCGCGGTCTATGATAGGTAACGATGCGTTCCAGGAGGCGAACATCACCGGAATAACCCTTCCGATCACAAAACATAATTACCTTGTACAGGATGCGAAAGACATTCCGGGAATCTTCAAGGAAGCCTTCTATATAGCCAGGACCGGGCGTCCCGGACCAGTACTTATTGATATACCCAAGGATACCCAGGTCGAACTCATAGAATTTGAATATCCGAAGGAAGTAAAACTGCGCGGATATAAACCAACATATGTTGGGAATGAACAGCAGATTAAAAAGGCGGCATCCCTGATCCTTCATGCTGAGAAGCCAATACTCTACGTAGGGGGAGGCATAATTTTCTCGGATGCATGCGAAGAGCTTCGCGGGCTTGCCGAAGGAGTAATGGCACCTGTCACGACCACTCTCATGGGCATGGGTGCATTCCCGTCAAACCATCCCCTGTCCCTGGGGATGCTGGGCATGCACGGGACGAGGTATGCCAATTACGCAATCCAGGAATCGGATTTGATCATAGCGATAGGAGTGCGCTTTGACGACCGCGTTACAGGCAAGATATCCGCGTTCGCGCCAAATGCAAAGATTATCCATATAGATATCGACCCGGCTGAGATAGGGAAGAACGTCCGCGTTGATGTGCCGATTGTCGGGGATGCAAAGAACATACTGAAAACCCTGCTTAAATACGTCAAGCAGGAGCAGCCCGGGACAGAAGCCTGGAACAAGAAAATAGCGGCGTGGAAGAAAGAATATCCCCTGACATACAAGAAGGATGATTTCCTGCGCCCGCAGTTCGTTGTCGAGCAGATAAGCGAGGTATGCCCTGATGCGATAATCGTTACCGAGGTCGGACAGAACCAGATGTGGGCAGCCCAGTTCTTCAATTACAGGAACCCGCGCACCTTCATATCAAGCGGAGGGCTCGGGACGATGGGCTACGGATTCCCGGCAGCGATGGGCGTTAAGGTCGGAAAACCCGAATCCACGGTTATAGATATTGCCGGAGACGGCTCTTTCCAGATGAACTCTCAGGAACTTGCGACGGTTGTCCAGAACGATATCCCTGTTATCGTGGCTATACTGAACAACGGGTTCCTTGGCATGGTCAGGCAGTGGCAGCAATTGTTCTTTAACAGGCGCTACTCCCAGACCTGTCTCACGGACAGCGTGGATTTCGTGAAACTTGCCGAGGCATACGGGGCGCTGGGGCTGCGCGCGACAAAGAAAAGCGATGTGAAAGATATAATCAAGGAAGCAGTAAAATCCGAACGACCGGCGATTCTTGACTTCGTGGTCGAGCGTGAGGAGAACGTCACGCCAATGGTCCCGGCTGGCGCTGCTATCAACGAGATACTTGACCTGGAGTGATGTATTATGAAACGCACGCTTGCAGTACTTGTTGAAAATAGACCCGGTGTCCTGACAAGGGTCGCGGGTTTGTTCTCAAGACGCGGGTTCAACATCGAAAGCCTTGCTGTCGGTGTGACCGAGAACCCGGATACCTCGCGCATGACCATAGTCGTGAGCGGCGATGACCGCGTGCTTGAGCAGGTAATGAAACAGCTCAACAAGCTTATCGATGTGATACGGGTAAGCGACCTTCCTGCTGAGGAGGCGGTGAACAGGGAACTTGCGCTTATCAAGGTTGGCGTTGACTCTACAACCCGTGCCGAAGTGATGCAGATAGTGGACGTATTCAGGGCGAAGATAGTGGACGTGGGCATAAAATCGGTCGTGGTCGAGGTTACGGGTGATGAGAGCAAGATAAATGCGATGGAGCAGCTCCTGCGGCAGTTCGGGATAAAAGAGATGGTGAGGACAGGGAAGATAGCGATGAACAGGGGAGCTAAGGTAGTGCAGACGGAGAAGAAAGCGTAGCGTTAAAACCCCGCGCTTTAAAAGTGGTCTTGCTCTATTCGAAGTGTATCCACTGATACACAATATTTAATCCATAATACAAATCAACATATTATAAAATTTAATCGAAAATGTTAAATAGTTTACACTTCTTGAACCGCCCGATTTGGTGGTCTTGTTCAAAAAACGTATCAGCGGGACTGCCTTCTTGCATCCTGAAAAACAGGTGGGAATATGTTATTAAACAACGTTTATGGAGGGCGCGTCCCTGGAATAGCAGCCTGGACAACGGCGTTGGCAATGCTGCTTGCGGGCGGCGCGGACGCAGCGACGGAAATCGATGCCTGCGGGGATATTATCCAGGAAGGCGAATATCGGCTCAACCGGAACTTGACAAATACTTCTACATGCATCAATATTCAATCAAACAACGTAACCTTAGATGGGGCAGGCTTTACGATTAACAGCATAGAACTACCGGGGACTTACGGTGTGTTAGTTTTTAATTCAACAATGATTCTTACAAACGTAACAGTAAAAAATCTTACGGTGATAAATTGGGAAACCGGTATAGCTTTCAACAATGTGGTACATGGAAACATTACAAACACCACTACAAGCTCAAACTCACGTATTGGAGTCTACCTTGAATCTTCCAGTGATGATAACACCTTAACCGACAATATTGCAAATTTAAACGGAGACTATGGGATCTATTTTGATAGTTCCAGTGGTAGCACCTTAAATAATAATACCGCGGATTTGAATGAAATCCATGGCGTCTACTTCTACAGCAGTGATAACAACACCCTGATTAATAACAGAGCAAGCTCGAACAGTAATACAGGATTCTACTTTCTTTATTCCAATAATAACACCTTAGCCAACAGCACTGTAAGCTCGAATAGCGAGAACGGAATCTACCTTGATTTTTCCAGCGCGAACACTCTGGTCAGCAACATTGTGGATTCAAACACCTACAAAGGAATCAATCTAATTTTCGGCAACCGCAATACGCTTATAAATAATACAATTTTGAACGGCACCGCTGGTATATTCACAGGCGACTCATCGAGTGGTAACAGCATAATTAGCAACAGAATTTATAACACCACAGAGCAGGGGATTGTTTTAACCCAATCGTTTAATGGTATTATAAACGAAAACAACGTATCCATTAATTCGGGCGAGGGATTTCTGGTTTTACAAAATAGCTGGAATAATACTATTTCTAACAACACAGCCAATTCAAACGGTCAGTGCGGCGGTATTTGCCTTCTCAACAGCAGCGGCAATATTTTAACAAATAATACTGCGAACTCAAATACAATCGGAATGTCACTTGGTTCTTCCGGCGGCAATAACTTGAAAAATAATATCGTAAACTCGAACAGTAATTATGGAATTCATATCTACGGAGAAACTGCCATGTATGTTGCTGAGGAAGTACCATTCCGTTTTATTAATATAAATGTCTCAACTGCAAGTACAGCAAATCTTGAAGATTACATAAACGATTATGGCAACTATACTATGCAGGGCGGTGATAGTTATTTCATCTATGAGCTACCGTTCACATTCCCTTTCATGGGCAGGAACATAACAAGAATCTCTGTCAATACGAACGGTTTGATAGAACTCCTAGAAAGCAATGAAGATTGCGATTTTTGGTATGGATGTGGTAATTACGGAACACATCAGAATGGGTATCACATCAGAAACATGGACGCCATATTTGCAAGCAATGGCGACCTGATAACAAGCGATTCAGAAGACCCTTACTTCAGTTCAAAAAAGACTTACCTAGGCGTATTCAATCTCTCGGATAAAGTTGTTGTAGAGTGGTATGGTTTTACGCGCACTGATGGATACCCATATGGCTATGACATCCTGTCCAATCCAGTAAATTTCCAGGTCGTAATGTATCCAAACGGAACTATTGAATGGAACTTTAAGACTATGAGCTTCAGAAGTTATGATTTTGATATGTTTACCGGGGCGTATGCAAAAGAAGAAAACATAGAGATCATCGGAGGCTATGCCATCGATACTCAGAAATCCCTTGCTATTAACTTATCAAATTACCTGCCTGTACCTAAGTACAATACTATAAAAAACAATAGACTATCTAATAACAGCCTCGGCATTTACTTAGAATCTTCAAACAATACCATCTACAACAATTACTTCAATAATACCAATAATGCTGTTGCCAGTGGCAGTAACAGCTTGAACGTTACCAGAACTATAGGCTCCAACATAATCGATGGACCTTATCTCGGCGGCAACTTCTGGGCACATCCTGATGGCACCGGATTTTCACAGCTCTGCGCCGATGCGAACGCCGATGGGATATGCGACTCATCCTATATGACCAGCATCAATAATACCGACTATCTGGCTCTTGCCCCGTTCTTAAGAACGACTTCCACCAGTATCATAGTAAATACAGATGTAAACGCAAATCAAACCATAAAGATTAGTCCGGATGAGTCCCGGAACATCACGAACTCTACGATCGAACTCAATGCAACTATCAATGCTCCTGTAATCCTGAAGATCAATGCCAGTACGGATGCTTCAGCATTAAATGCAACATCTGCAACCCCGGTTTACGGGCTTGACCGGAATGAGAAAACCATTGGAAGATATATTGAAGTTAATGTGACCGGCATAGACGCTGTAAGTCTTAACTTTGTAAACCTGACCATGTATTATACTGCTTCGGACCTCGATATGAACGGGGATGGGGATGCTGATGACCCGGGAGATTTGAACGAGCAAACGCTGAAAATATACTGGTATAACCCGAATGCAACCGGCGACTCAGAGCGCTGGAAACCTCTGGGACCCGGAATAATGCCTAACCCGGATTACACTTCCATTGGAGGACCAAAGGTTCTGGGTGGCGAAAGAGATACAACTGCCGATTATCTTAAAGTAACCCTGAATCACTTCTCGACCTTTGCGTTAGCCGCTGAGATCGCATCAGCCGGAACTTCATCAAGCAGCGCCGGAAACTCAGGCAGCAGCGGCGGTGGTGGAGGTGTGATAACTTTAGAACCTCCAGGCAATATAGCTGCGGCTGAAAACCATGAAAAGAACATCATCGCCGGTACGCCTGTTGTTTATACATTCACAACACCAGAGCTTGGTATATACGAGGTAGATGTTACAGGTAAGGAAAGCGAAAATGACATGAGCCTTAGAGTAGAAGTTCTAAAAGGCATATCAAAACTTGTTCCAGTTTCACCATTCGGGACAGTGTATAAGAACCTGAATATATGGGCAGGCTCAAAGAGGATCAAAGGGGCAGTGATAAAGTTCAGGGTTGGGAACTCATGGCTTAACAACAGCGATTTTGCAGCCGGCGACATCAGGTTGCTCAAATGGGATGGCAGCAAATGGACGCAGCTTGATACTACCAGGATAAGTGGGGATGAATCGTACGTGTACTATGAAGCAACCACAGATACATTCTCCCATTTCGCTATCAGCGGGGTGAAAGACGCATCGATGCCGGAGGCACCCGCAGCATCGCAAATGACACCTGCGACTACATCCACTCTTGAAGTTACAGGGATACCTCCAGAAGATGCGCCGCCTGTCAGTCTGGCATTTATAATCGGTGTATTCGCTCTTATTGCCATAATTGCATTTCTGTATATTGGGAAAAATAGAGATTGAAGAGGATTATCTGCAAATCAAACCTGCCAGGAACTTAGTATACATTACCATATCCTCAACGAAGATGTTTTCGTCATCTGCATGTGCATTGCTCTGCATCCTCCTTCCCAGCCCAAAGCAGCACGCAGGCAGCCCGGTAACCTTAACGGCATAAGCTACATCAAGGCTCCCCTGCGCTCCTGCCAGCCTTACATCCCTGCCCGCAATCTCGCTTGCAACCCTCTTTACTTCCCTCACCCATGGATGGTTCATGTCCGTAAGCATGGGTCCATATATCATGTCGCAACTCCATTTAATATCAACATCCGGGCGTTCTTCTTTCACGCGGGAAAGAGCATCAGAGAACTCCTTGCGAACATCATCATAGTTTTCCTCAGGAATAAAGCGCCGGTCGCCTTTCAAGGTGCACCTGTCGGGCACGATGTTCTGTTTTACGCCGCCGTTTATTACGGTGATATTAAGGACAGGCAGGAGGGTTTTAATCCCGGTTTTCTGGCTTATTGCAATACTGGCAGGCACTTTAGAGCGCCTTTTCTCGACTTCTGCCTTCAGTCCCATCAACCCGTTCATCACAGGAATGGATTTCTCTATTGCGTTAACTCCAAGGAAGCTGCTGCCGCTGTGGAATGATTTCCCGAAAACATCGATCTGCCAGTCCACGTTGCCATTCGAGGCTATGGTGATATCGTCGCTGTCCCCATCCATGCTCAGGAAAAAGTCAGCTTTGAGCTTCCCGATATCGGCAAGATAACAGAGACCCGAATAGGGACCCATCTCCTCGTCTGTTGTCAGGGCGATATTCAGGTTGTACTCCGGCTTTATATCAAGTTCTTCCATTGCGGAAAGAACGCTTAAAAGCGCCGCAGGTCCGCCTTTTGAATCTGCCACGCCCCTTCCGTAGATGCGCCCGTCCTTAACTGTTACCTCATAAGGCGGAACGCTCCAGTTCGCACTTGCCGGCACGACATCCAGGTGTGTGTTGATCAGCAGGGTTTTCTCAGCGCCAATATCCTTTACAGCCGAAAGGTTAGCCCGTTCTCCCTTTAGATGCGCAAGGCGGGGGTTTTTCTTCTCGAACAGCTCGCGGGGCATGATGAGTTTCTCGACCGCGAAGCCAAGGTCAAGAAGTTTTTCCGCCATAACCTCTACGGCTTTTTCATAATTCTCACCCGGCGGAACCTGTGTAGGGATACGGACAAGTTCATCGAGCGTTTTTATAGTCTCCTCTGTTTTGGATTCCAGGTGTTCAAATAATGCCTTCATTCGTTCCAAAAAGGCTTTTATAACCCAAATCCTTTTTGCTTTGATTATATCTATTAGAGCCGAATGGCACTTGAAGAAGAGATTAGAGCGGTCGAAGAAGAAATATCCAGGACGAAATACAATAAGGCTACCGAAGGTCATATCGGCAGGCTTAAAGCAAAACTGGCAAGGTTAAGGGAAGAAGTCCAGAAGAGAGCCTCGTCAAAATCAGGCGGGGAAGGCTTCTCGGTCAAGAAATCTGGGGATGCGTCTGTCGTGCTTGTGGGCTTCCCGTCAGTTGGCAAGAGCACACTCCTGAACAGCCTGACAGGTACAGAATCGGCAGTTGCGGCGTATGAGTTTACCACACTGGATGTTGTACCGGGCGCGATGGAATATAAGGGCGCGACGATCCAGATACTTGATGTCCCCGGTATTGTAAAAGGCGCGGCGTCCGGCAGGGGAAGAGGTAAGGAGGTACTGGCTGTAATAAGGAATGCAGACCTTGCTTTGATACTGCTTGATGTTTTCCAGCTTGTGCACCATGATGTTCTCATCGGGGAGTTAAACGATGCAGGTATTCGCGTCAATTCAAGACCGCCTGATGTCACTATCAGGAAAAAACCCAGAGGCGGTGTCAGCATAAACAGCACGGTGGACATGGGGCTTGATGAAGATACCATAAAAACCGTACTGGGAGAGTACAGGATACATAATGCGAACGTGGTCATACGCGAAAATATCAATATAGACCAGTTAATAGATGTGATCCTGGGTAACAGGAAGTATATCCCTGCGGTCGTGGTCATCAATAAGATCGACCTTGCGGATAAGTATACGCTCAAAGAATGCAGGGAGAGATTCCCTGATGCGCTGCTCATATCTGCAGATAAAAAGGTTCATATCGAAGAACTGAAAGAATTGATATATAATAAACTCGGGTTTATCAGGATTTACCTGAAGCCCCAGGGCAAATCTGCCGATATGGAAGAGCCCCTGATAATCAGGGACGGCTCCACGATAGGGGATGTATGCGACCGGCTCCACCGCGATTTCAGGAACAGGTTCAGGTATGCCCAGATCTGGGGTACGTCTGCAAAACATGAGGGCCAGCGTGCAGGTCTTGACCATATGCTGTATGATCATGACATCCTGACGATAATATTGAGGAGATGATTCAGGAAATTATGAAACCTGTAACTCCGCTTCTGACAGTTGATGCGCTTATAATCTATAAAGGAAAACTTGTCCTTGTTAAACGCAAAAACCCGCCGTACCAGGGATGTTTCGCGCTTCCCGGCGGGTTCGTGGAGGTGGGTGAGACGGTTGAAGCGGCAGTAGCCCGGGAGGCTAAGGAAGAGACCGGGCTTGATATTGAGATAATCAAGCTGCAGGGTGTATATTCCGATCCCTCAAGGGACCCAAGAGGGCATGCGGTCTCCATATGTTATATTGCAAAAGGAAGCGGAATGCTTAAGGCAGGTTCAGATGCTAAAGATATAGGGCTTTTCGGTTTGAACGAAATACCCAAACTGGCATTTGATCATAATAAGATCATAGAAAACGCTAAGAGTGATATTAATGGAATTTTGTCCTAAATGCAAGAGCATGATGATGCCCGCAAAGACCGTTTTTAAATGCAGGAAATGCGGGTTTGAAAAAGAAATCAAAGGAGGCTTTGTCTCAAAGACAGAGCGAAAAGAGCGCGAGGTCTCAGTACTGGAAGGGCGCGAGATGGGGATGCCCACAACGAGAGCTAAATGCGAGGACTGCGGCAACGACATAGCGTACTGGTGGCTGCGGCAGTTGCGCTCGGCTGATGAGAGCGAGGTAAGGTTCTTCAGGTGTACGAAGTGCGGGAAGACGTGGAGAGAGTATAGTTAGAGATGATTGTTGGAGTGCAGATTTCTGAATCTTAAAATTAAAAATTCCTATAGCAGTTTTTGATTATTTTAATGCTTTCACCTTGCTCTTACCATAAGACTTTAGATATAAACTTTAGAGTATAGACTATGTATAGAACGGCTAAAAGGAGAGAGTTTCGATAGCATACAAAAACGCTGTGCTCAGGCATCGTTACATTTGTACGGGGTTTGTGACGCATTCCTCAAATTATGAGACAGAAAGTATGATAAACCGGACATCTGAAAAAGACGCCCTTCTAGATAACATGAACAGCTTTATTTACTATTCAAACAAAATTATGCATCAAAGGGAGAGTAAATATCATGGATATCACAGAAAATGTATTCAAGCTGGCAGATGAAATCGGTCCTGAGAGGGTTGTTTTTTTGTACGAGCCCAGGACGCAGATGAAAGCTATCGTCGTTGTGGATAACGTGGCTGCCGGACCTGCTATCGGCGGGGTGCGGATGGCGCCTGATGTGACCGCTACCGAGGTCAGGAGGCTTGCCCGCGCGATGACATACAAAAATGTAATGGCAGGTCTTCCTCACGGCGGAGGGAAATCGGGGATCATAGCAGACCCGAAAACCGTTAACAAGGAGCATGTCATCAGGACATTCGCCAGGGCGATAAAAAGCCTGGAAGAATACATACCCGGACCTGATATGGGCACAGATGAGAGCGATATGGCATATATCTATGACGAGACATCACGCGCCGTAGGGCTGCCGCTTGAGCTTGGCGGAATCCCGCTTGATGAGATCGGGGCTACTGCATATGGAGTAGCGGTATGCACAGAGGTAGCAAAGGATTATGTTCCCCTGGACATGAACGGCGCAAGCCTGACGATTGAAGGATTCGGGAACGTAGGGAGACCTACTGCACGGTTTCTTGCAGAGAGGGGGGTTAAGCTGATAGCTACAAGTGATTCAAAAGGTACAATCTACAATCCGGCAGGTCTGAATGTAGAGGAGCTGATACGGATCAAAGATACCACAGGCTCGGTGATAAATTATAAAGACGGTCAGGTCCTGAAAAGTACCGACCTGCTAATGATAAAAACCGATATTTTCGTCCCTGCTGCACGACCTGATGTAGTAACGGATGCCAATGCTGATGTGGTAGATGCAAAATTGATAATCGAAGGTGCAAATATACCAATCAGTGAAACTGCAGAAAGGATGCTGCATGAGAGGGGAATCCTGGTAATCCCGGATTTCGTGGCTAATGCGGGCGGGGTGATCACAGCGTCGGTTGAGTATCACGGCGGGACTGAGACGCAGGCATTCGAAAGGATCAAAAGCACTATTACAAGGAACACAAAAGAGATACTGGATGCGGTAAAAAACGAAAAAACATACCCCAGGGAAGCTGCGGTCAGAATTGCAAAGCAAAGGGTGCTGCGTGCCATGAAATACAGGGAATGGATGTAATGCTCTCTTCGATATTCGAGCCTGCCTCGATAGCCGTAATAGGCGCATCCGGCAATGAATCTAAATGGGGAGGGCGGATATTGAAGAATATATTGAGCAGTTTCAAGGGCGCCGTTTATCCGGTCAATCCTAAAGAAGCTGTTGTCCGGGGACTGAAATCATATCCTTCTGTGCTCGATATTCCCGGCGACGTGGAGATGGCGATGATAATCGTACCCGCGCAGTCTGTGCTTTCTGTCGCGCAGGAGTGCGGGGAAAAAGGCGTAAAAGGGTTGATCGTGATAAGCGCGGGTTTCAGCGAGACCGGGAATGCCGGGGCGGAGCTTGAAAAACAGCTTGTGTCAGTAGTAAGGAAGTATGGAATGCGCATGATAGGGCCGAATACGCTTGGCATTGTAAACGAGCCCGCAAGGCTTAATGCAAGTATCATAGGGCAACTCCCGGTCCCGGGTTCCATCTCGTTTATTACACAGAGCGGCTCACTCGGTCTTGCTCTTGCAGAGTGGACCATAGATACGGAGATAGGGCTTTGCAAGGTGATAAGTTCGGGAAACAAGGCTGATGTTGATGACATTGATATTATTGAGTACCTGGATAGTGACCCGTTAACAGGCGTTATAGCCATGTACGTAGAAGGGATCACGCGCGGACGGCAGTTTATAGAAGCAGTCCGCCGCATCAGGAAACCTATCGTGGCAATCAAGACAGGAAGGTCAAAAAGAGGCGCAAAGGCGGTTTTTTCGCACACAGGCTCCATCGCAGGTTCTGATGAGGTGTATTCGGCGGCGTTTCGGCAGGCAGGAGTGTTGCGGGTCGATAATATCGATGACCTTTTCGATGCAGCGCTTGCGTTCTCATGCCAGCCGCTTCCTGAAGGGAATAATGTTGCGATATTTTCAAACGGTGGCGGCGCCTCCATTGTGGCTGCTGATGAATGCGAGAGGCAGGGCATCAATATTGTTGATTTGACAAAGGAGACGCAGGAACAGATCAAAAAAATCGTCCCTGAGTTCGCATCCACATCAAACCCGATAGATACTGCAGGGACTGTTTCGTATAAAATTTATAAAGATTCTATAGAGGCGCTTCTCAAAGACCCGAGTGTGGACGCTATTATCGTCATTTACGTGCATACTCTTATGTCAAATGCGATACCTCCGGCTGAAGCCGTTGTGGAGCTAATAAAGAAAAGCAAGCAGGAAAGGGGTAAAAAGCCGATAATCTCATGCTGGATGGGCGGGGCTGGCAAGGAGGAGGGCGTGGAGATACTGAAAAGCGGCTGCATACCCAATTATCCTGTCCCTGAGAGGGCGGTTAAGGCGCTGGCTGCGCTTATCAGGCACAAAGAGTTCCTTGAAAAAGTGAAAGCGGGAGAAAGCCGGGAGGGAAAAACGTGAAAATACTTACCGAGCATGAGGCGAAAAAACTTCTTGCAAAATATGGAATACCTGTTACAAAAGAACAGCTTGCATCCAGCGCTGATGAAGCCCTTGCCATCGCATTATACATCGGAGCGCCGGTAGCTATGAAAATATCCTCACCAGATATACCGCATAAAAGCGATGTGGGCGGCGTGGCGCTGAATGTGAAAAAAGAGTTTGTTAGGACTACTTACGATGAGATCATATCACGGGCTAAGAAGGCAGTCCCGGATGCGAGTATCGAAGGCATCCTCGTACAGCAGATGGTGCCGCCGGGTCAGGAGGTCATTGTGGGACTGAAGAAAGACCCGCAGTTCGGATACGCGCTCATGTTCGGGCTGGGCGGGATTTTCGTTGAGGTTTACAGGGACGTATCATTCCGGGTAGTGCCGATTGAGAAAAAGGATGCGCTTATGATGATTTCCGAGATTAAAGGATATCCTGTACTCAAAGGGGTCAGGGGGAGGAAGCCTGCTGATATTGACGCGATAACCGATGTGCTGATGGCTGTTTCCGGGATGGCGGAAAAAGAGAATATCATCGAGCTTGATATCAACCCGCTCATCGTGGGCGAGAAGGGGGCGGTGGCGGTGGATGCGAGGGCGATGGTGGAATAGTATTTTTTATATTTTTTAACACTTTCACTTTTCTTGGGACTACGTTATACAGGTTTAGTATAAATTATTTCATATGACACCATACTTGTTTCGGTAGATTTAATGAAAAACAACGAACTGATACGAACTCGTACGAACTCACTAAAGTTCATTATTAGTTCTTCCCACATGGTTGTTTTGTTTTCTGTACTCCAACTGCACTGCTATAACCTAACAGAACTCCAGAGCATAATTAATAAAGTAACATTTATAAGTATGTATTGATGTTTACTTATAAAAATGGGATTAAATGAAGCTGATACAAGAGCAAAACTGATAGATCCAGCGCTCCATAGTATGGGTTGGACTGAATATCTTATCCGCAGAGAAATTACTGCAGGAACTATTGAAATTATTAATGGAAAGCCTAAGCGAAAAAAGGGAAGAACTGATTATCTCTTATGCCTGCCTGTAAAAGAAGGAGAAAATCCATTGTCTATTGCGGTATTGGAGGCTAAGAATGAAGACGAGCATGCAACTCTTGGATTAGAACAGGCTAAAGAATACGCAAAGAGCCTGAATGTTCCATTTGTATTTTCTACTAATGGTCATCTTTTCGTGGAATATGATTCTTTTAAGGAGAAAGTTAGTGAGGAAATGCGCCTGGAAAGCTTTCCAAAACCAGAATTACTAAAAAGGTTATATGAAATGCACAAGGGTTTTTCCCTGGAAGATGAAGGCGCAAAACCGTTATCTGTTCCATACAGAGGCGGGCAATCCGAAAGAAGGTATTACCAGGACGCTGCAATCAGGGCGGCGCTGGAAAAAATCGCTGGAAAGAAGGAAGGCTGGAATAGAGTGTTGCTATCTCTGGCAACAGGTTCGGGAAAGACCCGGATTGCTGTTCAACTCTTGCATAAGCTGGCAGAGGCTGGGCATTTGAGAAGGGCTCTATTTGTGTGCGACAGGAACGAACTCAGGAAGCAGGGATTTGGGCAAATGTTCTCTGTTTTCGGCGATAATGCGGCGTTTGTTGAGAATAAAGATCCTAAAAAGAACGCCAGGATTATTGTATCAACATACCAGGCGCTGGGTATTGATGAAGACGGAGATACATCGTTCTTTTTGCAGAATTATCCCAGGAATTATTTCAGCCATATCATCATTGATGAATGCCACCGGAGCGCATGGGATAAGTGGAGTGTCGTCCTCACAAATAATCCTGATGCAGTTCAAATCGGATTAACTGCGACTCCGAGGAAGATAACCGGCGAGAAATCTCCTGAAAAGGATAAGGATGAGAAAATCAGCAGGAACAATCTCAAATATTTTGGCGAGCCTGTATATGAATATCCGTATGCTAAAGGATGGGAGGACGGTTATCTGGCTGCATGTGAGATTGTTAAGAGAAGCCCTAGTATCGATGATCGTCCGATAATGAGGGATGAGCTTTTGGAGAAGGGAGTTTCTGATGCAAAAACCGGGGAGTTTCTGGGTACAAGTGATGTTAAAGAGATTTATAGTAAAGAAAATTATGATGATCAACTGATACTTCCTGACCGAAGAAAAGCAATGTGTAAGGATTTATTGGAGCAGTTCGAAAAAACAGGGGGTGTAAAGCAGAAAACGATTATTTTCTGCGCGAATGATAAACATGCTGAAGACGTGGAAATCGAACTGAATAATATATACAAAGATAAAGGACTGCCAAATTGTGAGAAATTTGCATTCAAGTGTACGCAAAAAGGAATAGCAAGCGGTTCGTTAGGAGAGAGCCAGGAGGGTCTGATTGCGAACATGCGCGGAGGCAAGAATTCCCATTTCATAGCAACAACCGTTGATTTGCTGACAACGGGAGTGGATATCCCCTGCGTCCAGAACATTGTGTTTTTCACTTATGTAAAATCACCGATTCTCTTTTACCAGATGGTCGGACGCGGGATGAGAATCGATGAAGCCTTCGGTAAGTTCATGTTCAGGATTTATGATTATACCAATGCGACAAGGTTATTTGGAAAAGAGTTCATTTCAACGCCAAGGACTGAACCTTCAAGCTCTCCCAAAGAGGGAGAAAAAAGAAAGATTGCCAAGGTTCGGGGATATTATGTTGAAATCAGAGACGAAGGGACGTTCATTTTGATGAAAGACGAAATAACAGGCAAAGAGCGACCATTCACGGTTGAGGAGTACAGGGAAAAACTGGCGGCCTCGCTGGTTGAGCATGCTGATAACATTGAACTGCTGCGCGAAATGTGGGTTAATCCAGAGGAAAGGAAGCACCTGATTTCGGCGCTGCCCGGCGGCGAAAAAGGCGCCTTGCTGCTTCGGGATTTATTGAAGCTAAAAGAATGCGATTTATTTGACCTGTTCGCTGAAATTGGGTTTGGTGTGCCTGGAAAAACAAGAGGAGAAAGGGTTCTTGCATTTGATTATAAGAACAAGGATTGGCTGTTATCATTGCCCGGAGATTCAGCGAATGTCATTAAGGCTCTTGCAAGGCTATTTGAAGAGAACGGCATTGAGGAGCTTGAGAGTCCAGAAGTTTTTGATGTGGCTGAGATAAAAAGGGCTGGTGGAATTAAGGCTCTGGCTAAGAGTGGTCTGAATCTTGGGGATGTGGTATCTGAGGTTAAGATGGGGTTGCTGGCGGCATGAAGCAGGAAGCGGTTGTAGTCGAGAGGGGAAGATTACCGGAGGGGTGGCGGTGGAGCACGCTAGGAAAAGAATGTGAGATAAATCCAAGAAAACGTAATATCATTGAAGCGGATGATAATCGGGATACTTCTTTTGTTCCAATGGAAGTGGTTGATGGCGGTAGAGGTATAATCAGTGAAATAAGAATAGTTCCCTTTTCAAAAGTTAAAAAAGGATATACCTATTTTGAAGAAAATGACGTTCTTTTTGCTAAGATTACTCCTTGTATGCAAAACAAAAAAAGCGCTATCGCAGTTGGTCTGATTAGTGGCTATGGGTTTGGAACAACCGAATTTCACGTTTTAAGATGCAAAGAAAGAGTTATTCCTAAATGGGTTTATTACTTCATAAGAAATCAAAGATTTATAGACGAAGCTGAGAGTAACTTTACAGGCGCGGTTGGGCAACAAAGAGTTCCATCACCTTTTCTGGAAAAGTATCCTATAATAGTTCCACCATTCGTAGAGCAACAAAAAATCGTGGATAAACTCGATAAGCAAATGGCTCAAATTGAGATAATGAAAAAAGAAGCGGAGGGAAATATAGAAGCTGTTAAAGATTTATTTTATTCCTACCAAAAAAATCTATTTGAAAGTAACATTTTTCAAAAATGTCCAAAAATTAAATTAGTAAATTTAACTACCAAAATAGGCAGCGGGATAACCCCTAATGGTGGTCATTCAGTTTATCAAAAAGACGGTGTACCTTTAATAAGAAGTATGAACGTTCATTTAAATAATTTTAAAAAAGAAGGGCTAGCCCATATTTCTGCTGAAATTGATGAATCCATGAAAAATACCAGAGTCATTAAGGGAGATGTGTTGCTTAATATCACAGGCGCCTCAATAGGCAGAGTTTGCGTAGTTCCTGATGAAATATGTCCTGCCAATGTAAATCAGCATGTAAGCATTGTAAGGACAAATAATATGCTCAATCCTTACTATTTATCCTACTACCTTTCAAATCCTAACTTTCAAAAATTCATAATGGACTCGGAATCAGGAGCTACCAGACAAGCTCTAACAAAATCAAAAATTGAACAATTCGAAATACCTGCTCCATCCATTGAAATTCAGAATCAAATAGTAGCTCAACTCAATGCAAGGAAACAACTCTCCGAAGAATTACTTAACAAAATGAATAATCAACTTAACTCCATCAACCAGCTCCCCAATTCAATCCTCAACGAAGTCTTCGGACAATATCAAATTCAATTAAGCTAACACCTATGACCTACAAAATACAAAACAGCGGACTCAATACCACCAACCCACAAGAACTCTCAGAGTTCGTACGAGTTCGTACGAGTTCGTTGTTAATATCGCTACATACCCAAGCAACAACCCCATCAGAAAAATCAACAACGAACTCACAACGAACTCAATACGAACTTATAGCAGTTTGCAATGAGCCAGTAGCAATTCGTTGCTTAAATATATTAGCAAGCGACCAGCAACAAACCCATAATGAACTTGAAAGAGTTCGTATGAGTTCGTACAAGTTCGTTGTTAATTACCGATACTTAGCCAGGGCAAACATAATACCATCAAAATATTTAACAACGAACTTACAGAAAACTCAAAGGTGTCCATACCAGTTCGCTATTAAATTGAATCAACTGGCACCCTACCAAAATGACCCTAAGAAGAAATCTTCGAACAATACAAGTCAACTGGTTCATTGGTGGTTAACAGTAACATGAAAACCTCACTCAGTTTCAATGGCAAAAAACTCAACAACCCTGACCGGGAGACCATATCCAAAATCCTGAAAACAGCTCCGGCTTACTATGAGATGTCGCTGTATCTCATTAAATCCAGATTGAAAGAGAACATCCAGCAGGCTCTCAGAACTAATGGCAAATATCAAACAAAAAGTGGCGCGTTTCTGGTTTTGAGGAATAACGTGGCATATCTTACTCTCGGCGGTCAAATAAGCTCTTTAAGGGATCTGAATAAGCTTGAAAAGACAATGGAAAAAAGCAAAAACGAAATCATAATGCAGTATCCCGTATATCCGGAGAATATCAAAAAAATTGAAATGTTTAACAGAATGCTGGGGAAAGCATGGAACGCGAACTAATCAAAATCATCAAACTACTCAATAAGCATAGAATAAAATATCTCCTTATCGGAGGGGTTGCGGCTGTGCTTTATGGTGTCCCCCGTTCCACTTTTGATATAGATATAGCAATCTCTATGGATACTGAAAGCATAAGCAAGGCAACCTCTTTACTGTTAGAGTCCGGTTTTGCCGAAAAAGAGAAATTAGAGGGTGGGGTCAGGTTAACGGACGGCAATGTCGAAATTGACCTGATGTTCATAGAAAGCTACAAGTTCAATTTCTTTTATGAATACCATAAAGAATTATCTTACAAAGGAACCCTCATAAAAATGCCTAATATTATGGACTTGATCAGGATGAAGGAATCCTCATCACGTGAAAAAGACAAGCAAGATGCTCAATATCTGAGAATTATATTAAGTTCAAAAACAACGGAAAAAATGGAGGATAAATAATCAACTCACAGCGGACTCAATACGAACCTGAAAGAGTTCGTACAAGTTCGTTGTTAATATCGCTACCCACCGGAGCAACAACATAATCAGAAATTAACAACGAACTCAATACGAACTCACCGTTAAATAATTATCAAGTTTGCAACAGTTAGATGTTCACAGGTAATACATGAAGAAATATCAGCCCATGCCAAAAAACAATAACGGAAGAACAGTAACAGACCAATCTAGCATGAACGCCTACATAAAATCAGTCTGCGATATCATGCGCAGGGACAGGACTAAAGGCGCGTTAGAGTACATCCCTGAACTTACATGGATGATGTTCCTAAGAATACTGGACGAAAAAGAGCAGGAAGAAGAGCTAAAATGCCAGGCAGTCGGGAAGTCATTCACCCCATCGCTTAAAGAACCATACAGGTGGCGAGATTGGGGCAATCCCTATGGTAAGAAGAGGGTAAAACTGCAAAACAGCAAAATGGGAGACTTCCTGGATTTCGTAAATAACGAGCTGATTCCTTATTTGAAACCATTCCAGAACAAACCATCAGCGAACATAAAACAAAAGCTCATCTCGCAAATCTTCAGGAATATCAACCAGACTAAGCTTGCAAGCGAGACGAACCTGCTGGACGTGCTGGATAAAATCGACCATCTCACCTCGAAAAACATAGACGAAACCCACCAGTCCCGCTCTCGCAAATCTACGAAGGCTTGCTCTTAAAGATGGGCGAGAAAAATAATGACGGCGGGCAGTTTTTTACTCCAAGGGAAGTAATCAGGGCGATGATACGTGCAGTAAAGCCTGAAATAATCAAAGACGGCGCACTCGTAACAATCTATGATCCTGGCTGCGGGACAGGCGGCTTCCTCGCCGAAAGTTATGCTTATTTTACTAACCCTGAACTATCAGGCAAAGAACTGAACGCAACCGAAATCGAGCATTTAAAACATGATGCTTTCTGGGGTCTGGACAATAGCGACACGGCTTTCCCTATTGCACTGGCGAATTTAGTCCTTCACGGGATAGATTATCCCCATATCGGCTTGAAAAACACGCTGAGCGGCAGGGATACATATATGGAGCTATTCGAAGGCGCTCAAAGTAAATTTGATTATATATTTACAAATCCTCCTTTTGGTGGTAAAGAAGGGGAAGATGCAAAGACAAACTTTGTTTTCAAGACTGGCAATACCCAGATTTTGTTCATCCAGCATATTATAGACCATCTTAAGGATGATGGAACATGTTCAATGGTTATCGATGAAGGGGTACTTTTCAGGACAAATGAACTGGCTTTTGTCCAGACAAAGAAAAAACTGCTGGAAGAATGTAGTTTGTGGTGCATCCTCAGCCTGCCGCAGAACGCTTTCTTAAATGCCGGCGCAGGTGTCAAGACGAACCTGTTATTCTTCACGAAAGGAAAGCCAACCCAAAAAGTCTGGTATTACGATATGTCTGATATCAAGATTCTAAAGAAAGATCCTCTGACGCTTAATAAATTCGATGACTTCCTGCGCAGGCGCCATTCCCCGAAAGAAGAAGATAAAATCAGTGAAAAAAGCTGGTTTATCGATATAGAGACGATAAAAAGTAAGAATTATGACATAAAAGCTGTCAATCCCAATGTCAAAGAAAAAGTCATTCCAAAGCCGGAAGAGCTTATTAAGGTAATCGAGGACGCTCAGATTAAGATTAACGAAGGCTTAAAAAAATTGAAAGAGATATCCTGATATAAGAAGTTATAAACGCTTTTTTGTCTTTCATAATCTTTTAACCTGACATAGTGTCAAATGACCCTC
>NZ_FZMP01000081.1 GCF_900196725.1 Candidatus Methanoperedens nitratireducens | reverse complement strand
CGCTTAAACGGTCTGCGAAAATCGGTGTTAAAGGTTGTACATGAAATAAGAAACTCCAGCGGTATAGTAGTAAAAAAGGAGTGGGAGAGAAACGGCACCCTTGATGCCCATAGTTCAAATAGTTACATAGGTTATCTATATGTTCCATCATGGGCACCAGCAGATACGTATACAATTACAGGCTCACTTTACGATCTTGATTCAGGCATGTTGTATGATAATGCGAGTGTTGATTTCAATGTAAGTGAAACTAATATCATGACTGCAGATGATTGGAAGATTGATAACTGGTAGTTCATCTTAGAAAAATCAAAATAATTTATAGAAATGTGAAAAATATTTAGTCTATATTTTTAAACGTTCCAATCAGTCCTCTCAGGAATTTTATGTTATGTCTGTAGAGTTCGCAGATTTTTTGCTTGCCTTCATTTGTCTCTTCAAATTTTTTCAGACCTAATGTAAGAGGCAATGCAGGTATGAATAGAAGCCCGAACAGTCTGTACATGAGTCCGACCTCTAGCTGGTTCATACCTGAAACCAGATTTGCAAGAAAGAATTGGAACGAGTAACAGCTTATTATAGCGGGTATAGTCCATAGTGCGACCTTCCTTTGAGATATAAAAGTCAGAATTAGCACCACGATGAGCCCACCTGCTAAGAAGTCTATTGAAGAGAAAGTCAAAAGAGGAGTTAGATTGTAGTGGCTCATTGTTTCTATGATGTCCCCAAACCTTGCTTTTCCCGTCTCGCCTATTATCAGTTTTTCAAAGGATTGATTTATGACAGGGATTATGTTGTTTGCTACACGCAGATCGATTACTATGTCATCTATTTTAACAAAACTATCCTTTTCCTGGTTTTCTTTAGATAAGATTAATTTCTTTTCCTTTGTGATTTGATTTTTATCCTGCGAAACCTGTTTCTTTTCCAGTACAATCTGGTCTTCGATTAAAATAGCGTAATATGAATTTTCCTTGTTTATAAGAAGGTCCTGGACATCTTCTGGTAAGGAGGTTGCATTTATTTCTTGACTATCTATAACAATGCCCGCTTCTCCAGCATTTGAAACAATGGTATATGGAATCAATAATATTAAATAAATTATGATAATTAAAACTGATAATATTTTTTTAGTCTGCATTTTTCATTTCCTCTTATCCAACTGGAAACCGGCAACTAAGAAAATCCCATAGCTCATTACTACGAATATGAATACATAAAACATGCTTGAGAGGTTTTCATTTGATACGGGTATTATTGAATCCTTTTTATCGATTCTCATGATATACAGGTTTGATTTGGAGTAATGCTGTCCATTCGCATCATCAAAATTTATCTGAATATTTAACCCGTATTTTCCTATCTTTGCCTGTGGGTCAACGTTTACTCCAAAAGATGTGGACTCAGATGCACCCGGGCGTATAATCCCAATAAAATTCTGGGTCTGGGTTAATATCTTATCCCCTCCTGAGATAGTAACCCTCACGTTTTTGATCCCATTGGTTCCTGCGTTAGCAACCTGAATCATGAGAAGGCCGTCACTGCCTGGATTTAGATTGGTTGGATCAAGCGTCACATCCTGAATATATATCTCCGATAACTCTTCAATATTAATTCCAAAGCTATTCCGCTGGGTCTGCAATCGGTTGGTATAATCTTTATACTCAAGCGTTAAATTGAAGTTATAGAGGCGGCTGGTCGCCAGTTTATCTACCTGTATATTGTATATAATCTCTTCACTTCGATCCGTCTCCAACAAAGGTATGTACTGCTCCGTACTTGTTCCTACGCTTGAGAACGGCAACTTCACATCCAGAGCTGCTCTTATCTGGTTAAGTTTATTATTACCTATATTTTTCAGGGTAACTTTCAATTTAAAAGTATCTCCGGGATTGATATGTTCCGGAATGGTGGTAATATTAACCGTATTAATTTTAATTACTTCCGGATTCTCAACTATTTTTATCCCGATATACAGGTCTTCCTGGCGTTTTACTGTCCCATCTTTGACTGTTGACCACAGTACGGTGATGGGTATATAATATGTACCCTTCGCAACATTATCTTTAATATATATTTCGTATTGAATGGTTATATTCTGGTTCGGACCTAATTCATTAGCAATATATTTCTGCAATTCGTGTGTAAATTTTATTTGATCTGCTTTACTTGGGTCAATCTGCGTTGAGACACCGAATGCCGAATATCCGAAAATATTTTGTATAGTTATATTGATCGTTTTGACATCGGACGGGTAAAACTCGATAGGTGAGACATCTGTTATTACAAGTTGATGGTATTTAGCGGGCTCAATTTCACCTGGTTCAGATACGCCCATCGCTGGTAAGATACTGAAAATTATTAAGATTATTACTCCGATATATCTGTACCGCATAACTCTGCCAATAAGAAATGTACGTGATAATAAGCTTTCTGTTCAATTTCAAAGAATTGGAGTTTAATATATTGGTATAGTTCTTTTATGAACCCTACTTTGGGAGATTTTGCGAGCTTTTTGACATTAAATCTCATCGATATAAGGGTTATAAACCCAAAAAGATGTTTAAAAATCTCTTTATTTGAATAAAACGTTTTGAATAGCTCGTATATTAAAATCGGGAATCCAAGCTGACAATGAAGATTCTTGCATATTCCCTGGATGATTGGTTTCAACAGTTTTCCCCAGGATTTCTGCTAAAAATAACTTTTCCCTCAGAGTAAGGTTGGGCTCCCTTTCAATCGCAACTATAACTTCAGCTTCCCTCTTCGCCCTGAGGACTATTCTTTTAAATCGTTCTTTGAGTTCGGCAATCCGCTCCTCGCTGATACCAAGTATATCATGAAGCTCTGTCATGTCCACACCGTTCCACGTTTGTATGTATAACGTATCTATAGATATACTTATTGCAGTGCTTGATCTCCACTTCGAAGGTAATTTGATAACCACCGTGTAAACTTAATGTGACTACAACATGTGAATTCTCTCCAAAAGCAATATATACCGTAAATATCAGATACATAAACACGGGAAGGAATACCTGCAGAATACCTGCAGAGTGAATAAGCATTCAAGAAAATTGGAATTAAAAATTTGGTTTAGCGGTTATATTAATTATTACCTCATAATGATCATTCATATTTATTTAATGCTGATCATTATTATGATTAGTTTTATATATCTCTTAACATCATTAAAATTGTTAGGCTTTGCAGGAGGAGACTGATAAGTATGAGTATAAAATATTCAAAGAGACAGGCTGCAGCATTCTCTCTTATACTGATAGTTCTCACAACTATTGGTGGTGGAATCCCGGCAGCACTTGGGGCTCAAAATATCGATACATGCACAACGATTTCCACGCCGGGGATATATACGCTCACCAGGAACATATTAAACATCAAAGCCTCAAATTGTATCTATATTACCACAGACAACGTTATTTTCAACGGCGACGGCTATGTCATCGATGGTGTTGGTGCGGCATCTACGAATGGAGTATATGTTCACAAACGCCTGAAAGCACTGAAAAATGTAACCGTAAAAAATGTTTCCCTGAAAGACTGGAATACAGGAATTTATTATAAAAATGCTGATGGTGGAAAATTGGAGAACAACAATGTAAGTTCCAGCATCCGGGGAATATTTTTAGAGTCATCCGGCAGCAACGCTATAACAAGCAACATTATTAATTCAGATGGTGCTGGAATCACCATGTTATCCTCCAGCAACTCAAACCTGCTTATCAACAACACAATTCTGACCTCAGGCAAAAACGGCTACGGGATCTACATCCAGTCATCCGGTTCAAATAACATAACAGGCGGTTCTATCATTGCAAAGAACTCGTATGACTACTATCTCAATAATGCCGGCAATACGAATTATTTTACAAGCACTAATTTCACATCTTTAAGAAAAATAGCATTCTACGATAAGAAATCATACTTTAATTACAACAATGAGACAGGCGGAAACACATGGATCAAAACAAGTATCTCTGCTGCAGGCTATTTGAACAGGACACTTTTGAGCTGGAGTACCTCATTATTGAGATTTAATGATACGAACGGAAGCGGTAATATTACCGCTAACTACACGCTTTCCGGTCTATTGTCGAACAGCACGTATAAAATCTACAACATTTCACAGGGGACTGAGACAAATTCTTACACCATCAGGTCAGATCCTGACGGCAACCTCAAAAGCTTCACTATTGCGTTAAAAGGGGAGACCGGGATTAAAGTTCAGGTTTATAAAAACGTAACAGATGGCAACCTGACAATATCCGATATCCAGGTGGCAAATGTAAGCAAGAATGCAGCGGATATAATCTGGCATACCAGTAAGCAATCCGATTCTTCGGTAAAATATGGAAAATACAACACTAATTATACTTTTCAGGTATACAACTCCAGTCCGGTAACCAACCACTCAATAAAACTTAACAACCTGTCAACTGCCACTACATACTATTTTGTTGTCAATTCGACAGACCTGTCCGGAAATTCTGGTGAAAGCCAGGAACTGAGCTTCAAAACCTCAGGTGTTTTCAATAACCTTAGCGTTGCAGTTGTCTATGAAAGAGTTGCGGACAAAATGCAAAAAGACATCGGAAGAAACATAACTAACGTGACCGAACTGCTTGGCTCTATAAAGACAGATATAATATTCCGGGGCTGGTGGCACGAGAGGATGATACTTGATGACTGCGCCCAGCTCCCAAATCCCGCTCAGCAGCAGCTCTGTGACGATTCAAGCTATACATATTCCCATCTTAACAAAGCGACCTCGGAGATTAAGAAAACACTTCCAGACAGCATCTTTATAGGGGCCGTGCCTGCTCAGCAAATATACAGTACAACCTATAACCCCGATACTCACAAGTTCATACAATATCCGGATACGTGGTACATGGCTCTTGACCCGGCTAAACTCGGCATCACAGGTATTACCAAAGAAAAGTTCCAGTGCGAATACGCAAAGAACAGGGCGTGGCTGAACAAGACTTTTGACTGTACGCAGTACAATCCTGCGAACATGAAAGCTTATTTCCCGGACATAACCAATACTACTTTCCAGGCTTTGCTTTTGAGCCTTGCAGAAAAACAGATCGACTCCGGGGCGGATGGTATCTGGTTTGATGGACTTTTTTCACAGGCAGGTTACCTGGCAAGGTTAACCAATGATATAAATAATTCTGCTGTTAACGCTTCTTATTCAGCTTCTTTGATGATCATAGACGGCGTGCATAACTATAAACATGGGGTTTATGCAGGTACATGGGCGGGATGGATAAAATCCCCTTACCCACCACCCAATCTCGATTTTACCACCGTGACGCCATCAAGAGAAGAGGTCTTAAACCAGAATTTTAATGAAATTTCGTGGAATATGACCATTTCCCTTATAAAAGAGAAGAGGGGGGATATCCCGATTATCGCTTTTATCGACTGGTCAGATACTTCAGAAACGCCGCTGGGTGCTTTCAGCCAGAACCTGAGCAAAGAGAGCCAGAGCAACTTCTTGAGGATAGCTGATGCCTTTTTCCAGAAAAAAGGTATCATCTTTGCCTACCCCATGCATGGTGGCTTTTTGGGGATTGATGCGCAGGTACTTTCATACGGGACATACCCGTATTATGATGCCCTGGCCCCGGAATTTGACACATACGGAACAATACGGCAGCTTTCCTCGGCAAAAACCGGATATAATGAGCCTTGAAATCCTCCGGATGCAGGCACCGGGACCATATATCTTATCTCTGAAAACCCGGTGATTTAGCTGACAACAGGGATTTTTGCATATTCTTTGGACGATTGGTTTCAACAGTTTTCCCCAGGATTTCTGCTAAAAATAACTTTTCCCTCAGAGTAAGGTTATGCTCCCTTTCAATCGCAACTATAACTTCAGCTTCCCTCTTCGCCCTGAGAACTATTCTTTTAAATCGTTCTTTGAGTTCGGCAATCCGCTCCTCGCTGATACCAAGTATATCATGAAGCTCTGTCATGTTCCCGCTCTCCGCCTCTATGTATAGAATGTATTTAGATATATACTTATTGTAATGCCTGATCCGACTTGTAGGTGGTTACCAAAGCCCTCCCAAAACC
>NZ_FZMP01000215.1 GCF_900196725.1 Candidatus Methanoperedens nitratireducens | reverse complement strand
CAGCAGTTGGTGTCGATCGTTCCCATGCTTCAATAGATGTAATGACAACTGCCGCAAGGAATTTCTTAAGAAAATACAACTCTATTTATGCGACTTAGCTTAAATCTACTGTTTCTTTTATAGTTAAATATTCCAACCTTTCTTCTTCATACGAAGATAAAATAGCGCCGACATTTTGTATAATTTGGTCAGCTTCCGATGAGCGTCCTGCGCTCATTATAAAATGGTTTTTAGTTAATGCTGAAATCTTCGGCACCCCGTGTTCAAACGTCAAACCATTAGAATCAGTAACCATTCTATCAGCAGAAAAAACAATTTTTGGGTCTTGTGGGTTTTCACATATACTTGCTATACAAATTGTCATAGGTCGCTTATTTAGGTACCTATTGTATTTAATCTTTTGCTTTATCATATTAATCACCAAAATTTAATAACAGTTCGTTAATCGTGACTTCTTTCATCCACCGAAAATTTACACATGTCGCAATCCACCGAAGACTACACAGAACCCTTAACCCGGGTTCTGTGTAGTCTCCGGTGGATTGGATAGGTTGTAAAAATTCGGTGGATGGATTGGCTCTGATGAATCTTCGGTGGGCTTCTTAAATAAATTATTGTGAGTTTGCGGTTGGTGAGTCGGTGGGTATTGCATGCTAATTATAATGATGGAAAGTTTTAAATAATATTGCGTACTCTCAATCTAAAGTAGAGGTATATTCCTTGGTTAAGGTGGATTACAAGATTGGTAAACAGATTTGAAGTTCTCTCACGGCAAGAACATATTAAAAGCATTAAATTGGCTGAGTACTCTACCCCATATCCTGAAACTCCAGAAGATGAGGAAAGAAAGATTTTAGAAGAACCATGCGACTTTAGAAACGCCTTTATAAGAGACAGAGATCGCATTGTTCACAGTGAGAGCTTTAGAAGATTACAAGGTAAAACACAAGTATATATTTCAGAATTGAGTCCAATTATCCGGAATAGACTAACTCATACAATGGAGGTATGGCAAATATCTGTTTCTATTGCAAGAATGCTCAGAGCCAATATACATTTAACTGAAGCTATCGCTTTCGGTCATGATTTAGGTCATACACCATTCGGTCATGCTGGAGAAAATGCACTAGATAATATTATGATTGAAAGTGGTTTAGATGGTTTTTCTCATAATGAGCAAAGTGTAAGAGTGGTTTCACTATTAGAAAGTAAACCAAATATATTCCCGGCACCGGGTCAAGAGATTAATCCAGAGTCGAAATCAGTAGGTCTAAATTTGACATATGCCACCAGAGAGGGGCTTTTTAAACATACAGATCGATTTAAGGAAGATTGTAAGAATAAAAAAATTTATAAAGAGTATGATGGGGCTGTTGATGGATTAATAGAGGCACAAATAGTAAATATCTCTGATGAAATTGCTCAACGTACTCATGATTTGCATGATGTTTGGATGACCGGAGCTATTGCTAGGGAGGATATTGCATTAATTTTCTCTGAGTCCCCTAAGTTTTTTGGAGACGAATCATTTGGTATAGAAAAATCTGGTATTTCTTCGATTGTAGGGAATTTAATATATGATGTAGTTGAGGCAAGTTTAAAGAATTTAAATGATTCATTTGATGGTGACCCTAGAAAAAAAAGATTTATTACATACTCCGAAAGTGGAACAGTATTTTCAAAGCAACTTGAAAAGCTCATCAAGAAGGCTGCGATACTTGGAGATGAGGTAAATCAGATGAACTCCCGCGGCAGACATATTATCCACTCACTTTATGATATCTCTCTTAAAGACCCCTATTGCTTACCAAATTTCATTAAAGATAGACTTAAACACGACCTCCAGAAAAAATTGAATGATCCTAAAGGATATGAGAAAATATCAGTAAAGCATAATAGGGATAAAAGAGTAATCTGTGATTATATAGCTTCATTAACAGACAAAGAGGCTATAGACATCTTTCGTTCAACACTTATATGATTCGAGGATTGTAAATAAAGGAGGAAAATATGGTGCGGAAAATAATACGAATGGAGGTAAAAGAGGTAGGTAGAAAAATTAAGTACCAAAAATCAGAGAAAGCTATTACTAGTATGTGTGCGGTTAAAACCGAAGATTCTGATGGAGTAGAGCATAAAGCCTATGCTTGGGGTGATTTATGCGATAATCTCAGAGTCGGAACGACGGTTCTAGCTACAAAGGAGTTTACTCCAAAAACAGATGATGAAAACGATCGCTTTATAATAATTAGCTTGGAAGAATAAAAAGTTAAGCACCATTATTTTTTGGTGCTCTGTATGGCTTGCGTTCTGTATCAGTGTTATCCACTTATTATCTCCCTCTACTTTGATACCGCAAGCTTCCGCAGGAGTCTTACCATTTAATCCCTCATGCGGTCTCATGTAGTTGTGGTATATCTGATAGCCTTTCAGTATCGGAGTATTCTTAATTTTTAATCCTCTCATCACCTTTTCCCTATCCCTAACCTCTCCGTTTGCCCTCTCCATCGTGTTATTGTCATATCTCCATCAAGCTTTATGGTGTTAATATGCTGGGATTGCGGTCTTGTATTAGTGTAAAATTCCCAATAAAATGCATTGTGATATGATGGCAATCCATCCGTTATGAGTACGTTAGATCTTTCGCCTGTGATTTCCTTACCCTTATGGAATAACACTCTTATCCGTGCTTCTCCCGCGCCTCTCGTTCCTCCTCCTGCAGGATGTACCTCCCAAGCTCCCTGTGGCTCTCCACTATGACATCAGCTTCCTCCAGGAACTTCCTGTCAAGGTACGCCGGTATTGCGATGCACCTCAAACCGCCGCTTTTTGCAGAGCGGATACCCAGAGGCGCGTTCTCAACGACAAGGCAGTGCTCTTTCGGTATGCCAAGCTCCCCGACAGCTTTAAGATACGGTGCAGGAGAGGGCTTGCTTTCCGATGAATCGTCCCCATCGATGATCACATCGAAAATACCCGGAAAAAACCTGTTCAGTATGTCATGCACGGTCTTCCTGTTAGATCCTGAGACGACCGCAAGCTTATGTTTCTGTTTTAGCGAAACGAGCAGTTCTTTTATACCCTCAAAAGGTACAGCACGCTCTATCCTGTCGAATATCTCAACCTTTTTACGATTTAACTCCCGCATATCATCTTCTGTCGGGGTACGACCAAAGCGCCTGAAGATTATATCTATAAGCTGCATGTGGTTTGAACCTTCAAGCTCATATATCGCTTCCCGCTTGATCTTTATACCCACGGTCAAGAACGCCTGCTTCCACGCTTCTGCATGGTAGGGCATTGAATCCACAAGCACCCCGTCCATATCAAAGATAATCGCTTTCATGAGTGACCTTTAGCCTCCTGCCTCCTCTATAACTTATCTCTTTAAGCAGTAAGATGGATGCTGCTCTTATATAAATCCGGGCTATCTGCTCCAAAATCACCCTTCTATGGAGGGGGACCCGAAGCATCCTCCCCGCAGCTCTTTTACCTGAAAAAAGAATGGAAATAAGCTACCTGCGTATGAAGCCTAAAATGATAAAATACGCAGCCGCCAGAGACATAAGTAAATAAATCAGATTCAAAAACGGTATGCTATTAAGTAATGCCCTGGCACTTTCTAAAGCCTTACTGCCGCCTGTTCCGCCTGAGGTTATCGAAATGTTCACCTGGGAAAAGTCGCCCCATCTGTTATTTCTCTCCATTGCACGGATGTAGATTATATGCGTTCCGGTTGAGATATTGGTTGTGTTAAGTTCTGCAGTTACCTGTTCCGCCTGTGAATTAAAAGTCCCGTCAAGCGGTTCAAGAGACGTCCCATTCCCGGGGATACCTGTTTTATCCAGGAAGTACTCAACAGCCCTTATTTTCATACCATATCCTGCGATTGCTTCAGCGGTAATTTTAACAGTCTCACCCCTGCTGGCTTCTTTTTTAGATATCGTTGCATCCTTAATCACCGGGGTTACCTGGAACCTTTTCAAAGTATGGGTGCCTTCGATGTGGCATGACCCGCAATTTGACTTGTCCCCATGAAGCTCATCGCCAATATATATCGCACCAAAGAACGGTTTTTCCTGATATGTATGGCATGATTTACAATCTCTTGGTGTAACATATGTTGGGGAATGCATCTGCGGCTCTGCACCAGCCGTATGGCATGCCCAGCACGCTTTATCGATAGGATCGGATAAAATCGCCTTACTGGACATGTTATCGTTCAATTTAGAGTGTTTACCGAGCCTTGATGAAATAGCATCCGGACCAGGGATTCCAAGGTTATTGGACGCATCGTGACAGCTCACACAGTCCGCCCAGTTTTTCCGGTCATCATACAGGTTCGGGGCGTGAAGGTCGGGTGGGATTCTCCCGACAGCAAACGTATCATTGGGTTTAAACCAGCTGGCGTTATACCCGAAAAGCGTGACATTGGATGTGGTCTTCATAATATCCGGAGACAATGCGACTACATCCCCAAGTATAACGAAATTGGGTCCCTGGGAAATATGATTGATCTTTGCAGTGAAAACTGTTATATTGGTCTCTGTGTGCACTTTATACCTGATACCGGGCGTGTATTCAAGCGATGAACCCAGGGGAACTACTCTGCTTTCGGCAATGCTGCCATTGATCATTAAAGTCAGCCACGCCTCTTTGCTATCTGTACTGACTTCATTGACTTTTAAAGAATAGTTATCCGCAATGTTCCAGGTCTCCCCTTCCTTTAAATATTTCTGTTTATCAGGAACCGAAAGGTATTTCCCGGAATTATTACGTAGCTGGCTGAATACATAATCGTCATCATTAAAGTATATTTTACTTTTATTCTCCGGGTTAAAATCAACTAAAACCCTGGTGTAATATATTTCATCATAACTATCCTTGGATTCTCTATCAATAACGATGTATCGTTCTTTTTCTCCGGAGTACCGGTAAAGGTGGCATGCGTAGCATGCGCTGTCCTCACTTTCCTTATCTGTATGGACTTTTCTTGACCTGTGCCCTTCGAACTGAATAAAGCTGTTGTTACTCCCGAATATTGAAGTTATGTTCAGGGTAATAACAGGGATTTTCAGCGTTGAATTATCGATAATGACTTTTTCCTCATATTCATACGGGGTCATGATGCCAAGTGAGACTTCATCCACTGTTGTATAATTCTTTAAAACCCGGATGATCGCCTCATCTGCATCGGTAGATACTTCAACCAGTTCCAGGAAATATCCTCCACCGAGGTAGGCGCTATCTCCCCTGTTGACCGTGAACCTGTTCCGTTCCCGCTCAAGCGCGACGAGCCCGGTCCTGTTTTTGTTGACCAATGTTGCGGTCCCCCAGTCCTCGCTGTTATCTTTATCCAGATGGCAGTAAGCGCAATTGAAAGAATCCACCAGGTTGTCTTTTGACCCGTAATGCGATACAAGCGCAACGTCCGGATTATTATCAGTTTTCACAATACTGTTTATATGGCATGCCTGGCACTGAGCGGATGCGCTGATATTATAATTTGTAGCGTTATTCGGATTTCCGTTCAGGCTTGCATTCTGGAAATGTGAATAAATCATGGGCTCTTTGTACCGGGACTGCGAAATCGAGTGGCAGTTGTTATTATTGCAGCTCTTCGGAGTCTTGTAATTTAACGGATGACCGCCTGCCGGCTGTGCGGACTCACTCCCGTCTCCGTCGCCATGACATGCCCAGCAGCGAAGATTGTTGCGGTCAAGAGATGTGACGGAATCAGAATTGAGGGAGCTGTGCACCGATTTATTACCGACTGTGGCTGAAATATCTACCAGTTTGGGAGCGATGCCCCCGGTATCATGGCAGAGCACGCAATCCCTGTTACCCATCCATTTTCCCAGAGAGCTATTGTGAAAAGTGGGCGTGCTGCCGCCGGATATATGACAACTATAGCATTGTGTACTACTATTAAACCGGGTATGGTTGAAAGTCGCTCCTGATACCCTCGGGTCTTTGGGTGTTCCCCATGCTGTATTTCCGCTGTTGTCAAAATGGCACCAGGTGCAATTGGTAGACCGGATTGAAGGCGACATCAGGTTTGTGGTTGTTCCAAAATGGGCTACGCCATCACTTGTTTTATTATAGATGGCATTAGCATCGATACTGTTATTATGGCACGAGATACAGCCTATGCTTGTTGTAATATCCTGACCGCCCGGTATATGCTCTGTAACCGGCGGCGCGTTGAACAGATCGCTGACATGGCAATCTTCGCATGTTTTTATCAGGCTTCTGTTGTCGGCATGTTTACTCGGAGGAGTGCCGTTCCAGTGGCAGGCGTAACATGCATAATTCAGGTTATTCGTATTGTTTATTCGCCCGTGTATGCTATTATCAAGAGATGTGAGATTTACATAAGGCATACCCGGCGTCAGGCTGCCGTGGCAGAAGATGCAGTTCTCGAATCCTGCCATGGCTACAGGTGTCAGGGATGCTGCAAATAATATTATACCGAGAATTATAAATCTATTTTTCAGGACATACATTTTTAATAATTTAATGCATAACAACATACTTTTTTTAGTTTTTGAGTGCAAAGCGAATAAAAAACAAAATAAATAAAATTCAATATCACCTTCTCTGCAGTTTGAATTTATAAATTGCCAAAATCAGGGCTGCAGCCAGGATGATAACAAGAATACCTGTTACTATCGAACCTTTTGAAATAACCGGTGTTGGAGCTGCGGTTCCTCCCGGTTTAGATGGTGTGCCGGCATCCAATGTTACGGTCGGTACTGCTATGCCTTTCAAACCGACTATGGCAAATGGTGAGAAAGCATTTGTCTTTGCCTCGTAGTGCGTGAAACCGTCATCATTATATTTTAGCTGGGTTTCCAGTTTGACCCATTGCGTTCCGTCCCATCTGAACATAACTATTTCAGTATCTTTAAGGCTGTTAGATGTAATCCATGAATTCTTAACTTTGAATTTTATTATAGCTTCTTTTATGTTCTTGGGTATGGCAAAACCAGCTGTACCGACCCAGATGTTAACATTCTTATAAACGATTTCGGGCGAGGCTTCTTTTACAAGGGTCGATGTATTCCTAAGGAGTTCAATCTGGACTGCAATTAGACCTGCATTGGTACTGCCGGTAATCACAATCCCGTATACAGGAAGCCCTTCTGTTGTAAAGTTATAGACTGTGGGCAGGTCCTTGACTATGAACTCTTCCCTTGATTCCCTGGCTTCTATGTTAGTGTAGTTTTCACCCGAGGCTCCACCTCCACCGCCGCCTCCGCCGCTTCCTCCGCCGCTACTGCTGCTTCCTCCGCTACCTCCACCGCCGCCTGTGGACAGGTATAAATCAACTTTTTGCGGCTCTGTTGCCGCTCTTGCAACTGTTGTTGATGCAGATACGCTCCCATAGCTTGCACTCAGGGTCATGGAAGTCCCGGCACTCACAGCGTTCGGGAGATTTGCAAGTTCTAACAAATAATACCCGTTAACAAGACTGCCGTTCGTTCTCTCGGCGGTTGTAGTGATAGCACTTATCGTGCTTCCTGATGCAGTGAGATATACAGTTACACCGTTTACCGGCGTCCCGTCTGTATTGAATACCTGCCCGTACACGGTAAACATTGTTCCGGTTTGAGCCTGGGCTGGAAATGCAACTAACAAAAGAAAAATGGGGATTAGTAACGCTTTCATAGAGACCTCACTACCTTATTCCGCTGAAAGTAAATGTCTGCCCAGCAGTCGAAGCGTTGCCCATTAAAAAGTACCCTTTGTATCCGTCCAGAGTGAAATTGGTTCCCACATATGTGGATCCATCATATACGTAACTTTCCCAGCTCTGGCTGGCTGAATTCCACTTCATCACTTTCGTAACTCCGGGGATTCCTCCCGATGATGGGTACAGAAGGTTCTTTGCAGAGATTGCAGGGTCAGGCAGGAGCCTGATAGCGATGAGGTTATAACCCGATACCAGCGAATCCGTGGAGTGGGAAGTGTATGTGAGGTCGCTGCCGAAGCCAGAGGCTATACCTCCCGCGGTGTATAATGACCTTGCACCGTGGCATTTTGTGCATGTCACGTTCTTGCTGATATTGTGCAATACCCATGAAGAACCGCTCTTATACGTAGTCCACTTGTTCGTGCTTGTGTCCTTATATATTCCAAAGATACCACTTATAGAGTAATTGGTAGCATTGCGGTCTACCACGGTCTGGTCATGGCACGCCCAGCATGTTATATTGCCATGGTAATTAGAAATCAGCGAATGTGCAGTTCCAGGGTATGTATGGCAAACCTCACAGCCAGTTACGCCTGAGGTCGTGTTCTTGACCTCGAACGTATGATTGTAATTGCTAAGTGTCCTGTTAGCATGGCAGTCTGCGCAATCGAATCCTACCGTATCTTTATGACGTCCCGCAAAGTTCCTGTTACTATGGCATTTCTGGCACAGTTCCGTGGAGTTGGAGACCTGATCGTAGACTACCGAATCGGTCTTAAGTGTAGCTGTTGTATTGTAAAATGAAATATTGATAGGTGTTGTACCGTTACCGCTGTAGGTATCATTATGAAGGTTATGGCAAATCTTGCATTGGATACCCTGCCAGTCCTGTTCAGCTATTGGGTAGCTGCTTCTATTGCCAGAGGCTGCTGATAGATTGTAGTTAGGCGGCGACTTGCATCTGGCGCAGTATGCGTTGCTGTCGTATGTAGCATCACCGTGCCTTGATCTTGCATGTGCGCTCAGGTTCCAGCCAATTACCTCATCTTCTATGCTGGGCTGTCCGCCTCCGCTTCCATTATGGCATGTTAGAGTACAGGTATAATACGGGAACATGCCCTTGCCTGCACCGCCGTTGGTGCTGAGAGGAATACCTGAGAGATTGTAATTATAGAAGTTGTATTCAACTGTCAGGTTATGGTCATGGGTATAGAGAGACGTGTTCAGGCTGAACTGTTGCGTAGTGTTTGCGAAGTGGCACTTAGTGCAGTCCGTGTAGTTCTGACCGTAGTTACGGTTGCCGTGGCTTTCGTTGAGATTGACATTTTGTACATGGCAGCTTCTGCATGTGTTGCTCTCATTCACGATGTAACCCTTAGCTCCAGTTGTGTGCCCATAGTTGGGTTCATATCCTGCATGGCAGCCAGTACATGCAGGCGCGCCTGGATACAGGGTCTGGTTATGCTTTGAGGAGCTGACCGCGCTGCCGTATGAAGTATGGCAGCCAGAACACGCCAGGGCAGGTGCAATCGTGCCGTTGAGCGCCGATGTGGCATTGTGGCACTTTGAGCAGGTCACGCTCCCGGTTATGTTATGCAGCGGCCATGATTTTATAGAGGTGCTTGATTTCTTGAAGTACGTGGTCCAGTTACCGCTAACGTTCCAGAGACCGTAGGAATAAGCAGATTTGTACGGGAAGACATACTCGGCGTACCCCGATGCATTCGTGGTGAATGTCTGGTCGTGGCACGCTACGCAATCGACCTTATTGTCATGGTAGCTTCTCTGACTAAAGCTTGAATGGCTGCCTGCATAATCATGGCAAACCTCGCATCCTGTCACTCCTGAGGTCGTGTTCTTGACCTCGAACTTATGCATCTCATCGCTGAATGTTGAATTCATATGGCAATTTGTACAGTTAAACCCGACAGTTTGTTTATGATACCCTCCATAATTGCTGTTATGGGTGCTGTTTATGTCATCAGTGAATGTCAAATGGCATTTCTCGCACAGTACGGTTGCGTTGGGAACCTGCTCATAGACCGCATAGCCCGCAAGAGAACTGTTGGTTGAGTTATAGAACGCAACCGGGAAACCGCTTGGGCCTGTATAGTTCGGGAACCTCCGATCGTGCAAATTATGACATACCCTGCACTGTATACCCTGCCAGTCTGCCTGTGCAATTGTCGAACTCTGATTTGCACTTACATTATAATTTGCAGGCGATTTGCATTTGGCACAGGACATCTTATTGTCGCCACTCATGTGTAATGACTGGGCATGTGCACTCTCAAGCCAGCTCTCGGCTGCAACATCGATTTTACCTTCCACCCCGGTAGTAGCATTATACTTGTGGCAAGTCAGAGTACAAGTGTAATACGGGAACATACCCACACCAGCACCACCGTTGGTCCTGATCGGCATCCCTAATGTATTGTACTCATAGAAGTTATGCTCGATTGTCAGGTTATGGTCATGGGTATAAAGCGATGTATTCAAACTGAAAAGCTGGGTAGTATTTGCAAAGTGACACTGCGTACAATCTGATGAACTTGAATGTCTTTCAAAGAAGCCGCTGACATTCTGTTCATGGCACCCTGAATTCCTGCAGGTGTTGCTCTCGTTCACGATATAACTTCTGTTTCCTGTCGTATGACCGTAACTGGGCAGGTAGCCAAGATGGCAACCGGTACAGTCCGGGGCACTGGCATTCAGGGTTCTATTATGACCTGATGAATTAACAGCACTGCTGTACGAAGCGTGGCAATTGGAACAAACTAAAGCAACTGCAATCGTGCCGTTGATAGCTGATGTGGCATTGTGGCACTTTTCACAGGTTACGCTCCTGGTTATATTATGCAGCGGCCATGATTTTATACTGGTTGTTTTATTGAAGTATGTAGTCCAGACACCGCTGGCTTTCCAGAGACCGTAAGAATAGGTACTTTTGTTAGGGAAGACGTAGAGGGCATACCCGGATGCATTTGTAGTGAATGTCTGGTCGTGGCATGCTACGCAATCGACCTTATCATCGTGATTACTCCTTTGCGCAAAGTTCGTATGGCTATTTGTATAGTCATGGCAAACCTCGCATCCTGTCACTTCTGAGGTCGTGTTCTTGACTTCGAACTTATGCGTCAGGTTGCTGTATGTCGAGTTCATGTGGCAATCGGCACAATCGAGTCCAGCAGTTTCTTTATGATACCCTCCAAAGTTGCTGTTGTGGGTGCTGTTTATGTCGTCGGTGAATGTCAAATGGCATTTCTCGCAAAGCTCTGTAGTATTAGATACCTTTTCATAAACAGGCGGTCCTCCCGCGCTCAGAGTGGAGTTGTAATATGCATAATATATAGGAGTTGAATCGTTATCGCCATAGGTGTCATTATGGAGATTATGGCACACTCTGCACTGGATACCCTGCCAGTCAGCTTGTGCGATGGCTGTTGTATCTGAAGCATTCCCGTTAAAGTTGGGGGGTGACTTGCATTTAGCGCATGAGTTCTTACTGTCGTATGTAGAATCGCCGTGTCTTGAATTTGCGTGCGCGCTCTGGTTCCAACCTATTACTTCATCTTCTATGCTGGGCTGTCCGCCTCCGCTTCCATTATGGCATGTTAGAGTACAGGTATAATACGGGAACATGCCCTTTCCCGCACCGCCGTTGGTACTCAAAGGCATTCCGTAGAGGCTGTAGTTATAATAATTGTATTCAACTGTCAGGTTATGGCTATGTTTATATAGAGACGGGTCAAGCTCGAAAGCTTGTGTAGTGTTCGCGAAGTGGCACTGCGTGCAATCTGCTTTATTCGGTCCGTAATAATGGTTGCCATGGCTTTCATTAAGATTTGTACCTTCTACATGGCAGGTACGACACTTGGTTTCGGTAATTGTTGTACCTGAATGTGCCCATGGGTCTGATGCATAACCGGTATGGCAAAAAATACATTGGCTTGCACCCCCATGATAGGTAGGTGCGATTTCATTAGCATATGTAGAATGGCAGGTTGAGCAATCTACTGCGGCAGCATTTTGAGTAAATGCTACTATTAAAAAAAGAAATGACAGTATTGAAAGACCGATAATTGATAATATTTTAGTGTATCCTACTCTAACGTTCCGTTTAATATCTCTATATCCGTTTATTTTCATAGCTATGGACTCCTATCAATCCATATTGCGGATTACTCTCGTTTTTTCGGATTACCCACGTTTTTTCAGACTACTCTCGTTTTTTCGGATTACTCCCGTTTTTTACCGAAGATATGGATATCTGCTTATACTTATTATTATTATCATTAACGTATTAATCTGTATTTAAATCTTTCGTAGATTAATTTATTAAGTAACATTAGTTAATCAAAAATCAACCTGAAAATGCAGCTTTTCCCCCGGCTCAAACAGGCTGCTGAACAATAGACTTTTATTATCCTGAACCAATCTTAAATTTAACAGGTTTTATAGGGGGAGCGGATGAACCAGACTGAACCGACAGATAAAGATTTAGAAGGATACCTTGAAGCCCGGGACTTCGCCAAAGGGATGAGTAAGGAAATCATATACAGAATCAAAGCCGGCATGACGGAAAAGGAGATCGAGGATATCGCATATGAAGTTTTCCGTAAAAACGGCGTGAAACAGCACTGGCACATGCCCATAATAGGAGTGGGCGAAGGAAGCGCCAAGCTGAAGGGTATATACGCCCTTACTTCAAGCTACCTGGCAAGATATTCGCGTGTCCTGAATAAGAACGATATCGTGCTGATAGATATCGCCCCGGTTTATAACGATTATCCTGCTGATTATACTATCAGCCATGTGGCAGGCAATAACCCGGAACTTGAGGCGCTTGCTTCATTTGCGCGTGAAGTTTCATGCCAGATTGCAGGATATATACGCCCGGGCATGACCGTTGCAGATGTGTTCAGCTACGCAAAGGGGCTTATCCAGGCAAAACCGGACTATACGCTTGCATATCCGCCGTTCATTTCCATGGGGCACCGCCTGTGCAGGCTCCCTGCTGCCTGGCAAAAACTGCCTGAGCCCGGACTCTCATACCTTGTATTAAGGGCCAAAGCGCCTTTCATATCATCGGGAAATCGCACGCCAATGAGAGGGCTCTGGGTCATCGAGCCCTACCTTATGTATAAAGAACGGGCAGCCAAATTCGAGTCGCTTGTATTCGTGGGAAAAGAGGCTCTGGTACTGGACAGGTGACCTAATGCCCATGCGGCGTCGTATGTGTCCCGGCGACTATATATTTGCAGTCGCTCTTCGCAGTAAACGTGAAAGATTCATCAGGACTCATGTAAACCGCCTGCTCTTTTTCCAGCGATATCTCTGTATCCCGGTTCGAAAGCTGCGCATCCCCGGCTAAGAGGAACAATATCTCATCATGACCATTCGGCGCCATCTCTCTTTTTTCACCGCGTGAAGCTTCGCCGTAAACAAGATATACGCTGTGCTTCCCGATTTCTTCCGAACCGACTATGTATTCCCTGTATTTTTCCCTGTAAAGGTCTCTTATATTGAACAATTTCATATGTTTTCCCCTGCTTCTGCACGGAAGTAAAGGCTTATAGGATTTTTGGTTTTATTCGCTGCAACGAAATCAAGCTTCTCTGAGAACTCAATATTCCCGAAACCCGAAGAGCCAAGCATTCCGGTAACCTCTTCGATCGTATATCCCCAGACATCAAAATGCTGGGTGAAACCAAACTCAAGGAAAGTACCATCCATGCTGACCCTGCCGGTACTGCTGTCAAGTTCCCTTTTCCAGATTATCTGGATTTCGTTCTTTCCCGGCATTATCTCCTCCTGGAACGGCTCTGCATTTATCAGGACATCAAACAGGAAAATACCATTCTCATCTATGCTCTCCCTTATTTTTCGGAAGATGCCGGGAAGATTATCCTTCCTCACGTGAGAAAGCACGTTCCCTATGCTGTAAACGAAGTCGAATTTCCCAAGTCTGCGAAGCTCTTCTTTTTCGATGTCCATAATCCTGAATCCGGATTTTCGATATGCACTGCTTCTTTTTCTTGCAAGTACTATTGCCGAAGGTTCTATATCAATTCCCGTTACGGAATACCCCCGTTTTGCGAACTCCAGGGCATGCAGCCCGCCGCTGCATCCGATATCCAGGATACGCTTGTTCCCTGGTATGTACCATGACAGTATCTGTTTTACCTCGATGATATGCTCCCGATTGGAATAATGCGACTTTTCATATATTTCCAGCCCGGAGTCCCTATATAATTCGATCATTGCTAGTTGGCATGTAAGCCCTTTGTAAGCTTAGAGAATTCAACCAGTTACCTTAAGTTCATCCAGCATCTTTGCTATGCTGGTCACCGACCTCCCTTCCGGACCACTTATAATCTGTTTTGCAGGAGGGTTCTCATGATAACCCGCTATCCTGTGAGCTATTCTATCCTGGTAGGTGGACACAAGCTCATTCTGGTAGAATACACCCATCGGTATCCTGTCTCCCCACTCCTGGCTTTTTGTTAATGCTGCCTCGCTTTTTTGAAGCATCTCTTCGGGACTGCGAACTATCCCGTCATAGCCTGTTTCCTCCAGTTTGTACACCCGCGGAACAGGTTTTCCAGTAGCAGGGTCCCTGCGGTCTTCACCTGAATACCAGTCCTTTGTATTGATGTTATTGTATGTCGGGCAGGGCTGCTGTATGACCACTAACGCCATTCCGCGATGCTGGATAGCTTTCTTGATTGTCTCTTTCAGGTGTGCAACATCAAAGGCATAGCTCCTGGCTATGAAGGTATATCCTGAAGCCAGCCCCAGAGCTATCGGATTAACTCCCTCGTTGATATTGGGTTTTGGAAGAGCCTTTGTCTGGATTCCCAGTTTCAGCGTGGGTGAAGCCTGACCCTTTGTAAGACCGTAGACCCCGTTATCGTGGATGATGTAGGTCATGTCTATGTTCCTCCTTCCGGTATTGACGAAATGACCCGCACCGATCCCGAGCCCGTCGCCGTCGCCTGAGTGGACTATCACCTCAAGCCCGGGGTTTGCAAGCTTGGCTCCGATGGCGAAAGGCAGCGCCCTGCCGTGCAATGTATGCACCCCGTAGGCGTTTATCCAGTGCGGCGTCTTGCCGTGGCAGCCTATTCCTGAGAATATGGCTACCCCGGAAGGCGACAGCTGCAGATCGACAAGAGCCATCTGCAACGCCGTCAGTATTCCGAAATTCCCGCACCCCGGGCACCAGTCGTTAAAAAGCGGCGTCCTGTAATCGGCAAGCTTAAGAGCCATAGGTCAACACCTGCCTCACAGGGGCTTTATCCTGAAGGATAAGCAGGAAAGCATCGTACAGTTCATCCGATGTCATGGGTCTTCCGTTCCATTTCAGCACAAAGTAATCTATTGATATACAGGTTTCCTCCTGGATTATGCCAGCCATCTGGGCTGAATAGTTCCCTTCCACATCGATTCTCTTGGTAGCTTTACCCAGCACTTTGGCAATATATTCCCTTGGCAGCGGATGCGGCATCCGTATCTGCAAAAAGTTAATTTTATAGTTCTCCCGGCGCAGTCTCTCCATAGCCTCAAGTATAGCGCCCTTCGGAGAACCCCAGCTCACAATGGTCACGGGCGCATCTTCATCGCCGAAGAAATTAACCCTCTCCTGGGGAAGTATCTCCTTATCAGCAAGCTTGAGTTTTTTCATTCGTTTCTCGACCATGCGTGTCCGCACAGCAGGATTCTCGGTGATATGCCCGATTTCGTTATGCTCATCGCCAGTGTTCCAGAACACCACACCCGGGGTTCCGAGGGGAACCCTGGGGGATATTCCAGATTCTGTAAACCGGAAGCGCTTGTATTCTTTACCGCTTACATCAGCCTCGGTGAGAAGTTGTCCGCGTTCTATCTTTATTAAATTAGTATCAAATATCCCACAGCTTTTGCTGCTGTTGGCTATCGCCTTATCGGTCAGGTGTATAACAGGCGTCTGGTAGCGTTCAGCATAGTTAAAGGCGCGGGCGGCATCGTAGAAGCATTCCTCAACATCGCCCGAGCATAATATAATCCGCGGGAATTCGCCGTGTGAAGCATGAAGGGCGAACCTGAGGTCTTCCTGGCCGTGGCGCGTCGGAAGCCCGGTTGAAGGACCGCCGCGCTGATAGAAGCTGATAACCGTCGGAACTTCATTGATACCTGCCCAGCCCAGACCCTCGACCATCAATGAGAATCCCGGTCCTGAGGTGCTTGTCGCAGCTCTTGCGCCTGTGAGAGCGGCACTCGATGCCATATTGACTGCGGCGATTTCATCCTCGGTCTGCATGACGAGGATAGACCCACCCTGTTGTTTCAGGGCTGTCTTCTCAAGCTCGAACACCTCATTCTCCTCCAGGTATGTGCTCTCATCACCTGCCGGCGTGATGGGATAGTAGCTCTGGAACCTGCACCCACCTGCGAGCTTGCCCAGAGCAACAGCCTGGGTTCCCTGTATAAAAATCCTTTTTTCATCTGTCTGGACAGCATCCAGGCTGAAACCGAAGTCTTTGAAATTCATCGTTGCATAATCATGGGCGAGATTGAATGCAAGAACGTTCGTGGAGATTATCTTCGCTTTCTTACCGAATATTTTCTCAATGGCTGTAGCAACGTACTTTTTATCGTAATTTACAATGCCAAAAGAGATGCCCAGCGCAAGGATATTCGTCATTATGGTCAGTTTGCTGAGCTTTTCTTCACCCAGTTCTTTTGAAAGCAGCTTTAGCAGCTCAAGGTACGATACGGCGTAAATCTTCACACCGCCCTTTTTTGCTTCGTTCAGCAGGTCGCCCACAGTTTCAGGCTTTATCCCTTTCTCATCCAGCGTCTTCTGGAACTCCTCCCTGAAAGAGGCTGAGAGGGTCGGGATTTCAGTTAATTTTTTTGGAAGAATCTCGGCGTCGCAGACGATTCCCCCGCTTGCAGACACTTCCCAGACATGCCTGACCACGCTGTCAGCATCGAACGCGCACAGCATGTCGACGCGGCTTGCAATGGCCCTTAGCTCATTCGGGGATACCCTGATATGGAAGTAACTGTGCAGCCCCTTAATATTAGAATGATATTCTCTCTGCCCGTACACATGAAGCCCGCCGTAGCAGCAGGCGCGCGCGAAGATGTTGGCACTTGAATCCACGCCGCTTCCCTGAGGTCCGCCAGCCATCCAGATAAAGTCATCTCTACTCATACTCTTTTCACCTGGTACGCCTGTTAATACCTTGTTTTACCCGCCGGTGACCGCATCCCTTCCTATGCAGCAATCGCACAGGGCTGTTTCGCCGCAATAGGGACATACACAATTGCAATCATCGATCGGATTTCCACAATTCTCGCACTTAGGCTCTAAAACGATGAATTCTCCCATAGTTTTCCTATGGTTCAAATAGTTAAGTAGTTTACGGTGAAGTTTTAGGAAAGCCGGAGTTTAATTCAGAAAAAAAAGGGCGTTTACCTCCGGGAATCTCTATAACCGTACGTCAGGATAGTAAGAACAAGACAAGCTTTTTATACCCTGCGGTATATGCTCTTTATCAAGGAAGTGGGAAACAATATGCCTATAGACCCGGAATTCATGAATAAATCTACTGTTGGCGAGCATAATGGACATAAAATAAGAGGCGAAGTGAAGCCTCCTCTGAAGCTCGGCGTACACGGTACTTCTGTTGCTGTTGACCATGATGTCTGTAATGGCGACGGCATCTGCATCTCGGTCTGCCCGGTCGGGGTTTTTGACTGGGTCGATTCACCCGGTCATCCTTTATCTGATAGAAAATCCGATCCCGTCAATGAGCCGGCGTGTGTCTTTTGCCGGGCTTGCGAGGCGCAGTGTCCTGTGCAGGCGATTAAGATTACAGAGATTTAAGTTTGCAGCACTGTGGTTGTTAAGAGAGATTGGGGGAATAAGCACTTATAAATGGATCAATCTTACAGTATTTCACTATATTCCAGGTGCCCCGGCTACAAATAATGCTATAGAGAACTACTATTCAACCAGTCTTAAGACACAC